>NZ_AKJD01000191.1 GCF_000282515.1 Pseudomonas sp. GM80
GGCGAGGGGATTTATCCCCGTTCGGCTGCGCAGCAGTCGTCGCTTTTGGCGCCGCTTCGCAGCCCAACGGGGATAAATCCCCTCGCCACTCGGTTTCACACAGTATTCGAAAAATTCGAGGTTTCAACGCTACGTGATGGATCTGTTTCGCAGTGCACCGATTGCCCAGCCACTGGCCGCGCGTTTGCGCGCGACCAATCTGGATGAGTACGTCGGTCAGGAGCACGTGCTCGCTCGCGGCAAGCCTCTGCGTGAGGCGCTGGAGCAGGGTGCCCTGCATTCGATGATTTTCTGGGGCCCGCCGGGCGTGGGTAAAACCACCTTGGCGCGGTTGCTCGCGGAAGTCTCGGACGCGCACTTCGAAACGGTCTCGGCGGTGCTCGCCGGGGTCAAAGAGATCCGTCAGGCGGTTGAAATCGCCAAGCAACAGGCCGGCCAGTACGGCAAGCGCACAATTCTGTTCGTCGATGAAGTGCACCGTTTCAACAAGTCGCAGCAGGACGCGTTCCTGCCGTACGTTGAAGACGGCACGCTGATCTTCATCGGCGCCACCACCGAAAACCCCTCATTCGAACTCAACAACGCCTTGTTGTCGCGCGCCCGTGTCTACGTGCTGAAAAGCCTCGACGAAGCGGCGCTACGCAAACTGGTGCACCGCGCGCTCACCGAAGAGCGCGGCCTGGGCAAGCGCAATCTGACCCTCAGCGATGAGGGCTTTCAGATGCTGCTGTCCGCCGCCGATGGCGATGGCCGACGGTTGCTCAATCTGCTGGAAAACGCCTCCGACCTGGCCGACGACAACAGCGAGATGGGCATTGATCTGCTGCATAGTCTGCTCGGCGATACGCGTCGGCGCTTCGACAAGGGCGGCGAAGCGTTCTACGACCAGATCTCGGCACTGCACAAATCAGTGCGCGGCTCCAACCCCGACGGCGCGTTGTACTGGTTCGCGCGGATGATCGACGGCGGTTGCGATCCGCTGTACCTGGCCCGGCGCGTGGTGCGCATGGCCAGCGAAGACATCGGCAATGCCGACCCGCGCGCCCTGAGCCTGTGCCTCGCCGCGTGGGAAGTGCAGGAACGCCTCGGCAGCCCGGAAGGCGAGTTGGCCGTGGCGCAAGCCATTACCTATCTGGCCTGCGCGCCGAAAAGCAACGCGGTGTACATGGGCTTCAAAACCGCCCTGCGTGCCGCCGCCGAGCACGGTTCGCTGGAAGTACCGCTGCACTTGCGCAACGCGCCGACCAAACTGATGAAGCAGTTGGGTTATGGCGACGAATACCGCTACGCCCACGATGAACCGGACGCTTACGCCGCTGGCGAAGACTATTTTCCGGAAGAACTCGAGCCGATCCCGTTCTACCAACCGGTGCCGCGCGGCCTGGAGTTGAAGATCGGCGAGAAGCTCAACCACCTCGCCCAACTCGACCGTTTAAGCCCACGGCAGCGGAGAAAATAGTGCTTCCATTGATCATCGCGGTCTCTGCCGGCGGCGTTGCTGGCACTTTGTTGCGCTTCGCTACTGGCAATTGGATCACTGCCAATTGGCCGCGGCACTTCTATACCGCGACGCTGGCCGTTAATATCGTGGGCTGCTTGCTGATTGGCGTGTTGTACGGCCTGTTTTTGATACGCCCGGAAGTGCCGATCGAGGTGCGTGCCGGGTTGATGGTCGGCTTCCTCGGGGGGCTGACGACTTTTTCATCCTTTTCACTGGATACGGTGCGCCTGCTGGAAAGCGGGCAAGTGCCGCTGGCCCTGGGCTATGCGGCACTCAGCGTATTCGGCGGGCTGCTCGCGACGTGGGCTGGCCTGTCTTTGACCAAACTTTGATAACGAGAAACCGACATGCTCGATTCCAAACTGTTACGTAGCAACCTTCAGGACGTAGCGGACCGCCTGGCTTCCCGTGGCTTTGCCCTGGATACCGCGCGCATCGAAGCGCTGGAAGAACAGCGCAAGACCGTCCAGACCCGCACCGAAGCACTGCAGGCTGAGCGTAACGCGCGTTCCAAATCCATCGGTCAGGCCAAGCAGCGTGGCGAAGACATCGCGCCGTTGATGGCAGACGTCGAGCGCATGGCGGGCGAATTGAGTGCCGGTAAAGTCGAGCTGGACGCAATCCAGACCGAACTGGACTCGATCGTGCTGGGTATTCCTAACCTGCCACACGAATCCGTGCCGGTCGGCAAAGACGAAGACGACAACGTTGAAGTGCGCCGCTGGGGCACCCCGGCTGCGTTCGATTTCGAAGTGAAAGACCACGTTGCCCTGGGCGAGAAGTTCGGCTGGCTGGACTTTGAAACCGCCGCCAAGCTGTCCGGCGCGCGTTTCGCTCTGCTGCGCGGCCCGATCGCCCGTCTGCACCGCGCACTGGCGCAGTTCATGATCAACCTGCACGTCAACGAGCACGGCTACGAAGAGGCTTACACACCTTATCTGGTTCAGGCGCCGGCGCTGCAAGGCACCGGTCAACTGCCGAAGTTCGAAGAAGATCTGTTCAAGATCGCCCGCGAAGGCGAAGCCGATCTGTACCTGATCCCTACCGCCGAAGTGTCGCTGACCAACATCGTTGCCGGCGAAATCGTCGACTCGAAACTGCTGCCGATCAAGTTCGTCGCTCACACCCCGTGCTTCCGCAGTGAAGCCGGCGCGTCGGGTCGCGACACGCGCGGCATGATCCGTCAGCACCAGTTCGACAAAGTTGAAATGGTCCAGATCGTTGAACCATCGACTTCGATGGAAGCATTGGAAGGCCTGACCGCCAACGCCGAGAAAGTCCTGCAACTGCTCGGTCTGCCTTACCGCACCCTGGCGCTGTGCACCGGCGACATGGGCTTCAGCGCGGTCAAGACTTACGACCTCGAAGTGTGGATCCCGAGCCAGGACAAGTACCGCGAAATTTCGTCGTGCTCGAACTGCGGCGACTTCCAGGCCCGTCGTATGCAAGCGCGTTTCCGCAACCCGGAAACCGGCAAGCCTGAACTGGTACACACCTTGAACGGCTCCGGTCTGGCTGTAGGTCGTACCCTGGTTGCGGTGCTGGAAAACTACCAGCAGGCCGACGGTTCGATCCGTGTGCCGGACGTGCTGAAGCCGTACATGGGTGGCCTTGAGGTCATCGGCTAAATGAAATATCTGCCGCTGTTTCACAACCTGCGCGGCAGTCGTGTGTTGGTCGTCGGTGGGGGGGAAATTGCCTTGCGCAAATCCCGCCTGCTGGCCGATGCCGGTGCGCTGCTGCGGGTGGTCGCACCTGAAATCGAAACGCAACTGCGTGAACTGGTCGTCGCCTCTGGCGGCGAATGCCTGTTGCGCGGTTACGTCGAAGCGGATCTGGACGGTTGCGGGCTGATCATCGCCGCCACAGACGACGAAACGCTGAACGCACAAGTTTCCACCGATGCTCACAAGCGTTGTGTACCGGTCAACGTGGTCGATGCGCCTGCCTTGTGCAGCGTGATCTTCCCGGCGATCGTCGACCGTTCGCCATTGATCATTGCCGTGTCCAGCGGCGGCGATGCGCCGGTGCTGGCGCGCTTGATTCGCGCCAAGATCGAAACCTGGATTCCCTCGACTTACGGCCAACTGGCCGGGCTCGCTGCACGTTTCCGTAATCAGGTGAAAAGCCTGTTTCCGGATGTGCAGCAGCGTCGTGGTTTCTGGGAAGACGTATTTCAGGGGCCGATTGCCGATCGGCAACTGGCCGGGCAGGGCGCCGAAGCCGAACGTCTGTTGCAAGCCAAGATCGATGGCGAAGCGATGGTCACCACCGGCGAGGTGTATCTGGTCGGCGCTGGCCCGGGCGATCCTGACCTGCTGACCTTCAAGGCCCTGCGTCTGATGCAGCAAGCCGACGTGGTGCTGTATGACCGCTTGGTCGCGCCAGCAATTCTTGAGCTGTGCCGTCGCGATGCCGAACGTGTGTATGTCGGCAAGCGTCGCGCCGATCACGCCGTGCCGCAGGATCAGATCAACCAGCAACTGGTCGATCTGGCCAAGGCCGGCAAGCGTGTGGTGCGGTTGAAGGGTGGTGATCCGTTCATCTTCGGCCGTGGCGGCGAAGAGATCGAAGAACTGGCGGCCCACGGCATTCCCTTCCAAGTGGTACCGGGCATCACCGCGGCCAGCGGTTGCGCGGCGTATGCCGGGATTCCGCTGACCCATCGTGATTACGCGCAATCTGTGCGCTTTGTCACCGGGCATTTGAAGGACGGCTCCACCGATCTGCCATGGGTAGACCTTGTCGCCCCGGCGCAGACGCTGGTGTTCTACATGGGCCTGGTGGGGTTGCCGGTGATCTGCGAACAACTGATCAAGCACGGTCGTTCAGCGGATACCCCGGCGGCGTTGATTCAGCAGGGCACCACGGTCAATCAGCGAGTCTTTACCGGCACGCTGGCGGATCTGCCGCGATTGGTGGCGGAGCATGAAGTGCATGCGCCGACCTTGGTGATCGTTGGGGAAGTGGTGCAACTGCGCGAGAAACTGGCTTGGTTTGAAGGGGCTCAGGCGCAGGTCTGAGAACCGAGTTGACCCCATCGCTGGCAAGCCAGCTCCCACAGGTTTTGTGTTGAAGCTGCAATCTTCAGCATCACCAAAATCCCGGTGGGAGCTGGCTTGCCAGCGATGGGGCCCTCAAAAACAATACAAATCTCAACCCCGGCGCCAAACCCCTTTGCCAGCCAACCGCGCCCGATCATGGGCCACTGTGAAATCCTGCTCCGGCCCCTTCGGCACAATACCCGTCGGGTTGATGGTCTTGTGGCTGCCGTAGTAGTGGTTCTTGATGTGCTGAAAATACACCGTCTCGCCAATCCCCTGCATCTGATAGAGCTCACGCAACCAGTTTGACAGATTCGGGTAATCGGCAATCCGCCGCAGATTGCACTTGAAGTGCCCGTGGTACACCGCGTCAAAACGAATCACCGTGGTAAACAGACGCACGTCCGCTTCCGTCAGGTATTCCCCGGTCAGATAGCGGTTGGCGCCTAACACGCGCTCCAAGTGATCGAGTTCGGCAAACACTTCATCGAACGCTTCTTCATAAGCCTGTTGCGACGTGGCAAAGCCTGCGCGATACACGCCGTTGTTCACGGCTGGATAGATCCGCTCGTTCAGCGCATCGATTTCACCGCGCAGCGGCGCCGGGTAGAAGTCCAGATCGTTGCCTGTCAAACCATCGAACGCGCTGTTGAACATGCGGATGATCTCCGCCGATTCATTACTGACGATGCGTTTGAGCTTTTTGTCCCACAGCACCGGCACAGTGACGCGCCCGGTGTAGTCGGCGGTGTCAGCGGTGTAGCGCTGGTGCATGAATGCAAAATCATCGAGCTTGTCGCCGGTCGAGCCCAGCGCTTTGTCGAACGTCCAGCCGTTTTCCAGCATCAGCCAGCTTACGACGGAGACGTCGATCAGACTTTCCAGACCTTTGAGCTTGCGCAGGATCAGTGTGCGATGCGCCCATGGACAGGCGAGGGAAACGTAGAGGTGATAGCGTCCTGCCTCGGCGGCAAAACCACCTTCACCGCTGGGGCCGGGCTCACCGTCGGCGGTGACCCAATTGCGGCGCTTGGCCTGTTCGCGCTGGAACGCGCCGTCCTTGCCGCTTTCATACCACTTGTCCTGCCAGTGGCCATCGACGAGTAAACCCATGATCAAGACTCCATAAACCGATAATCGTTGGAGTCGAGTCTATTCCGATGAGTTCGAACAAAAAGCGCAAAGATCGGGCGCGAATGATCGGTTAAATCGATTTGTTCCGTGCGGCCCAGTATTGCTCGGCGGTTTCGAAGGCCTGTTCACGGTTTTGTCCGAGGCCGCGCAAGGCCAGGGCCATGGTCGCAATCAGGGCCATTTGCGGATAGCTGTCGACCACGTCGCCGCGCCACACGGCCTTCAGGTGCTCGACATCCAGTGACGATGGTTTGACGTGACGCTGCGCCGACAGTTGCGGCCATTCTTCGTCCCAGCTCTCGCCACCCGTGGTGCCATAGAGGTGACTGTTAGCGTCGGGGTTGATCTCGATTTCGCCGCCATCACCCTTGACCACAATCGCTGTGTCGCCGAGCAATCCGCTGGCATCGCGGTGCACGGCCTGATAGCCGGGGTGAAAAATGCTCTGTAGCCCGCAGCGCGCGCCCAGCGGATTGAGAATCCGCGCCAGCGAATGGATCGGTGAACGCAGGCCCAGGGTGTTGCGCAGGTCAATCATGTTCTGCAACTGCGGCGCCCAGTCCACCAGCGGCATGAACGCCAGGCCACCATTGTCCAGCGCTGCACCGACCTGTTGCCAGTCGCGGCACAACGGGATGTTCAATTCGCCGAGCAGTTGTTCGCTGTAGAGGCGCCCGGCGGTGTGCGCGCCGCCGCCGTGCATGAAGATGCGCAGGCCGTTCTGTGCCAGGCATTTGGCCACCAGCAAATACCACGGCAGATGGCGTTTTTTGCCCGCATAGGTCGGCCAGTCCAGATCGACATTCAGCGCTGGCGCCTGCAAGCGTGCGCGCAGAGCCTCGGTGAATCCGGCCATTTCCTCTGCGCTTTCCTCCTTGTGTCGCAGCAACATCAGGAAGGCACCGAGTTGGGTGTCCTCGACCTTGTCGTCGAGCACCATGCCCATGGCTTCGCGCGCTTCTTCGCGCGTGAGATCGCGCGCGCCGCGTTTGCCCTTGCCGAGGATTCGCACGAACTGGGCGAATGGATGTTCGGCAGGCGTTTCGAGGGTCAGCGCTGGAAAGTCGGTCATAAGCAATTCGTCGGTTTGGGCAGGCCCGCCAGTTTCGCGGCGAGTTTGGCGGGGGTGCCTTTGAACAGTCGGTTCAGGTGCAGGCCGTTGCCTTTTTCCGTGCCGAGTTTCAGCGCGGTGTACTTGATCAGCGGGCGTGTGGCCGGGGACAGTTGGAATTCTGCATAGAAGCTGCGCAGCAGTTCGAGGACTTCCCAGTGTTCAGGAGTCAACTCGATCTCTTCGGCAGCGGCGAGAGCGCTGGCGACATCGTGCGACCAATCGCTGAGATCGACGAGAAAGCCGTCCTTGTCCAGTTCGATGGCGCGGGCGCCGACGGTCATGTAATTCATAGCCAGCTGTTGACCTTGTCGTGATGGATCGACAGTTCGACGAAGGCCGGGTAATCGATGGCTTCGGCCCAGTCCGGGACCTGCACGGCGCGCGCCTGTGCGTCTTCGCTGAGGACGAACAGTTTGATCTGGCGGCTTTGCAGCGCAGTGCACGGCGCGGTGCCCGCTTGCAACGCGTAGACCGCATCGCCGGACAGTAACAAGGCATCCGCGCTGCCGATGATGCGCAGGCAACTGCTCAGGCGATCATCGCCAAAAGGGGAATGAGACAACACATGCAAAGTCGACATCAGAGGGTGATCACCTGGTCGTAACGGTCAATAAGGGCGGTGATTTGCTCGGCAGCCAGCGGTTGCGCTTCGTCTAGCGATAGCTGTTCGAGGCCACGAGCGCTGGCGCTGTCGGCGCAGTAAAACAATTCTTCTACGCCAAACATCGGCAGCGCTTGCAGGTTGGCGCTGAGGTCTTTTTGTTGCAGGGCTTTGGCGTTTTGCCCAGCGGCCAGTTGCAACACGCCGTCATCGAGAAACAGCAAACCGATCGGCAGATCGAAGGCGCCACCGGCCAGTACGATGTCCAGCGCTTCGCGGGCGCCGGGGCCGGACCATGGCGATTGGCGGCTGATGATCAACAGGGATTTGGCCATCTCATGCACCTCCGAAACAGATCAGGCGATCAGCGTCTTGCACGGCGTCATGCAATTGCCCAAGACCGGACAATTCCCATGGCTCACTGACGGAGACGGCGTCACGCTGATAGCGCTGGGCTTCTTCCGCGTTCAGCGCGCCACGGCGCAGGGCGGCGGCAATGCACACTACGCCGTCGAGCTTTTGCTCGGTGATGAAGCTGCGCCATTGCTTGGGCAAGTCCAGTTCATCCTGCGGGGTCACCACCGCGTCAGAGGCGTTATAGACGCCATCCTGATAGAAAAACAGCCGGACAATCTCATGCCCACCGGCCAGCGCAGCCTGCGCAAACAGCAGGGCGCGGCGCGAGGAGGGCGCATGGGCGGCGGAAAACAGCGCGATGGCGAACTTCATGACGGACTCGATCAGCAAAACTGTGGCCATGATAAAGCATTGCGCACAGCACCCGCGCCTGCTTTTCATGTAGGAGCTGCGGCACGCTGCGATCTTTTGACGTTGATTTTGCGAGGCAGGATCAAAAGATCGCAGCCTCGTTTCACTCGTCAGCTCCTACAGGGCAACACGA
>NZ_AKJD01000192.1 GCF_000282515.1 Pseudomonas sp. GM80
ACGTGGGACGTGGGCTGTAGAGCAGTTGATAGGTGAAAAACGAAAACAAGTGCGCAACTTCTTGCGCACAATGGCTCGTGGCCACCATTGCGAAGAAACCGTCCGTTCAGAAATGACCGATCCAGCGCCCCTTTCTACCATTCCGTCACTGGCCAGTTGACCCTCGCTTGCTGGAAAGTCCCAAGCCAGAGCCCGTGCCGGTTTAGCCGCGGCGGGTGTGAGGGTTAAAAAGCGTCTTATAAATGAAACACCGCCCTCGGCTATACTCCCCGCATTTCGACCTAGGCACGAGGAATCACTGTGAAGAACTGGACGTTGCGCCAACGCATTTTGGCGAGCTTTGCGGTGATTATCGCCATCATGTTGCTGATGGTGGTGCTGTCGTACTCGCGACTGTTGAAGATCGAAGCCAGTGAAAACAGTGTCCGCGACGATGCGATTCCCGGTGTCTATTACAGCTCGATGATTCGTGGTGCCTGGGTCGACAGCTATCTGCAGACTCAGGAATTGCTCGGCCTCAAGGAAGGTCAGGGCATCAGCAGCGAAGACGCTGCCGAGTACAAGTCCTTTGAGAACCGTCTGCAGGAGCAGATGGAGAATTACCGCAAGACCATGGCGACCGACGAGGACCGTAGCGAATTCGCCGCCTTCGTGAAGTACCACGATAACTACATGCAGATTCAGGACGCGGTGCTCGATTTGCACAAGCGCAATCTGGAAGCTGATGCGGTGAAGCTGTTCCACGAGAAGCTCACGCCGGCGTGGTACAGCGGTCGTACGAAACTCAACGACATCATCGGCGAAAACAAGAAAGTCGCCGATCAGGCCATGGCCAATATCGACGATGCCGTGGCCGCGGCCAAAGTCAGCATGTTCGTTTCCCTGCTGGTTGCGGTCTTGGCTGCCGGTCTCTGCGGTTTGCTGCTGATGCGCGCGATCATGGCGCCGATGAACCGCATCGTGAAGATCCTCGAAACCATGCGCACCGGCGACCTCAGCTCGCGCCTGAATCTCGACCGCAAGGACGAATTCGGCGCCGTCGAAACCGGCTTCAACGACATGATGACCGAGCTGACCTCGCTGGTGTCCCAGGCCCAGCGCTCGTCGGTGCAAGTGACCACGTCGGTCACCGAAATCGCTGCCACCTCCAAGCAACAACAAGCCACCGCTACCGAAACTGCTGCGACCACCACTGAGATCGGCGCGACCTCCCGCGAGATTGCTGCCACCTCGCGCGATCTGGTGCGCACCATGACCGAAGTATCGACCGCCGCCGATCAGGCTTCGGTACTCGCCGGTTCCGGCCAGCAAGGCCTGGCGCGCATGGAAGACACCATGCACTCGGTGATGGGTGCCGCCGATCTGGTCAACGCCAAACTGGCCATTCTCAATGAGAAGGCCGGCAACATTAATCAGGTGGTGGTGACCATCGTCAAAGTCGCCGACCAGACCAACCTGCTCTCGCTCAACGCCGCGATCGAAGCGGAGAAGGCCGGTGAGTACGGTCGCGGTTTTGCCGTGGTCGCCACCGAAGTGCGACGTCTGGCGGATCAGACCGCTGTCGCCACCTATGACATCGAACAAATGGTCCGCGAGATTCAGTCGGCGGTGTCGGCCGGTGTGATGGGCATGGACAAATTCTCCGAAGAAGTGCGCCGCGGCATGTCCGAAGTGCAGCAGGTCGGCGAGCAGCTGTCACAGATCATCCATCAAGTGCAGGCGCTGGCGCCGCGGGTGTTGATGGTCAATGAAGGCATGCAGGCCCAGGCCACTGGCGCCGAGCAGATCAACCATGCGCTGGTGCAGTTGGGCGATGCCAGCAGCCAGACCGTCGAGTCGCTGCGTCAGGCCAGTTTCGCCATCGACGAACTGAGCCAGGTGGCCGTCGGGCTGCGCAGCGGCGTTTCGCGATTCAAAGTCTGATGAGCGACATCATCGCCAAACGCGGTGCCGCGCCCGTGGCGAAGCCGGCGCTGTTCCTGCTGTTTCGCATCGGCAGCGAGCGTTACGCCTTGCGCGCCACCGAAGTGGCGGAAGTGCTGCCGCGCCTGCCATTGAAAACGATTGCCCGCGCGCCCCAATGGGTCGCCGGAGTGTTCGCCTATCGCGGCGCGGTGGTGCCAGTGATCGACCTCAGCGCGCTGACGTTCGGCCAATCGGCCGAGGCGCGTACCAGCACGCGGCTGGTGCTGGTGAACTACCGCCCGGACGCCACGCAAGCGGCGCAATGGCTCGGGCTGATCCTCGAACAGGCCACCGATACCCTGCGCTGCCATCCGCAGGAATTTCAGCCTTACGGTCTCGATAACCGTGAGGCGCCGTACCTCGGCCCGGTGCGCGAAGATGCGCAAGGGCTGGTGCAATGGGTGCGGGTCAATGACTTGCTCGATGAGTCCGTGCGTACGCTGTTGTTCCCCACTCCACCGCTGGACCCGGCGCAGCTTGAGGCGCAGCCATGAGCAGTGATCAGCGCTTTTTCGACTTCCTCAAGGAACGCATCGGCCTTGATGTGACCTCGGTTGGCCCGGCGATCATCGAGCGCGCGGTGCGGCAGCGCACGACGCTCTCGCAGGCCGCGCATGCCGATGAGTATTGGCAACTGCTGCAAGGCTCGCGCGATGAACAGCAAGCGCTGATCGAAGCAGTGATCGTCCCGGAAACCTGGTTTTTCCGTTACCCGGAATCGTTCGCCACCCTGGGCAAACTGGCGCGAAATCGCCTCAACGAGCTGAACAACATGCGCGCCTTGCGCATTCTCAGCCTGCCGTGTTCCACCGGCGAAGAACCCTATTCGATTGCCATGGCGTTGCTCGATGCCGGGCTCAAGCCGCATCAGTTCAAGGTCGATGGCATGGACGTCAGCCCGCTGTCGGTGGAAAAGGCGCGGCGGGCGCTGTACGGCAAGAACTCGTTTCGCGGTCAGGATCTGGACTATCGCGAACGGCATTTCAGCGCCGAGCAGGACGGCCATCGGGTCAACGAAAATGTCCGTGAGCAGGTGCGTCTGCAAGTCGGCAATGTGCTTGATCCGGCGCTGCTGGCCAGCGAGCCGGCGTTCGATTTTGTGTTCTGCCGCAACCTGTTGATCTATTTCGATCAGCCCACGCAGAAGCAAGTGTTCGAAGTGCTCAAACGCCTGACGCATGTCGACGGCGTGCTGTTTATCGGCCCGGCCGAGGGCAGTCTGCTCGGGCGTCTGGGCATGCGTTCGATCGGCATCCCGCAGTCTTTTGCGTTCAGTCGTCATAGCGATCCGCATCCCGAGCCGCTGCCGACGCCAAAACCTGTCACGTTGCCGATCAGCCCAGCGCCACGCAGCCCGTCGCCGCCTCCGGTGCGCAATCGGCCGTTCAGCGCAGTAACGCCACTGCCGATCACCCGCAACAGCGCGAACCCGGACGCGGCAGCATTGCTGGCGAACATTGCCGCGCTGGCCAACGAAGGCAAAAGCGCCGAAGCACGCGCCGCGTGTGAACAGTATTTGCGCAGCCATGAGCCGGTGGCTCAGGTGTTTTACTGGCTCGGCCTGCTCAGCGATGTCGCCGGGCTGACCCTCGAAGCCCAGGGTTTCTACCGCAAGGCGCTGTACCTTGAACCGCAACACCCCGAAGCGTTGATGCACCTGGCCGCGTTGCTGCAGGCCCAGGGCGACAGCGCCGGTGCCAGACGATTGCAGGAGCGCGCTGCCCGCAGCGGCCGCACCGCCGACAGTGAGCGTAAACGATGATCGCGTCCGACACCTTGAACGTCACCCACGAAGACGCCCGGGCCATCGACGATTGCTGGAACCGTATCGGCATCCACGGTGACAAGTCCTGCCCGCTGCTCGAAGAACATATTCATTGCCGCAATTGCTCGGTGTATTCCGCCGCCGCCACGCGTCTGCTCGACCGTTACTCGTTGCAGCAGGATGAGCGCGATCCGGTGGCCAGCGCCGTCGAAACGGATGTGAAAACCCGTTCGCTGCTGATGTTTCGCCTCGGCGAAGAATGGCTGGGATTGGCCACGCGCAGTCTGGTCGAGGTCGCGCCGCTGCAGGCCATTCATTCCCTGCCGCATCAGCGCTCGCGGGCCTTGCTCGGCGTGGCCAATGTGCGCGGCGCGCTGGTGGCGTGTCTGTCGCTGGTTGAATTGCTTGATCTGGACGGCAGCGCTGCACCGGCCAGCAGTGGGCGAATCATGCCGCGCATGTTGATCATCGCCGCCCATGGCGGGCCGGTGGTGGTGCCGGTGGATGAGGTCGACGGCATACATGCCATCGACGAGCGCATCCTTGATGCCGCCTCGCAATCCGGTGAGCAAGCCAGTGCCAAATTCACCCGTGGCGTTTTGCAGTTTCGCGGTCGCAGCCTGCGTTGGCTGGATGAAGAACAGTTGTTGTCCGCCGTGACCCGGAGCCTTACATGACCCCCGAGCAAATGCGCGACGCCTCATTGCTGGAGCTGTTCAGCCTCGAAGCCGAAGCGCAGACCCAAGTGCTCAGCGCCGGGCTGCTGGCGCTGGAACGCAATCCGACCCAGGCCGATCAACTCGAATCGTGCATGCGTGCGGCGCACTCGCTCAAGGGCGCGGCGCGGATCGTTGGCATCGACAGCGGTGTCAGCGTCGCGCATGTGATGGAAGATTGCCTGGTCAGTGCGCAGGAAGGGCGGTTGTTGCTGCGCCCGGAACACATCGACGCGTTGTTGCAGGGCGCCGATTTGCTGATGCGCATCGCCACCCCTGGCAGTGCGCCGCAGCCGAGCGATATCGAAACGTACGTCGCGTTGATGGGGCGCCTGCTCGATCCATCAGCGCCGCCCGTGCCCGTGGCGGCACCGCTCATGGCCGAGTTGCAGCTTGAAGCGCCGCCCGCGTCTTCTATAGACGTGCCGGTCGAACCTTCCGAGCAGCCACCGTCACGCAAAGGCAAACGTACCACCGAAGGCGGCGAACGCGTTCTTCGCGTTACCGCTGAGCGCCTCAACAGCCTGCTCGATCTGTCGAGTAAATCGCTGGTGGAAACCCAGCGCCTCAAGCCGCATCTGGCGACCATGCAGCGCCTCAAGCGCATGCAGAACAACGGCCTGCGCGCACTGGAAAACCTCAACGTGCACCTCAAGGAACACGCGCTGAGCCTTGAAGCGCTGGAGGCGCTGGAAGATGCGCGGCGCTTGCTCGCCGAGTCGCAACAACTGCTGAGCGAGAAAAACGCCGAGCTCGACGAGTTCGCCTGGCAGGCCAGCCAGCGCGCGCAGGTGCTTTACGACACCGCATTGGCCTGTCGCATGCGGCCGTTCGCCGATGTGCTCAGCGGCCAAGTGCGCATGGTCCGTGACCTCGGTCGCAGCCTCGGCAAACAGGTGCGCCTGGAGATCGAAGGCGAGAAGACTCAAGTCGATCGTGACGTGCTGGAGAAGCTCGAAGCGCCACTGACCCATTTGCTGCGCAACGCGGTCGATCACGGCATCGAAACCCCGGAGCAGCGACTGCTCAAGGGTAAGCCGGAAGAAGGCCTGATCCGCTTGCGCGCATCGCACCAGGCCGGTTTGCTGGTGCTGGAGCTGAGCGATGACGGCAATGGCGTTGATCTGGAAAAGGTCCGCCGCAGCATCGTCGAGCGGCAGTTGTCGCCAGCGGAAACGGCGGCGCAGTTAAGCGAAGAAGAATTGCTGACGTTCCTGTTCCTGCCCGGTTTCAGCCTGCGCGATACGGTCACTGAAGTGTCTGGTCGCGGCGTCGGGCTCGATGCTGTGCAACACATGGTTCGGCAACTGCGCGGCGCCGTGGAGTTGGAGCAGACGGCGGGCGAGGGCAGTCGTTTCCATCTGGAGGTGCCGCTGACCCTGTCGGTGGTGCGCAGTCTGGTGGTAGAAGTCGGCGAGGAGGCCTACGCCTTTCCGCTCGCGCACATCGAACGCATGTGCGATCTGGAGCCCGAAGACATCGTGCAGGTCGAAGGTCGCCAGCATTTCTGGCACGAAGGCCGGCATGTCGGGCTGGTTGCGGCCAGCCAATTGCTCAATCGCCCGGCCAGCCAGAACAGCGGTGAAACCCTGAAAGTCGTGGTGATCCGCGAGCGCGACGCGATTTATGGCGTGGCCGTGGAGCGCTTCATTGGCGAGCGCACCTTGGTGGTCTTGCCTCTGGATGAGCGTCTGGGCAAAGTGCAGGACATCTCCGCCGGGGCCTTGCTCGACGACGGTTCGGTGGTATTGATTGTCGACGTCGAAGACATGCTGCGGTCGGTGGACAAATTGCTCAATACCGGTCGCCTCGAGCGCATCGCCCGTCACGGCAATCAAGCCGCCGAGGCCGCGCGCAAGCGGGTGCTGGTGGTCGACGACTCGCTGACCGTGCGCGAGTTGCAACGCAAGCTGCTGCTCAACCGTGGCTACGACGTCGCGGTGGCGGTGGACGGCATGGACGGTTGGAACGCATTGCGTTCGGAGGACTTCGATTTGCTGATCACCGACATCGACATGCCGCGCATGGACGGCATCGAACTGGTCACCCTCTTGCGCCGCGACAACCGCCTGCAATCGCTGCCGGTGATGGTCGTCTCGTACAAGGATCGTGAAGAGGATCGCCGCCGTGGCCTGGACGCCGGGGCGGACTATTATTTAGCCAAAGCCAGTTTTCATGACGACGCCCTGCTCGACGCAGTGGTCGAGCTCATCGGAGGAGCGCGGGCATGAAGATCGCAATCGTCAACGACATGCCAATGGCGGTGGAGGCCCTGCGTCGTGCATTGGCCTTCGAGCCGGCGCATCAGGTGGTCTGGGTCGCCCGCAATGGCGCCGAGGCGGTGCAACTGTGCGCCGAAAACACCCCGGACCTGATCCTGATGGATCTGATCATGCCGGTGATGGATGGCGTCGAAGCCACCCGCCGGATCATGGCCGAAACCCCGTGCGCGATCGTGATTGTCACGGTTGACCGCCAGCAGAACGTCCATCGCGTCTTCGAAGCCATGGGCCACGGCGCGCTGGATGTGGTCGACACCCCGGCCCTCGGTGCCGGCGACGCACGGGAAGCCGCCGCGCCGTTGCTGCGCAAGATCCTCAATATTGGCTGGCTGATCGGCGACAAGGCACCGCGCTCGCGCCCGGCACCGACACCGCAGCGCAGCTCGGGCTCGCGCCAGCGACTGGTGGCGATCGGTTCATCGGCGGGCGGCCCGGCAGCGCTGGAAGTGTTGCTCAAGGGTTTGCCCCGCGACTTCTCGGCGGCGATTGTGCTGGTGCAGCACGTCGATCAGGTCTTTGCCGCCGGCATGGCCGAATGGCTGGCCAGTGCCAGCGGCCTGGATGTACGTCTGGCCCGCGAAGGCGAGCCGCCGCAAGCTGGCGCGGTGCTGCTGGCCGGCACCAACCATCATATTCGTCTACTCAAGAACGGCACGCTGGCCTACACCGCCGAGCCGGTCAATGAGATCTACCGGCCTTCCATCGACGTGTTTTTCGAGAGTGTCGCCAGTTACTGGAACGGTGATGCGGTCGGAGTTTTATTGACCGGGATGGGACGCGACGGCGCGCAAGGGCTTAAGCTCATGCGCCAACAGGGTTACCTGACCATCGCGCAGGATCAGCAGAGCAGTGCGGTGTATGGCATGCCCAAGGCCGCCGCTGCGATCGATGCCGCCGTAGAAATTCGCCCCTTGGAAAAGATAGCGCCACGATTGCTGGAGATTTTCCCCAAATGAACCGACTTATCCGCAATCCTGGCCCGCGCAGTACTCAGGTGACCGCCCATGAATGACTTACAGATCGACGACATTAAAACCGACGAAAACGCCGCCATGGTGTTGTTGGTGGACGATCAGGCGATGATCGGCGAAGCCGTGCGCCGTGGGCTGTCGAACGAAGAGAACATCGACTTCCACTTCTGCTCCGACCCGCATCAGGCCATTGCGCAAGCGGTGCGGATCAAGCCGACGGTAATCCTCCAGGATCTGGTGATGCCCGGCCTCGACGGCCTGAGCCTGGTGCGCGAATACCGCAATCACCCGGCGACCAAGGACATCCCGATCATCGTCCTGTCGACCAAGGAAGACCCGTTGATCAAGAGCGCGGCATTCTCCGCAGGGGCCAACGATTATCTGGTGAAACTGCCGGACACCATCGAGCTGGTGGCGCGCATCCGTTATCACTCGCGCTCGTACATGACGTTGCTGCAGCGGGACGCGGCATATCGCGCGCTGCGGGTCAGTCAGCAGCAGTTGCTCGACACCAATCTGGTGCTGCAACGACTGATGAACTCCGATGGCCTCACCGGGTTGTCCAATCGCCGCCACTTCGATGAGTACCTGGAGCTGGAATGGCGCCGTTCGCTGCGCGATCAGAGCCAGTTGTCGCTGCTGATGATCGATGTCGATTACTTCAAGTCCTATAACGACAGTTTTGGCCACGTTGAAGGCGATGAGGCGCTGCGCAAAGTGGCCACGGCGATTCGTGACGCCAGTGCACGGCCGTCGGACTTGCCGGCGCGTTACGGCGGCGAAGAATTTGCGCTGGTGCTGCCGAACACCTCGCCGGGTGGTGCGCGGTTGGTCGCGGAGAAGCTGCGCCAGACCGTGGCCTCGCTGAAAATCCCGCACAACACCCCGGCGGATGGCGCGAGCCTGACCATCAGCATCGGCCTGGCAACCATGGTGCCGCAGTCGGGCAGCGATTGCCGCCTGCTGATCTCGGCCGCAGACCGGGGCCTGTACCTGGCCAAGAACAATGGCCGTAACCAGGTCGGCATCGAATAACCACCGCAATCCCCTGTAGGAGCTGCCGCAGGCTGCGATCTTTTGATCTGTTTTTAAAATCAAAGTCAAAAGATCGCA
>NZ_AKJD01000193.1 GCF_000282515.1 Pseudomonas sp. GM80
GATCAAGATCAAGAGCTGCAGCCGAGCTAACGCTCATCCTGCGAGTGGTGCGGCTGCGCCGCGAGTTTCATGTAGGAGCTGCCGAAGGCTGCGATCGTTTGATCTTGCTTCTGGTGTTGAAAGATCAACGTCAAAAGATCGCAGCCTTCGGCAGCTCCTACAGGGGTGGGGTGTTTAAAAGTGTTGTGAAATTGGGGAACCTTCCCACAAGGTTTTCAGGTTGTCCGTCGGACGTGGGCTCTCTAGGCTCTGGGTGTCGCTGAATGATCAGCGGACGGGTGTGAGAACCCGGGAAAAATTAGTGATTCGGTTCCCGTATCCGCATAATTGCCGCCAGCTTATTCGCTGTCTGCAAATGCGCTATGGCGGCTGTGTGCGGGCAGACTTCGGTCTGGCCGGTTTCCTATTTTTCCGGTTTCTCACCCCGCACACAGCTGCCACCCACTTCGCCGCGTGAGAAACGGCAAGGGATGGCCCTCATTTGCAAAAATAGGGTTTCCAATGAATAAGCCAGTTCCCGATCCACCCCTCGAATCCACAACCCCGCTCGAAGACGCCATCCGCGCCGACGATCAGATCAAAAACCGCGAAGCGATAAAACGCGCCCTCGATTTCTACCTCAGCCCCGAACCCAGTAAACCGCGTCTGCCCAGCACGATGTTCCTTGTTCACCCGAACATCGACACGGAAAGTCTGCTCGCGCATGCCTGCGAGTCACTCGCTTCGGCGAATGTCATGGCAGGCGATTTCGCTGATCAGCTCAGCCGTCCGCAACGCAGCACGGCGCTGGCGATTCAGCAGATTGTGATGCTGGCGGAGCTTGCCGTGAACCGGGCGCTGGATCGGGTGGATCCGCAGACCTGATTGGTCGGGATACCGCGTTATCGTTCATCGCGGGCAAGCCCGCTCCCACAGGGTTGTATGCAATTTTCAAAACACTACAGAACCTGTGGGAGCTGGCTTGCCAGCGATGGCGGCAAATCATTCCCCCCAAAATTCGGACACAAAAAAACCGGCGACCCTTCACGGATCGCCGGTCTTTCATTCAGCCCACGTCAAATCACTGCATCAACACTTCAATCGAACCATCAGCCGTCATGCTCACCTGGCTGGTGCCTGCTTCAACTTCCGGCGTCACTGGCGCCGAATCCATCGCCGCCGCTTTCATCATCATCGGTGCACGCAGGTACGGTTGTGGATAACCGTTGCTGTTGAGGTTCAGGTTGACGATTTTGTAGCCCTTGCCGCCCAGGGCGTCGGAGGCCAGTTGCGCGCGGGCCTTGAAGGCGCTGACAGCTTCTTTCAGCAGTTGGTCTTCACTGGTTTTGCGGGTCGCGTCGGCGATGGCGAAGTCCATGCCACCCATTTTCAGGTCGCCCAACAGTTCGCCGGTGAGTTTGGACAGGGCGGCGAAGTCGGAGCTTTCCAGGCGCAGTTCGGCGCGTTCCCGCCAGCCGGTGATCTTTTGGCCTTTGGTGTCATAGATCGGGTAGCTGTTGCGGCTGCCCTGGCGCAGGGTGATGTCTTTGACTTGCTTGGCCTGGGCCAGGGCCTTGTTCATGGTGGTGCTGACGTCGGCGGCGAGTTTGGCCGGGTCGGTGTTTTGCTCTTCGGTGTAGAGGGTGACGATCATCTGGTCGCGGGCGACTTCCGTGCTGACTTCGGCGCGCAGGGAGATCTGGTTGTAGTGCAGCTCATCGGCGGCCAGGGCCGGGAGGCTGGCGACGCTGCCGACGGTCAGGGCGAGAAGGGCGGCGCTGCGGCGAAATGTGTGCATGAAAGCTCCTTGATGAGGGCGCAGGTGATGGTTCGGGGGCCTGCGTGAAACCATCAGACTCTAGCTTTTATGCTCCGGTTCGCCCAGTTACAACTTCTATACAGATACCCCGGCTCACCGCTGATCCCAAGTCGAGAAAGTTTTTGTGGCGAGGGGATTTATCCCCGTTCGGCTGCGCAGCAGTCGCAAATCCGGCTGACGCGGTATGTCTGGTTAAATGAGGTCGCATGATTTGGGGCGGCTCCGCCACCCAGCGGGGATAAATCCCCTCGCCACAATTGATCTCCGGTAGCCCCGGTCCATCGTCGCCATGTGGTCGTTTGCCGCACTTTCGCCTCTGAAGGGCGCGGCTTGGTTATACTCCGTGCGATCCGCCTGGAGCGCTCATCAGGAGAGCTCATGCTCGCCCCCGTACAACTGACTTCCGCCACTCGCCAGAACCTCTGGCGGCTGACTTTCATCCGCACGCTGGTGCTCGCCGCGCAGGCAGGTTCCGTAGGCCTGGCCTACTGGCTGCAGCTGTTGCCGTTGCCGTGGGTGCAACTGGCGATGACCCTCGGCTGTTCGATTCTGCTCTGCGTGTTCACCGCCGTGCGCTTGCGCACCTCGTGGCCGGTGACCGAGCTTGAATACGCCCTGCAACTGGCCTGCGATCTGGTGATCCACAGTGCGCTGCTGTATTTCTCCGGCGGTTCGACCAACCCGTTCGTTTCCTATTATCTGGTGCCGCTGACCATCGCCGCCGTGACGCTGCCGTGGCGTTATTCGGTGATCCTGTCGGGCATCGCGCTGGCGCTGTACACCGTGATGCTGACGCGTTTCTATCCGTTGGAAACCCTGCCGGTGGCCCGCGAGAACCTGCAGATCTACGGCATGTGGCTGAGCTTTGCGCTGGCCGCTGCGGTGATCACGTTCTTCGCCGCGCGCATGGCCGAAGAGCTGCGCCGTCAGGAAGAGTTACGTGCGATCCGTCGTGAAGAAGGTCTGCGCGATCAGCAATTGCTGGCCGTCGCCACCCAGGCTGCTGGCGCTGCGCATGAACTCGGTACACCGCTGGCGACCATGAGCGTGTTGCTCAAGGAGATGCAGCAGGATCATCCCGACCCGCTGTTGCAGGACGATCTGAAGGTGCTGCAGGACCAGGTCAAACTGTGCAAGGAAACCTTGCAGCAATTGGTCCGCGCCGCCGAAGCCAATCGACGTCTGGCCGTCGAGATGCAGGACGTCACCGACTGGCTCGACGAAGCACTTAACCGCTGGCACCTGATGCGCCCGGAAGCCAGTTATCGCTTCCACCGTCTCGGCCAAGGCACTGTGCCGCGCATGGCGCCGCCGCCGGATCTGACTCAGGCGCTGTTGAATCTGCTCAACAACGCCGCCGATGCCTGCCCGGAAAATCTCAAAGTGACCCTGGACTGGGACGCGGAAACCGTGACCATCAGTATTCGTGACCACGGTGCCGGTGTGCCGCTGGCCATCGCCGAGCAGATCGGCAAACCATTTTTTACCACCAAGGGCAAAGGTTTCGGCCTGGGCCTGTTTTTGAGCAAGGCCAGCGTGACACGCGCCGGCGGCTCAGTGAAACTCTATAGTCATGAGGAAGGCGGCACGCTCACCGAGCTGCGCCTGCCCCACGGCGCCCGAGGAGACCAACATGAGTGACGAAATCCAAGTCGAAGGCGAAGAACTGCCGCATTTGCTGCTGGTCGACGACGACGCAACGTTCACCCGAGTGATGGCGCGCGCCATGGCTCGTCGTGGCTTTCGCGTCAGCACCGCAGGTTCGGCCGAAGAAGGCCTGACCATCGCCCAGGCCGATCTGCCTGATTACGCTGCGCTCGACCTGAAAATGGACGGCGACTCCGGTCTGGTGCTGCTGCCCAAGCTGCTGGAGCTGGACCCGGAAATGCGCGTGGTGATCCTCACCGGTTATTCGAGCATTGCCACCGCCGTCGAGGCGATCAAGCGCGGTGCCTGCAACTACCTGTGCAAACCGGCCGACGCCGACGACGTACTGGCCGCGCTGCTCTCCGAGCACGCTGACCTGGACAGTCTGGTGCCGGAAAACCCGATGTCGGTCGATCGCCTGCAGTGGGAACACATCCAACGCGTGCTCACCGAACACGAAGGCAACATCTCCGCCACTGCCCGCGCCCTGGGCATGCACCGCCGTACCCTGCAGCGCAAACTGCAGAAGCGCCCGGTTCGTCGCTGAGAGATTTTTGGCAAAATCGAGTAAGACTGAATAAATAGGCGCTACCCGACAGCTCGGGTAGCGCCCTGGATTCAACTTACAACGGTAAAGAACGTTTTTGGCGAAGTGAGATCGGTGTCGTGCAGAGTCGCGTGGCATTGCGCGTAGAGATCCAGCCCTAACCAACTTTCCACGGTCGGCTTTGAAACTGTGAGAATGAACTCATTCGGTTTACCGGGTTTCTGTTCGATTTTGGGTTCGGAGGCCTCACCAATCCAGACATTTCCGATGTGAACTTCGGGATTGTCGGACCAGAATCTGAACTTGGCTCCCGATGCGCCCAGCTTACTGATAGACAGTTTGCCATTCTCAATGGATTCGCTGGCTGGAGCATTGAGTGGGTTTTTTGTCTCAGTCATGATCAATTCCTTTCGATGTCAGGGGGGCTGCTCTGTTCTCCTGATCACAGCGAAGTCGCTCGCAGGAGGCTAATGCAGTTGATCAGCCAGAATCTCCCCACTCTACTGTCAACTCTGACAGTCGTGACGAACGGTATGGGCATTGTCTGCACGGCCAAAACCCTTCTGATTCTGAACATTCCCTGAATGAGCCTGTCCCACCCTCGCGATAAAACGCACCGATCTACTATGATCGGTGCGTGTCTGTTCTTTTCTATATCGAGCCTTATCCATGAATCAGAACGCTGAATATTCCGCGGTCAACGATGCTGTGCGCGGGCAGTTTTTTCGTAAGGTGTGGGCGATCATCACGCCGTACTGGCGCAGTGAAGAGAAGGGCAAGGCCTGGACGCTGCTGATTGCGGTGATCGCACTCTCGCTGCTGAGCGTGGGCATCTCGGTGTGGTTCAACACCTGGTACAAGGATTTCTACAACGCGCTGCAGAAGAAGGATGAAGCGGCGTTCTGGCGCTTGATTCTGTATTTTTGCGGCATTGCGGCCGTGGCGATTGTTGGTGCCGTGTACAGGCTGTATCTGACCCAGATGCTGACGATTCGCTGGCGGGCGTGGCTCACTGAAAAGCATTTTTCCCGTTGGCTTGCCGACAAGAATTACTACCAGCTGGAGCAGGGCGGTTACACCGATAACCCGGACCAGCGGATTTCCGAAGACCTCAACAAATTCACCGCCACCACCTTGAGCCTGGGTATTGGCTTGCTGAGCAATGTCGTCAGTCTGGTGTCTTTTTCGATCATCCTCTGGGGCGTATCGGGCAGCATCGAAGTGTTCGGGGTAACGATTCCCGGCTACATGTTCTGGTGTGTGCTGATTTATGCAGGGGTGGGTAGTTGGCTGACGCATTTGATCGGTCGGCGCCTGATCGGTCTGAACAACAGACAACAACGTTTCGAAGCTGACCTGCGTTTCTCCATGGTGCGAATTCGTGAGAATGCCGAGAGCATCGCGTTGTATAACGGCGAGCCGAACGAGAACCGCCGCCTGAGCAACCGTTTCGGTCTGGTCTGGCACAACTTCTGGGACATTATGAAAGTGTCCAAGCGACTGACCTTTTTTACCGCCGGCTACAGCCAGGCAGCCGTGATCTTCCCGTTTATCGTTGCGGCACCGCGTTACTTCACCGGCAAGATCGAACTCGGTGAACTGATGCAGATCAGCTCCGCATTCGGCAACGTTCAGGAGAGTTTCAGCTGGTTCATCAGCGCCTATCAAGAGCTGGCCTCGTGGCGCGCCACCTGTGATCGTCTGCTGAGTTTCCGTCAGGCGATGACCGACAACGAGCAGCGGGTGCCGGCCATCGATGTGCAGAGTCAGGGCAGTGAATTGAAGGTGCACAACCTTGGCCTCGACCTGGCCGACGGCCGTCATCTGTTGACCAGCGCCGACATGACCGTCGAGCCGGGTGAGCGTGTAATGCTCAGTGGCCGTTCCGGCAGCGGCAAGTCGACCCTGCTGCGGGCGATGGGACATCTATGGCCAGCGGGGCACGGCAATATTCGTTTGCCGGCGGCGCGTTATCTGTTTCTGCCGCAAAAACCGTATCTGCCGATCGGCACGTTGCGCGAGGCGTTGAGTTATCCACAACCCGGCGACACCTATTCACCGGAGCGTTATGCCCAGGTGCTGGAAACCTGCCGTCTGCCGCATCTGGTCAAGCGTCTGGATGAAGCCAATCACTGGCAGCGCATGCTCTCGCCGGGTGAGCAACAGCGCTTGGCTTTCGCCCGCGCCATGCTTTATGCGCCGCAATGGCTGTACATGGACGAAGCCACGTCGGCGATGGATGAGGAAGACGAGGCGACGCTGTATCAGGCGCTGATCGATCAGTTGCCGGGCCTGAGCATTGTCAGCGTCGGTCATCGCAGCAGTTTGAAACGATTTCATCCAAGGCATGTGCGCATCGACAGCGGGCACTTGGTAGAGCAAACCGTGACCGCCTGACGCCATAGATCCCTTGTAGGAGCTGCCGAAGGCTGCGATCTTTTGATTCTAAAAGGTCAAGATCAAAAGATCGCAGCCTTCGGCAGCACCTACAGGAACGTCGTGTTGAAAGTGATCGTACAACTTGCTTGAGCTATGATGCACCCCAAGCCGAATTTTCGAGACAAGATGCAGACCATGGAAAACCTGATCGACACCCCGCGCCTCCCACGCAAGCGCCGCAGCCTGGCCCAGGAACTGGTGACGGTGCTGAGCGAGCAGATCCGCGATGGTCTGCTCAAGCGTGGCGACAAGCTGCCGACCGAGTCGGCAATCATGGAAGCCCATGGCGTCAGCCGCACCGTGGTGCGCGAGGCGATTTCCCGTTTGCAGGCTGCAGGCCAAGTGGAAACCCGCCATGGCATCGGCACGTTTGTGCTCGACACGCCAAGCCCGAGCGGCTTCCGCATCGACCCGGCCACGGTTGTTACGTTGCGGGATGTGTTGGCGATTCTCGAATTGCGTATCAGCCTCGAAGTGGAGTCCGCCGGTCTCGCCGCGCAACGCCGCAGCCCCGAGCAACTGGCAACCATGCGCGCCGCGCTCGATGCATTGAACGACAGCGTCGCCCACGCCAGTGATGCCGTCGCGTCCGACTTCGCCTTCCACCTGGAAATCGCGCTGTCGACCGGCAATCGCTATTTCACCGACATCATGACCCACCTGGGCACCAGCATCATTCCGCGCACGCGGCTGAATTCCGCGCGACTGGCGCATGATGATCAGCAGCACTACATGAATCGCCTGAGCCGTGAACATGAAGAGATTTATGAGGCGATTGCCCGGCAGGATTCCGATGCGGCAAGGGCGGCGATGCGATTGCATCTGACTAATAGCCGCGAACGGTTGCGCCAGGCCCATGAAGAGGCGCAGGCGCAGCGGGGTTGAGCTTTCTGCTTATGCGTTGTGGGGTTTGACACACCGCTATCGCTGGCAAGCCAGCTCCCACAGGGGCCTGTGTTGAAGCGGATTTTGTGTACCACCTCATTCAGTGTGAGGGCTGGCAAGCCAGTTTCCACAGCGGTCATTTGTTAAGCCATTTTTGCGCACGGCATCAATCCGTGTGGGAGCTGGCTTGCCAGCGATGGGGCCCTTGGATTCAGCGCTGCATGATCGAGCGATCCACCCTCACTGCCAGCGGCCCTTTACCCGGCGACGCATCAAACGTCACCCTCCCGTCTTTATCCACAATCGCTCGCGCAATCGGCTTGCCATCCGCCAGCAACTCCAATGGCGCATTCTCAAGGGACTGTCCCGAAGCCAGTTGCACTTTCAATCTGATCGTCATCTCAGCGTCCCTCAATTTGTGTTGCCGGTGGGTTTGTAGTCCTTGAGCAGCAGGTACGTGCTCCAGCCCCACCAGTCGTCGACGGTGGCCGTGTCGTTCAGATTGTTGACGTCCTTGCGCCGCAACACCTTGTCGCCCTCGAGGCGAAACAACGGCGAAAAGTTGCTGGCCGGGGTCAGTACGGCGTTCAGATCAGGCAGGTGTTGCAGGGCCGTGAAGCCGCGCTCGTCCAATACCGTGCCGCTGGCATATGCGCTGAAGACCTCATCGGCAGACGCCTGCACCGCAAGTGTGATGGGGAATCGGGCTTCATCGAGCAAATCGAAATAGCGCTTGTCGCCATACGCGCGCCATTGCTCTCCCAGGCTGTTGCGCACCTTGAGCCCGTACTTGTTGTCTTCGTCGTGCATGAATCGCGAGATCAGCGAACCCAGATCGCCCGGTGTCACTTGTTCCGCAAGCTCCTTGCGTGGCACGCGCAGATGGCCGGAAGCGAAAAGGTCGGTCAGGAAGTGATCGGCAAAGGCGTTCATCGCATACGCCTGTTCGAGGATTTTCCGATCCTGGCTGGCGTGAGCCGTTGCCGCGTGTTGCAGCGCGGCACCGTGGCCGGCGATGTATGCCAGGATTGCCCAATGACCGAAATGGTCAGCGTTGTTGGCGGCCAGCTTCAAATAGCGCCCCAGCGGGAACAGGTCCGAGAACACGCTGCCACCGCCGGTTATCCGGTTCCACTCTTCGGACAACGTATCACCTAAGGCGGCGTAAGCTTGTTCGGCTTCTTTGCCGTCCCTGATGGCCTGCGCGACGGCATTGGCCTCTTTTTGCGCTACGTCGAGGATTTTCGCAACCTCCGCCACCGAGCTCGGTAAAACGCCCAGAGAGTTGAACGCTGCGATAAAGCGCGACCGGCGATCAGGGCCGGTGGTGCCGTCGCAGATCGGCCGATCCGCAATACCGTAGAAGTCCCCGCCCAGTGCCAACACTTGGCCGTAGGTCAATGCCAGTCCGTTGACCAAGTGCAATTTGATATCGCTGGCGCGTTTCGGCACGTCGTCTTCGCTAAAGCGCAACAGCACATCATTGCCAATGGTCATGTGCTCAAACGTCTCGAAATAGAACGACAGGCCTTTTTTTCTCGGAGGCTTTATGGCGGTCGTTGGAAGAGGGGGCTCCGTTTTCGAATCGGCGATGTGCAACACCAGATGAGGCGTCGTGTCATTGATCGCGATGCCGGTCTCAGTGAACAAATCTTCGAATCGGGCCAAAAGAGGCGGATTCTCGTCCGCGTTTTGTGCCTTTAGGTCTGACATTTCTCACTCCTTGATATGCCTTGAAAGAAAATTAATACTGTTTATATGTACAGTTTTCGTGAGCCTAGCCCAGAGATTTCCTACGTCAAGCTAAGCAGAGTCCTACCCACAAGGTTGCGCCGGCGATGAAATGCAGTTGACGGTTATTTTTTAAGTTGTACGATGACCTACAACTTCGGCGAAGGCTGAACGGTTCAATCACAATAAAACGTCGCTACCAGGGTGTTCGAATAATGAATCCACAAGAACTGAAGTCCATCCTCTCTACCGGTTTGCTGTCTTTCCCGGTGACCGATTTCAACGCGCAGGGTGATTTCAACCGCGCGGGCTACATCAAGCGTCTGGAATGGCTGGCCCCATACGGCGCCTCGGCGCTGTTCGCCGCAGGCGGCACCGGTGAGTTTTTCTCCCTGGCGGCCAGCGAATATTCGGAAATCATCAAGACTGCCGTCGACACCTGCGCCACCAGCGTGCCGATCCTCGCCGGTGTTGGCGGTTCGACCCGTCAGGCCATCGAGTACGCTCAGGAAGCCGAGCGTCTGGGCGCCAAAGGTCTGTTGCTGCTGCCGCACTACCTGACCGAAGCCAGCCAGGACGGTGTTGCCGACCACGTTGAAGCCGTGTGCAAATCGGTCAACATCGGCGTGGTTGTCTACAACCGCAACGTCTGCCGCCTGACCGCGCCGCTGCTGGAACGTCTGGCCGAGCGCTGCCCGAACCTGATCGGCTACAAGGACGGTCTCGGCGATATCGAGTTGATGGTGTCGATCCGTCGCCGCCTCGGTGATCGCTTCACCTACCTGGGTGGCCTGCCGACCGCCGAAGTCTACGCCGCTGCCTACAAGGCGCTGGGCGTTCCGGTCTACTCCTCGGCGGTGTTCAACTTCATCCCGAAAACCGCGATGGACTTCTACCACGCGATCGCCCGTGAAGATCACGCCACCGTCGGCAAGATCATCGACGACTTCTTCCTGCCGTACCTCGACATCCGCAACCGCAAGGCCGGTTATGCCGTGAGCATCGTCAAGGCAGGCGCAAAAATCGCCGGTTATGACGCAGGCCCGGTGCGGGCGCCGCTGACCGATCTGACGCGCGAAGAGTACGAAATGCTCGCCGCCCTGATCGACAAGCAGGGTGCGCAGTAACACCCGATGAAACCGAGGCCGCTGAGCAATCAGCGGCTTTTTGCGTGAAGGCTTTGAGATGTGAGGGCTGCTCCTGTGACAACTGCAAAACGCTATGACAACTACATCAACGGTGAATGGGTTGCCGGTGCCGACTACTCGGCCAACATCAACCCGTCCGAACTCAGCGACACCATCGGTGACTACGCCAAGGCCGACCTGACGCAGGTACACGCCGCCATCGACGCCGCCCGCGCCGCATTCCCGGCGTACTCGACTTCGGGCATTCAGGCTCGCCACGATTCGCTGGATAAAATCGGCACGGAAATCCTCGCCCGTCGTGAAGAACTCGGCACCTTGCTGGCGCGCGAAGAGGGCAAGACCCTGCCCGAAGCCATCGGCGAAGTGACCCGCGCCGGCAACATCTTCAAGTTCTTCGCTGGTGAATGCCTGCGCCTGTCCGGCGACTATGTTCCGTCGGTGCGTCCGGGCGTCAACGTTGAAGTGACCCGCGAAGCGCTGGGCGTGGTCGGTCTGATCACTCCGTGGAACTTCCCGATTGCGATCCCGGCGTGGAAAATCGCCCCGGCGCTGGCCTACGGCAACTGCGTAGTGTTGAAACCGGCCGATCTGGTACCAGGTTGCGCTTGGGCACTGGCGGAAATCATCTCCCGCGCAGGCTTCCCGGCTGGCGTGTTCAACCTGGTGATGGGCAGCGGCCGCGTGGTTGGCGATGCGTTGGTGCAGAGCCCGAAAGTCGATGGCATCAGCTTCACCGGTTCGGTGGGCGTGGGTCGTCAGATCGCCGTTAACTGCGTGTCGCGCCAAGCCAAGGTCCAGCTGGAAATGGGTGGCAAGAACCCGCAAATCATTCTCGACGACGCCGACCTCAAACAAGCGGTCGAGCTGTCGGTGCAGAGCGCGTTCTACTCCACAGGCCAGCGTTGCACCGCTTCCAGCCGCTTGATCGTCACTGCCGGGATTCACGACAAGTTCGTCGAGGCGATGGCCGAGCGCATGAAGTCGATCAAGGTCGGCCACGCGCTGAAATCCGGTACCGACATCGGTCCAGTGGTTTCGCAAGCGCAGCTCGAACAGGACATGAAGTACATCGACATTGGCCAGTCCGAAGGTGCGCGTCTGGTCAGCGGTGGCGGTCTGGTGACCTGTGACACCGAAGGCTACTTCCTCGCGCCAACGCTGTTTGCCGACAGCGAAGCGTCGATGCGCATCAGCCGTGAAGAGATTTTCGGGCCGGTGGCCAACATTGTTCGCGTGGCCGATTACGACGCGGCGCTGGCGATGGCCAACGACACCGAGTTCGGTTTGTCGGCGGGTATCGCGACGACTTCGCTGAAGTACGCCAACCACTTCAAGCGTCACTCCCAGGCCGGGATGGTCATGGTCAACCTGCCGACGGCCGGCGTCGATTATCACGTTCCGTTCGGTGGCCGTAAGGGTTCATCCTATGGCTCACGTGAGCAAGGCCGCTATGCGCAAGAGTTCTACACGGTCGTGAAGACCAGCTACATCGGCTCCTGAATGCAGCACGCGGTGTCGACCCTGACACCGCAATCGCTGTAGGAGCTGCCGCAGGCTGCGATCTTTTGATCCTGTTTTCAAGGTCAAGATCAAAAGATCGCAGCCTTCGGCAGCTCCTACAGGGAACCTGAAATACGAATATCCCGTGATTCAGGGACACCCGGAAAACCGGGGACCAAAGAAGATTCACCCGCGCATAAAAATAATCAGTGGGAGTACCTCTACATGCAATCGTCCAAGCCGACTCACGTCCGCTATTTGATCTTGCTCATGCTGTTTCTGGTGACCACGATCAACTACGCCGACCGCGCCACGATCGCCATTGCCGGCTCCAGCCTGCAAAAAGATCTGGGCATCGACGCCGTTACCCTCGGCTATATCTTCTCTGCATTCGGTTGGGCCTACGTGGCCGGGCAAATTCCCGGTGGCTGGCTGCTCGATCGGTTCGGCTCGAAAAAAGTCTATGCCCTGAGCATTTTCACCTGGTCGCTGTTCACCGTGCTGCAAGGCTTTGTCGGTGAGTTCGGCATGTCCACGGCCATCGTTGCGCTGTTCATGCTGCGTTTTCTGGTCGGCCTGGCTGAAGCGCCGTCGTTCCCTGGCAACGCGCGCATCGTTGCTGCATGGTTCCCGACCGCTGAACGCGGCACCGCTTCGGCGATCTTCAACTCGGCGCAATACTTTGCCACCGTGTTGTTTGCACCGCTGATGGGCTGGATCGTTTACTCCTTCGGCTGGGAACATGTGTTCATTGTCATGGGCGTGTTCGGTATCGTCTTCTCGGGCATCTGGCTTAAGGTTATCCACAGCCCGCGCCAACACCCGCTGGCCAACGAAGCCGAAGTGCAGTTCATCGCCGACAACGGCGGCATGGTCGACATGGACGTCAAGCAAGGCAAAAAAGCCGACGGCCCGAAATGGGACTACATCCGTCAGTTGCTGACCAACCGCATGATGCTCGGCGTGTATCTGGGCCAGTACTGCATCAACGGCATCACTTACTTCTTCCTGACCTGGTTCCCGGTCTACCTGGTGCAAGAGCGTGGCATGACCATTCTCAAGGCCGGTTTCATCGCTTCGTTGCCGGCGATCTGCGGGTTTATCGGTGGTGTGCTTGGCGGGGTGATTTCCGATTACCTGCTGCGCAAGGGCCACTCGCTGACCTTCGCCCGCAAAGCGCCGATCATCGCCGGCCTGCTGGTTTCCAGCAGCATCGTGGCCTGCAACTATGTTGATGTGGAATGGATGGTCGTCGGCTTCATGGCCCTGGCCTTCTTCGGCAAAGGCGTTGGCGCACTCGGTTGGGCGGTGGTCTCCGACACCTCGCCAAAACAGATCGCCGGTCTGAGCGGTGGCCTGTTCAACACCTTCGGCAACATCGCTTCGATCACCACACCGATCGTGATTGGCTACATCATCAGTTCCACCGGTTCGTTCAAATGGGCGCTGGTATTCGTCGGTGCCAACGCACTGGTGGCGGTGTTCAGCTACTTGGTCATCGTTGGCCCGATCAAGCGTGTGGTACTCAAAGAGCCGCCAACCAACGGCGGTATTGAAGCCACCGGCAAATTGTCTCAAGCGCATTCCTGAGGAGCGGCGTCATGCAGTTGATTGAACATTCCGACTCGCCACGCCACATCCGCCTGCACGAGCGGGATAACGTAGTGGTAGTGGTCAACGATCAGGGCGCACCGGCCGGCACTGAATTTGCCGATGGTCTGGTGACCGTGGAATTCGTGCCGCAGAGCCACAAGGTTACGCTCGAAGACATTCCTGAGGGCGGCCAGGTGATTCGCTACGGTCAGGTGATCGGCTACGCGTTGCAGCCGATCCGCCGGGGCAGTTGGGTCAAGGAAGATCAACTGCGCATGCCGACCGCGCCGCCGCTGGACAGCTTGCCGCTGTCCACCGACGTGCCGGACGCGCAGGCAGCGCTGGAAGGTTTCACTTTCGAGGGTTATCGCAACGCTGACGGCACCGTCGGCACGCGCAACATTCTCGGCATCACCACCACGGTGCAGTGCGTCACCGGCGTGCTCGATCACGCGGTAAAACGCATCAAGGAAGAGTTGCTGCCGAAGTACCCGCACGTCGATGACGTGGTGGCACTGACTCACAGTTACGGCTGCGGCGTGGCGATTACTGCCACCGACGCTTACATCCCGATTCGCACCGTGCGCAATCTGGCGCGCAACCCGAACCTCGGCGGCGAAGCGTTGGTGATCAGCCTGGGCTGCGAGAAATTGCAGGCCGGGCAGGTGATGCACGAGGACGATGCCTCGGTCGATCTCAGCGATCCGTGGCTGTATCGCTTGCAGGATTCCAGTCACGGTTTCACCGAGATGATCGAGCAGATCATGGAACTGGCTGAAGTGCGCCTGAAGAAACTCGACCAGCGCCGCCGCGAAACCGTGCCGGCCTCCGAGTTGATCCTCGGCATGCAGTGCGGCGGCAGCGACGCGTTTTCCGGGATCACCGCCAACCCGGCGTTGGGTTATGCCTCGGACTTGTTGTTGCGCGCGGGGGCGACGGTGATGTTTTCCGAAGTCACTGAAGTGCGCGATGCGATTTATCTGCTCACTTCTCGTGCTGAAACCAAGACTGTGGCCGAGGAACTGGTGCGCGAGATGGACTGGTACGACCGTTACCTGGCCAAGGGTGAAGCGGATCGCAGTGCGAATACCACGCCGGGGAACAAGAAGGGCGGGCTGTCGAACATTGTCGAAAAGTCGTTGGGGTCGATCGTCAAATCCGGCAGCAGCGCGATCAACGGCGTGCTCGGTCCGGGCGAGCGGTTCAAGCAGAAGGGTTTGATTTTCTGTGCGACGCCGGCGAGTGATTTTGTCTGTGGCACGTTGCAGTTGGCGGCGGGAATGAACCTGCATGTGTTCACCACCGGGCGTGGCACGCCGTATGGGTTGGCGATGGCGCCAGTGGTGAAGGTCTCGACGCGTACGGAATTGGCGCAGCGCTGGCCGGACCTGATCGATATCGACGCCGGGCGGATTGCTACCGGGCGTGCGACCATCGAGGAATTGGGCTGGGAGTTGTTTCACTACTATCTGGATGTGGCGAGCGGCAAGCAGCAGACGTGGGCGGAGAAGCACAAGTTGCATAACGACATTACGTTGTTCAACCCGGCGCCGATTACCTGAGACCGCGTCGCCTTGGAAAGATCGCAGCCTGCGGCAGCTCCTACATTGGAATGCGCTTTGATCGTTCCCACGCTCCGCGTGGGAATGCAGCCCGGGACGCTCTGCGTCCCAATAGCGTGACGCGGAGCGTCACAGGA
>NZ_AKJD01000194.1 GCF_000282515.1 Pseudomonas sp. GM80
ATTCGACTTGCCAGCGATGAGGTCGGCACAGGCGCCATTGATGTGACTGGAAGGACGCCATCGCTGGCAAGCCAGCTCCCACAGGGGCTGTGGTTGGTAGCGAGATAGGTGAGATGAATGCAAATCTCATGCAGGAGTGAGCCTGCTCGCGATCGGGACAACTCGGTTTCGGACGGTGAGGCGGATGACGCCATCGCGAGCAGGGATCGCGTCGTTTGGCTGGAATGCGTAGGGGAGGGTGGTATGAACAGGATCATCAACATCATCGGGATTTGCACGCTGGCCATGGCCGGGGCGTTGCTGACGCTGAGTGAAATTGCGTTGGCGCAAACCGGCGCGGGTCAGACGCTGAACCGTGACGGTGTGGCGGTGGATTTCGATCTCAAGCCACTGGCCGCCGACGGCAAACTGCGTGAAGGCGAGTTCGCCGATGTGCAGTTCCGCATCCGCGACAGCGCATCCGGTCAGCCGCTGTCCGGCGTGGCACCCGGTGCCTGGGTCGATCCGCAAACCCTCGCTGCCGATAAGGCCCAGGGCCGTGACCAGAGCTGCAAAGCCCGGGTCGGCGTGTTCCTCAAGTCCAACATCGGCGCGCGGCCGTTGCTCGACCTCAACAGCTATTTCCTGCTGGTGATGAACCGCGACGCGAGCATCGCCGTGGTCGATCCATCAGTGTCCGTAGGCGGCATCACCAGCACCCTCGCGCGGATCGAACTCAAGCAACCGCCGATGGATTGGGTCACGCCCAAAGACAACAAACGCGTATTCGTCTCGATGCCGACAGCCGGTGAAGTGGCAGTGATCGACAGTGAACAATTCAAAGTCATCGACTCGATCAGCGCCGGCAGCCAACCGTTTCGCGTCGCCCTGCAACCGGACGAACGCCTGCTCTGGGTCGGCAACAACGCGAGCAAAACCGAAGACTCCGGCGTCACCGTGATCGACGCCCAAAGCCTCAAATCCCTCAAACATTTACAGACCGGACGCGGCCACCACGAAATCACCTTCAGCAAAGACAGCCGCTTCGCCTTCGTCAGCAACCGCGACGACGGCACCGTCAGCGTGGTCGACGTTGCCAGCCTGAACATCGTCCAGCAGATCAAAACCGGCTCCCATCCTCTGTCAGTCGCCTACTCGGCGCTGTCCGGCGCGGTCTACGTGGCCGATGGCAAGGACGGCACCGTCACCGTGATCGACGCCGACACCCACGCCATTCGCCGGGTGATCAAACTGCAACAAGGCCTCGGCCCGATGGGCTTCAGCGCCGACGGCCGCTTCGGCGTGGTGCTCAACACCGTGGAAAACCGCGCCACCATCATCGACGCCGCCACTAACAGCGCCATCCATGATCTGGACGTCAGCGCCGAACCCTACCAAGTGGTGTTCACCCAGGCCTATGCCTACATCCGCGGGCTCGCCTCGCCAAAAGTCACCATGATCAACCTGTCCTCGCTCGGCGAAGGTCGCCAGCCGATCAGCCAGGGTTTCGAAGCCGGCCCGCAAGCACCGCGCCTGGCCGGGAATTTGCCGCTGGCCTCCAGCCTCGCCGTATCGCGCGATGACAACGCGGTGTTCGTGGTTAACCCGGTGGACAACACCACCTACTTCTACGCCGAAGGCATGAACGCGCCGATGTCCGGTTACCCCAACCGTGGCCAGATCGCGCGTGCCGCCATGGTCATCGATCGCAGTCTGCGCGAAGTCTCGCCGGGCCTGTACAGCGCACGGGTGAAACTGCCGCTAGCGGGGCGTTTCGACGTGGCGTTCCTGCTCAATCAACCGAACATCATTCACTGCTTTACCGCGCAGATTGATAGCGACGGCAAACAGCCAAAACACCTCGGCCAGCCGAAAGTCGAGTTCCTCCTCGACAAGACTGCCGTAGCGCTCAACGACCCCTACGTCGTGCGCTTCCGCATCGTTCAGGGCAAAGACAAAAGCCAACGCAGCGGCGTCAAAGACGTGCAACTGCGCTACTACCTCGCGCCCACCTCGCACCCGCGTGAAGTGGCGGCGCTGGAAGTTGCCGACGGCGTGTACGAAGCACCGATCACCCTCGACCGCAGCGGCGCCTGGTACCTGCATGTGCGCGCGGCATCGCTGGGCGCCGCTTTCGATGACAAGACCTTTGCCAGTGTTCGGGTAGCCCCCGGCCAGGCCCGTTGAAGAGGAGTTTCGACATGAACCGATTTGCATCCACTGGCCTGCTGACCCTGTGCCTGTTGAGCCTCGGCGTTCAACACGCCAACGCCCATTCGGCGGACGAACACGCCGGGCACAAAGCCCCCGCCAGCAGCACTCAAGAACATACCCAGGTGAAATTCGCCAACGTGCCGCTGCTCGACCAGAACGGCAAAACCGTGCGCCTCGAACAAGACCTGGTACAGGGCAAAATCGTCGTCATGAGCTTCATCTACACCAGTTGCACCACGGTCTGCCCGGTGGTCTCGTCGATCATGGGCAAGGTGCAGAAACAGCTCGGCGCGCGGGTCGGCGAGGAAGTGCAACTGGTGTCGATCAGCATCGACCCACAGCGCGACGACCCGAAACGCCTGCAGGATTATGCCCGTACCTTCCAGCGCGGGCCGGGCTGGAGTTGGCTGACCGGCTCGCCGCAATCGATCAATGAAACCCTCAAGGGCCTCGGCAGTTTCAGCGGTGACCTGAAGAGTCATCAACCGCTGATCCTCGTCGGCGACGGCGACAGCCGCCACTGGATGCGCTACTACGGCTTCACCGACCCGGCGTTGCTGGCCAAGGAAGTGGAAAAACTCAGCGGCCTGCGCACCCACGCCAAACACACCGCCATCGCCATGGAGCAACAGCCATGAGACTGCTCGACTGGATCTCCCTGACCATATGTTTCTGGATCTTCAGTACCGTCGCGTTTGCTCACGAAGGCCATGTCCCCGAAGCCCCGACAACGGTTGCCGCTGCACCGGCCAAAGGCACCCATGACGCGCAAACCTGGTTCACCGACACGCCGTTGCAGGATCAGAACGGCGAGACGTTGCGCTTCTACAGCGACGCGCTGCAAAACCGCATCGTTCTGCTCAACGTGATCTTCACCAGTTGCAACGATGCCTGCCCGCTGATCACGCAAAAGCTCAAGGAAGTCCGCGAGCTGTTGGGCGACAAGGCGCCGGACATCACCTTCATTTCCCTTACCAGTGACCCGCTGCGCGACACGCCGGCGGTGCTCAAGGCTTACACCTTGAAGCAGGGTTCCGATGACCCTCATTGGCTTTTTCTCACCGGCGACAAGGCGCAGATGGATCTGGTGCTGAGTCGCATCGGCCAGATCGTGCCGACGCCCGAGCAGCACTCGACGCAGTTGATCGTCGGCGATGTCGCCAACAAACGCTGGAGCAAAATTCGCCCCGACGCCCCGGCCGCCGCCATTGCCCAGCGCTTGCAGTTGCTGACAATGCCCGTGGCCGGTCGCTGAGCCCGCGCCATGAACCGCTGCGGCGTACTCGCCCTGATCCTGCTCGCTGGCCTCAGCCTTGGCGCGGGTGCTGCGCCGCTGACCCCGGAAGAGGCGGCGGGCAAGCGCCTGTACCGTCAGGGCTTGTCGGCCAGTGGCGAGGCGATCATGGCGCGGGTCGGTGCGGCAGATGTGTTGCTGCCGGCGACCAGCCTGCCGTGCGCGAACTGTCACGGCGCCGACGGCCTCGGTCGGCCCGAAGGCGGCTTACGTCCGCCGCCGCTGAACTGGGCACGACTGACCAGCACCTACGGCCAGCAGCAGGTCAACGGCCGCAGTTATCCGGCCTACACAGAAAACACGCTGGCGACGGTGATTCAGCAGGGCCGCGATCCCGGCCACAATCGTCTCGACCCGAGCATGCCGCGCTTTGTGCTGTCGATGAAGGATCAGCGCAACCTCACCGCCTATCTCAAACGCCTGGCCGATGAGCGTGATCCCGGCCTTGAGGCGCAAACCTTGCACCTCGGCACCTTGCTGCCCAGCCAAGGGCCGTTGGCCGAGGAGGGCATGACCGTGGCAGCGGTGCTCAATGGCAGTGTTGCGCGGATCAATCAGGCCGGAGGCATACACGGCCGGCAACTGCGCCTGACGGTGATCGATCCCGGCCCGGATCGCGCCAGCGCCGAGCAAGCCCTGCAGCAGTTGATCGAGCAAGAACAAGTGTTCGCATTGATCGCGCCGCTGGCGCCGGCCCTCGACAGCGAACTGGGAATGCGTCTGGAACAGGCCGGTGTGCCGCTCATCGGCGCGCTGTCGTTGCTCGGCTCGATGCAGGCCAGTCCGCAGATTTTCGAGCCGTTGCCGGGCCTGCGCGAGCAACTGATCGCCTTGGCCGACTACGCCACGGCCAGCCTGCGCGTGCTGCAAGGGCCGACGCTGATTGCCTATCCGGACGACCCGTTGCAGGCGCAAGCGGCCACCACCCTCGCTGGATACTTGCAGGAACACGGCTGGCAGAAAGTCCATCTGCAAGCCTACGACCCGGCGGCGGAGGCGCTGCCGTTGGGCTCGCGCTCGGTGTTTTATCTGGGCAATGGTGGCGGTTTCGGGCGTCTGGCAACGAGGCTGCAAAGCGCCGGGCAAGTGCCGTATCTGTTCGCCGCTTCGAGCCAGGTTGCGGGTGAGTTGCTGCAAGTGCCGGAGGGATTTTCCCGGCGGGTGTTTCTTGCTTATCCATTCGTGCCCAGCGACTGGACCCAAACCGGGCGCATGGCCCTGACGCTGCTGCGCGAAGGTCAGGGCCTTGGCGCCCAGCACGCGGTGCTGCAAGTCGGCGCCTACGCCTCGATGCTGCTGCTCAGCGAAGGCATGAAACAGGCCGGCCGCGACGCCAGCCGCGAGAAACTGGTGGCGGCGCTGGAAGGCCTGCATGACTTCGACACCGGCCTGACCCCGCGCCTGAGTTTCGGCCCCGGCCGACGCCTGGGCTTGAGCGGCGCCCATGTGGTCACCGTGGATTTGCCCGATCAGCGTTTCTATCTGGTCGCGCCCTATAAACCGATTGTTGCCAGCCCCTGAACGGAGGGCCCGATCATGAAACGCACAACGCTGATCTTGCTGCTGAGCTGTTGGCTGCCACTGGCGTGGGCCAACAACGAAGCGGCCGTGGCGCGGGTCAACGGCGAGGAAATCTCCGGGTTTCGTTTCGAGCGCTTCTTCGCCGAATACCTGGAAGATCAGGGCCGCGCCGTGGCGAGCATTCGCAATCCAAAAGCTTACAAACAGCTGCGCCAAACAGCGCTGCAAACGCTGATCGACAAGGAGCTGCTGTGGCAAGAGTCGCAGAAACGCGGGGTGCAGATCGACCCGCACAGGGTGCTTCAGCAGGTTGAGCAAACCCGCAGCGCCATCGGCGGCACGGACAAATTCCTCCGCCGCTTGCAGGACGCCGGTTTCGACGAGGCTTCCTTCACCGAGTACACCCGCCGCGAACTGGCGGCGCAGCAGGTGTTCGCCGAGTTGATCCGGGCGAACACTTTGCAACCTCGGCATCAACTGATCCGCGTACCCGCGCACGCCGATGCCGCCACAGATGCTGCGGCGCGTCTACGCTTGATGCAAATGCGCGCCTCGATAGTCGACGGCGCAACGTTTGCCAGCCAACCGCTACGTTCACCGTTCGGCTGGCACCTGATTTATTTGCCGAACCTCTTGGAGGCCGCCGATGTCCCAGATTTGCAGGGGCTGGATACAGTCAGGGCACAGCTCGCCCGACAGCAACAGACCCAGGCTCGTCGTCAGGTGCTCGCGCAATTACGGGTGCAGAACAGGATCGAACGAATTGACGACGATTGAAGGTTCCCCCCCAATAGTGGGGAATGGCTTCGATGCCCATTCAGGTGCTTCCCCGTTTCTGGGGAACGGGGTACCGGGACGAGCGGGCATTGTCATTAATTTCAAGGACATGAAGAGATAAAATTACCGGCACTCAGCCTGGCATGAAGTGTGCGTTACCACGTGTAAGGCGCACTCTCAGGGCGGGGTCATCGGACCTGCTGTTTCAAGGAGTCGACCTTGGTTAACAAAGTACTGGTTGTCGAAGACGAACAGCTGCTTGCACAAAACCTTCAGGATTATCTGTCGGCGCAGGGGCTGGACGTCCGGATTGCACATGACGGAGCGACGGCGATCGGCCTGGCCGAAACCTTTGCCCCCGACGTGCTGGTGTTCGATTACCGCTTGCCCGATATGGAAGGCTTTGAGGTGCTCGACGCAGTCCGCCAGAACAGGACGTGCCATTTTGTGCTGATAACGGGTCACCCGACCGCTGAAGTCTGTGAGCGGGCGCGGCAACTGGGGGTCAGCCACATCCTGTTCAAACCGTTTCCATTGGCGGAACTGGCCCGAGCGGTCTGCGACCTTCTTGGCATCAAGCGTGAAGCGAAACCCGGTGCGAGCCCTTCCGAGGGCTTTGTCGAACGACGCCAGAGCAGGACCGAGAGCTTCCCGTTGCAGTTGTACGATGGCAGTTGGGTGTTGGCGGATCGGCGACGACAGTTGCACGCCATGGCACCGGACGACGATCAAATGCTCACCGGGGAGTAATGGCGCGAACAGACGTTCCGGCACTTGCCGCCAAGGTTTGCCGCGCCGACAGGGCTCTGAGCCCCGGTTGGAGAGCAAGCCATGGAACGTCTGTCCGTTGTCGTCGAACCGCTGTTGGCCGAAAGCGCCCCCGCGCGCTTTTCCAGTGAACAGCTTGCCCAGGCCCGGGCGCGGGCCGCCACCTCTGGCGAACGCGTGCTTGAAGCCCTCGGCGTACTCTGTGAACTGGCGCCGATGCCGTTCATTCACACCCTCGGCGCCACCCTGCATTACCCGGTGCTCGACACCGACAGCCTGTTTCAAGCGACGCCGGTGTTTGACCGGGTCACCCTCGCACAATGCCTGAAACGTGAATTCATCCTGCTGCGCCACAACGACGAAGTCATCGGTGTGTTTGCCGACCCCTTCGACCCGGCGCGGCTGGCCTGGATCGACGACTGCCTGCACGGCGCGCCGCTGCATCTGGTCCACGCCGATGACCTCAAGGCCTATCTGGCCCGCCACGAAGAAAGCTTCCACGCCGTCGAATCGCTCAACGCCCAAGGCGACACCCACCACGAGATCGACACCCTGCAAAGCCTGTCGCTGACCAGCATCAGCGAAGATGCCAGCAGCGTGGTGAAACTGGTCAACTCGACCCTCTACGACGCGCTGAAAATGCACGCCAGCGACATCCACCTCGGCACCACCGGCAACGGTCTGGTGATCAAGTACCGCATTGACGGCGTGCTCAACAACATCAGCAAAGTCCAGGGGACGGAGTTCTCCGAGCAGGTGATCTCGCGGGTCAAGGTCATGGCCGAACTGGACATCGGCGAGAAACGCGTGCCGCAGGACGGTCGCTTCAAAATCGGCATCAGTGGCCGTCAGATCGACTTTCGCGTGTCGATCATGCCGAGCATCTTCGGCGAAGACGCGGTGCTGCGGGTACTCGACAAACAGGATCTGGCCGATAAGGTCTGCGGCGTGCAATTGCAGGCGCTGGGCTTTGAAGATGAAACCCTGCGCCAGTTGCGCCGCCTCGCCGCCGAACCCTACGGCATGGTGCTGGTCACCGGCCCGACCGGCAGCGGCAAGACCACCACGCTGTACGCGATGATCACCGAGATCAACCACGGCGTGGACAAGATCATCACCATCGAAGACCCGGTCGAATATCAGTTGCCGGGGGTGCTGCAAATCCCGGTCAACGAGAAAAAAGGCCTGACCTTCGCCCGCGGCTTGCGCTCAATACTGCGCCACGACCCGGACAAGATCATGGTCGGCGAAATCCGTGACCCGGACACCGCACAGATCGCCGTGCAATCGGCGCTCACTGGTCACCTGGTGTTCACCACCATCCACGCCAACAACGTCTTCGACGTGATTGGTCGCTTCACCCAAATGGAAATCGACCCGTACAGCCTGGTCTCGGCGCTCAACGCGATTCTCGCCCAGCGCCTGATCCGGCTGGTGTGCGCCAGTTGCAGCGCGCCGGTCAATCCGAGCGATGAAGAGCTGCGCGCCTCCGGCCTCGATCCGCAGAAAGTCGACCATTACCACTTCGTTCACGGCAAGGGCTGCGGCCATTGCCGGGGCAGCGGTTATCGCGGGCGCACGGCGATTGCCGAGTTGCTGCACCTCGACGACGAGCTGCGCCAGATGATCGTCGAGCGCCAACCGATCAAACAAATCAAAGCCCTGGCCTGCGCCCGTGGTTTGCGCCTGCTGCGTGAATCGGCGCTGGAGCTGGTGGAACAAGGTCGCACCACGCTGGAGGAGATCAACCGTGTCACATTTATCTCGTGAGCGTTTTGTCGCCGTGCTCGGCGCCAGCGGTGTTGGCTTGGGGCAGCGGCGTGGCAGCGACACCCTGTGGCTGGGCAGCGTCGGTTACATCGACGAAGGCTTCCAGAGCTACGCGGTGGCGCTGGACACCCTCGATCGCCTGCTCGGTGAACACGCCCGCGCCGGTGCCGAATTGAGCGTGATTATCTCCGGGCACTTCAGCCGCTTCTGCCTGGTGCCGTGGAGCGCGCAGATCAGCAGCCCGGAAGAACTGCGTGGTTTCGCCCAACTGTGTTTCGAAGACCTGTTCGGTGCACCAACCCAGCCGTGGAGTCTGGTGTTGTCCGCCGAACCAGCCGGTTACGACCGCATCGCCAGCGCTTTGCCGCAAGACTTGCTTGAACGCTTGCGGGTGCTGGTCAGCGGTCGCGGTTTGCGCCTGCGCTCGGTGCAGCCGTACCTGATGGCGGCGTTCAACCGCTTCGACAAAAGCCTCGATGCCGGCGACTTCCTGTTCGTCGTCGCCGAGCCGCAACGCAGTGTGTTGTTGCTGGCGAGGGAAGGGCGCTGGGCTGGCGTGCGTTCGGTGGGCGGCAGTGACAGTGATGTGGCACTCAGCGCATTGATCGGTCGCGAACGGCAGCTGCAAGCCTCGACCAGCGAACGCGCCTTCAACGTTTATCTGCATGCGCCGGCGCGCCTCGATGCGCATCCGGACGTGGCGGGTGTGCAGTTGCGCACCCTTGAAGACGCCTCGATGACTGTGCGTGACGGCTTGTACGTCATGTCCCGGGCGGTGGCTTGACATGCGCGCCCTTAACCTCGATTTTCAGCCGCGTCCACGTTCCGGCCCGTTGGGTTGGAGTTTGCTCGGCGGCGGAGTGCTGCTGGCGCTGCTGTGCTTTGGCGTGCAACAGCACCTCGACGCGCACACCGAACAGCAACAGGGCCACCTGCAAACCACTCAGCGCCAGCTCACCGGCGACAACGGCGCCAAGTCCACCCTGAGCCCGGCGGAAACCCGCGAGCAGGCACAAAACCTCGCCGAGATGCGCAAGGTCTCGCAGCAACTGCGCCGGCCGTGGGAACGCCTGTTCGCCATGCTCGAAGCGATGCCGCGCGATGACGTCGCACTGCTCAGCCTGACCCCGGATGCGCGCAAAGGCCAGGTCCGCATCAGCGCTGAAGCGCGGGATCTGCAAGCGATGCTCGACTTCCACAAACGTCTGGAAGCCAGCGACGAGCTGTCCGACGTCTCGCTGTTGAGCCACGAGATCGTCGTCAAATCGCCGGAACAACCGGTGCAATTCAACCTGTCGGCGACTTGGGAGATGGGCGATGCGAATCCCTAGACTGATCGTCCACGAATACCTGCAAGGCCTCGGCATTCCAGGCCTGGCCGGGCTGGCGCTGCTGCTGGTCGCCGTGGCTTGGGCACTCGGTGGCTTGCTGCCGGGCTGGCAATCGTTGCAGCACCTCAGCCAGCAGACTCAGGAAGCCACCGCGTACCTGGCCAAGGTTGAAGACGGCAGCATCGCGCCGCCGGTGGTGCCGCAACGTCAGCTCGACGACTTCCGCAACAAACTGCCGGCGCAGCCGCAAGCCACCGTCGCCATCGACCGCATCTACGCCCTCGCAGCGCAAGAGCACATCACTCTGGCGCGTGGCGAATATGCCCTCGGCGTCGACCCGAAAACCCATCTGGCGCGCTATCAGATCCTTCTGCCAGTGCGCGGCAGCTACCCGCAACTGCGCCGCTTTGTGCACGCCTTGCTCGGCCAGTTGCCAGCGGTGGTGGTGGAAGACCTCGAGTTGCAACGCAAGAAAATTGGCGACACCGACCTCAATGGCCGGATCCGTATGACCCTTTACCTGTCGAGGTCGTGATGAATACCAAGCGCGTGACAGGTTGGTTGGCGTTCTTCGGCGTAGCGGCCGCGCTGGCGTGGTTGCCGGCGTATTTCTCGCCAAGCGAAGACGTCGATTCCAATGAAGTGGCCGTCGCCACACCGGGGAAAACCCGTGGTGCGCTGCCAGCCAGCAGTGCCAAGGCCAAAGACGCGCCGATCAAGGACCTGAGCCCGGCCGGCGATCTGTTCGCCGCCAAGAGCTGGAAGGCCGCGCCAACCCTGGCCACGGTCACCGAAATTGCCGTCAATCCCGCAACAGTGGTGCAAGCCCCGAGCCTGCCACCGGTGCCGTTTCAGTTCGTCGGCAGGCTGCACGACCGCAGTGACCTGCAAGTGTTTTTGCAGAACGGCGAAAAAATCTACGTCGTGCGCAACGGGGATGTGATCGACGACACCTGGAAGATCACCGGCATTTCCGATGTGGAATTGAGCCTGGTCTACCTGCCTTTGCATTTGTCGCAGACCCTGTCTGTGGGGAGTACGCAATGAACCGTTCCCGTTTGCTGATGAGCCTGGGCCTGTGTGCCGGGCTGGCCGCGTGCAGTTCTGCACAAGTGGCCAACAAGGAAGCCGCCGACCTGATTGAGCAGGGTCAGTACGAGGCGGGCCTGGCCCGTATCGAGGAAGGTCTGCGTGAAAATCCTCGCGACACCGAATTGCACTTGCTGCTCAACAGCGGCCGAGCCAAAGCGATCACCGCACTGCTGACTTCCGGCGACACCGATCGCTCGCGTCGCGACTTCGCCTCGGCACGTATCGCTTACGCACGAGTGCTGACCATCGAGCCGAACAACCGCCGCGCTCAGGATGCCCTGAAGCAGATGGATTACCTGCGCAGCATGGACGAAAAACTCGAGCTGGCCCGTGGCGACCTGCGTCGCGGCGATATTTATGGCGCCGATCGTCAGGTCAAACAGATCCTCGAACTCGACCCGAACAACGACGGTGCGCTGGAGCTGCAAGGCAACATTCGTCTGGTGCAGAGCCGCAACGTGATTGCCTATCCGCAACTGCGCACCAAGCTTGATCGCCCGGTAACCCTGGAATTTCGCGACGCCAACCTCAAGACCATTTTCGAAGTGCTGTCGCAGGTCGCTGGTCTGAATTTTATCTTCGACAAAGACCTGCGCCCGGACATGAAAGCGACGATCTTTGTGCGTGACGTGCGCATCGAAGACGCCGTGACCCTGCTGCTGCAACAGAACCAGTTGCACCAGAAAGTGGTGAACGAAAACACCTTGCTGATCTACCCGGATTCGCCGCAGAAAGTGAAGGATTACCAGGAACTGGTGATGCGCACTTTCTACCTGACCAGCATCGACGCCAACACCGCGCTGAACATGGTGAAAACCATGCTCAAGACCCGCGACGTGTTCGTCGACGAACGCCTCAATACCCTGACCATGCGCGACACCGAAGACGCCGTGCGCATGGCCGAGAAACTCCTGCAATCGCAAGACCAGTCCAACCCGGAAGTGGTGCTCGAAGTGGAAGTGATGGAAGTCGCCACCCAGCGCATTCTCGACCTTGGCCTGCAATGGCCGAGCACCTTCGGCGTGGTCAACTCCGATGGTTCGCCGGTGACGCTGTTGGGCCAACTCAAGGGCATCAACTCTGACCGCATCTCCATTGGCCCGTCGCCGCAAGCCAAGATCAACGCGCAGGACAACGACATCAACACCCTCGCCAGCCCGGTGATTCGCGTCAGCAACCGCGAGCAGGCGCGCATTCACATCGGTCAGCGCGTGCCGATCATCAGCGCCACCTCGGTGCCGTCGACGCAGGGCCCGGTGATCACTGAAAGCGTGACCTATCTGGATGTCGGTCTGAAGCTCGAAGTGACGCCCACCGTGCACCTGAACAACGAAGTGGCGATCAAGATCGCGCTGGAAGTGAGTAACGCCACGCCGCTGGAACCGACCCGCCAAGGCACGATCCCGGTGCAGGTCGATACCCGCAACGCGCAAACCTCGCTGCGTTTGCACGACGGCGAAACGCAGATCCTCGCCGGACTGGTGCGCAACGATCACGGTGCTACCGGCAACAAGATTCCGGGCCTCGGCGACATTCCCGGGCTGGGCCGCTTGTTCGGCAGCAACAAAGACACCATCGGCAAATCCGAACTGGTGCTGTCGATCACCCCACGGATCGTGCGCAACCTGCCGTATCAGAGCCCGTCGGACATGGAGTTCTCCACCGGCACCGAAACCAGCATGCACATCCAGGCACCGGATCGTTCGCAGAGCTACGTGATGCCGTCACCGGCCGCGCAGCCGCGTGCCGTCGGTGAATCGGCCGTGGCCACCACCCGCGTCACCGTCGAGAAGCCTTGATCATGAACGCCTCCCAACGCGGTTTCACCCTGATCGAAGTCGTGGTGACGCTGGCCCTGATCGGCCTGTTGGCGAGCATGGCCGCGCCACTGACCGAGACCCTGGTGCGGCGTGGCAAGGAGCAGGAATTGCGCAATGCGCTGTACCAGATTCGCGATGGTATCGACGCCTACAAACGTGCCTTCGATGCCGGTTACATCGAGAAGTCGCTGAACAGCAGCGGCTACCCGCCGAACCTGAAAGTGCTGGTCGAAGGCGTGCGCGATGTGCGCAGCGCGAAGGGCGCCAAGTTCTACTTTTTACGCCGCATCCCGCGCGATCCGCTGGTGACGGCCAAACGTGATGACGAAGGGGGTTGGGGCGTGCGCGCCTACAACAGTTCGGCTCAGAACCCGCGCGATGGCGAGGACGTGTTCGACGTCTATTCCCACGCCCGTGGCAAGGGCCTCAACGGCATCGCCTATCGCGAGTGGTGAACCTCATGCGTCGGGAAAAAGGTTTTACCTTGCTGGAGCTGATGGTGGTAATGGCGATCATCGCCACGCTGATGACCATCGCGCTGCCGCGCTACTTCAACAGCCTCGAAGCGTCGAAGGAAATCACGCTGCGCCAGAGCCTGTCGGCGATGCGTGAGGCGCTGGATCATTTCTACGGGGATACCGGTCGTTATCCGGATTCCATTGAGCAACTGATCGAGCAACGTTACCTGCGCAATGCGCCTCTCGATCCGATCACCGAACGCAAAGACCAGTGGGTGCTGATCGCGCCACCGGACGGTGTGGCTGGCGGCGTGGCCGACATCAAAAGCGGTGCTACCGGGAGGGCGCGTGATGGCAGCCAGTATTCCGAGTGGTAACCGTGCGCAGCAGGGTGGTTTCACTTACCTGGGCGTGCTGTTCCTGATTGTGGTGATGGGCATGGGCCTGGCCAGTGCCGGCGAGTTGTGGTCGACCGCTTCACGCCGCGACCGCGAGCGTCAGTTGCTCTGGGTCGGCACCCAATACGCACAGGCGCTGCGCAGCTACTACCGCAGCTCGCCGGGGCTGGCGCAGTACCCGAAAGAGCTTGAAGACCTGCTCGACGATCAGCGTTTTCCTGAGGCTAAGCATCACTTGCGTCAGCTCTATCCGGATCCGATCGGTCAGGGTGAATGGGCGCTGCAACGCGGTTTTGACGGACGCATCACCGGCCTCAACAGCCCGTCGACCGAGCTGCCTTTGAAGCAGGCGGACTTCCCGACGCAGTGGTCGGATTTCGATGGCATGCAGCGTTATTCCGATTGGCAGTTCGTCGCTGAAAAAGCCTTCCTCGAAGGCACCAATGGCCCGGCCAAAGGCCAGTCGAATTTGCCGCAGGCGTTGCAGCCATGACTCGCCAATGGTGGTGCGCGCTGATCCTTACCGCTGTGGCGTGCTGCGCCAGCGCCGGTGAAGAAGACGAAATGATGGGCTTCATCGTCGACGACACGATCTCGCACATCGGCCACGACTTTTATTACTCGTTCAGTGAACGCTTGCGCGACACCAGCCCGATGGATTTCAACCTGGTGGTGCGCGAGCGGCCCGACGCGCGCTGGGGCAGCCTGGTGACCGTGGAATATCAGCAACGCCTGGTTTATCGGCGCTTCCTGCCGCCGAACACCGTGGAACTGAAGGACGAGGCCTACGCGGCCGCTGACTGGGTTCGACGCCAGGTTGTCCAGCGCAAGCTGGAGGCTCTGTTGCAGGACACCACCGACCTTGAGAAGGACGAACTATGAACAGCAAAACGTTCTCACGGCGCAGCGGATTGTGGATCTCGGGGTTGTTGATCGGGCTCGCCAGCGCTGCCGCTGTCCAGGCCACTGAACTGGTCTACACGCCGGTCAACCCGTCGTTCGGCGGCAACCCGCTCAACGGCACCTGGTTGCTCAACAACGCGCAGGCGCAAAACGATCACGACGATCCGGATTTGAAAAGCCGTTCGACCGTGGCCGGCACCTCGGCGCTGGAGCGCTTCACCAGTCAATTGCAATCGCGGCTGCTAGGGCAGTTGCTGGACAACATCTCCACCGGCAACACGGGGAGCCTGTCCACCGACTCTTTTATCGTCAACGTCATCGACGACTCCGGGGCACTGAGCATTGAAGTGACCGATCGAGCGACCGGTGAGGTTTCGGAAATTCAGGTGAACGGCCTCAACCCATGACGGGCTGACGGTTCCGGGGAGAACGGACATGAAAAAGATCATCGCGTTAGGGCTGCTGTTGGCGACATTACAAGGGTGCAGTCTGCGTGAGCCGATGTCGGCCGAGCAGGACACCGAAACCCCGACCCTGACCCCCAGGGCCTCGACTTATTACGACTTGCTGAAAATGCCGCGACCCAAGGGCCGGTTGATGGCGGTGGTGTACGGCTTCCGTGACCAGACCGGGCAGTACAAGCCGACGCCGGCGAGTTCGTTTTCCACCAGCGTGACCCAGGGCGCGGCGTCGATGTTGATGGACGCGATGCAGGCCAGTGGCTGGTTTGTGGTGCTGGAACGGGAAGGGCTGCAGAACCTGTTGACCGAGCGGAAGATCATCCGCGCGTCGCAGAAGAAGCCAAATACGCCGGTGAATATTCAGGGTGAGCTGCCACCGTTGCAGGCGGCGAACATGATGCTCGAGGGCGGGATCATCGCGTATGACACCAATGTGCGTAGCGGTGGGGAAGGGGCGCGGTATTTGGGGATTGATCTGCAGCGTGAGTATCGGGTGGATCAGGTGACGGTGAATTTGCGTGCGGTGGATGTGCGTAGCGGGCAGGTGTTGGCGAATGTGATGACCAGCAAGACGATTTATTCGGTGGCGCGCAGTGCGGGGATTTTCAAGTTTATCGAGTTCAAGAAGTTGCTTGAGGCTGAGGTTGGGTATACGACGAATGAGCCGGCGCAGTTGTGTGTGTTGTCGGCGATTGAGGCGGCGGTGGGGCATATGGTGGCGCAGGGGATTGAGCGGCATTTGTGGCAGGTGGCGGGGGACGCTTCTGTGCCTGGGCAGGATGATGTTCTGAATAGGTATTTGACCCAGAACAAGATTGATCCGGATGCCGAGTGAGGTGTTTGCTGTTGAGCTTGGCGGCCTGACAGCCGACCAGGCTCTCTCGGTCGAAACCGGTTCAAACCTGTAGGAGTGAGCCTGCTCGCGATAGCTATTTCTCAGACACAGTCGCTATTGCGGATGTACCCAAATCCTTGTGGGAGCTGGCTTGCCAGCGATGGCGGCCTTACAGCCGACCAATCTCTGGCAGATGTACCCAGTTCCAATTGTGGGAGCGAGCTTGCTCGCGAAGGCTTTCTGTCAGGCGGTAGGGTTCTTTCTGATTGAGTACATATCCATTCCTGCGGCAACGGCTGCTTAGGGTTTCGCCCTGACGGCGACTCACTTTTTTTACAAACGCCTAAAAAAAGTAAGCAAAAAAACGCTTGCTCCTACGTGCGGCCCGCTCGCTAAAGCTCGGGGTTCCTTCGCTCCGGGATCGATCCGGGCGCAGCGCCTACGGTTTGCTTCG
>NZ_AKJD01000195.1 GCF_000282515.1 Pseudomonas sp. GM80
GCTGCGATCTTTTGATGTTGTTTTCAAGATCAAAAGATCGCAGCCTGCGGCAGCTCCTACAGGGGGACTTTTGTTGCTCAGGCGGGTTCGGCTTCGGTGGCGTAAGCCTGTTCCAGCAGCACGGTGAAGCGGTTGAACGCGTCGATCGCGCCTTGCTCCACTTCGGTTTCTTCTTCAGCACTGAACTGCAGCGAGTCGAGGGTACGCACAAAACTCTTCCAGCCTTCGGCACGACCACCTTCGGGCTCACCGAGGTGACGGGCGCCGAACGTTTCGCTCAGCTCCAGCGCCACGGCACGCTTGATCAGGAACGCTGCGCCAAGCTTCGAACCTTCGGACACAAAGATCCAGCCCAGTGCACGGGCCTTGCTCGGGTTTTTTACTGCGCCGGCGACCGGTGCAGGGACTTCGGTGTCGAGGTCGGCGAGGTCAGCCCTGGCCGCTTCGGCGCGGCAACGCGCGGGCAGGTCAGGCACGATCGCGGTCAGTTCGGCATCGTTGTACAGGTCGACCAGTTCTGACTGGAACAGGTACTGCGCGACCACGAAACGGGCGAAGTTGGCGCGGGTCTCGAACGGCGCATGCGCCTTGACCAGCGCATCGAGCTTGGTGTGCGGCTCGTTGGTGATCTGGTTCAAGCGCTGCGAACGCAGGGCAGGGCGTTGTTCGGTGTCTTGAGCGGTCATGACAAATCCTTGAGAAATTGAGGCGCTTGCTAACGAGACGAACCAGCCAGCGCGCGAGCGTAAAAAAACCTCACGGGGCGGTGCATGAACACGCGCCGTGAGGTTTGCCGGATCAGATGTCCCAGACCAGATTGATCGCGAAGTTGCGGCCCGGTTGGGTCAGGCGATCAAGGTTGGCCGGCTGCGTGACCGAGGCTTCGCCGACGCTGTCGTAACCGCGCACGTCATCCCACTGCCAGTATTTCTTGTCGGTCAGGTTGTAGAGACCGGCGTTGACGGTCACGTCGTCGGTGACTTTGTAGAAGCCCGCCAGGTCGAGCACGCCATAACCCGGGGTCTTGAACTGGGTGCTGGTGCCGTCCGGCGTCTTGAACATGGTGCTGTCGACACGATCCTTGCGCTTGACCAGCGTCCAGCTCAACAGAGCACCGTATTTGTCCTGGTCATAACCGAGACCGAACACGCCGGTCAGCGGGTTGACGCTGTTCAGCGGCTGACCGCTGTCGTCATTGCGGCCATACAGGTACGCCATCGAGCCTTGGGTGTAGAGGCCGGTCGGCGCGCCAAAGGTGTCAAGGTTCAGGCGACCCTTGAGCTCAACGCCTTTGATGGTGGCGTGTTTGATGTTGTTGCTCTGGAACGTGGTCTCGCTGTAGCCCGGAGTGATCGCGTTTTCATCGATGAAATCACGGTACTTGTTGTAGAACACCGCAACATCGAAGGTGCCCGCTTCAAACTGGCCACGCAGGCCGGTTTCATAGCTTTTGCTTTTTTCCGGTTCAAGATCCGGGTTCGGCGCGACCTGGTAGCCGCCCGCGAGGTTTTCAAAGCGACCGTACAAGGCCTTGGCGGTCGGCGTGCGGAAGCCTTCGGCGTACTGACCGTACCAGGTGTAGTTATCGTTGAAGCTGTAGGTCGTGCCGAACTTCGGCGACAGACGATGCCAGGTTTTTTCCTTGTCGCTGACTTGACCGTTACCGCTCTGGTCGGCAGTGGCGAGGAACTCATCGGTGATGTGCGGCTTGAGTTGGGTGTAGTCGTAGCGTGCGCCCGGCAGGAACGTCCAGTTGCCCCAACTTATTTGATCCTGCGCGAACAGGCTGTAGCTGTTGATGGTCGGATCCGGGAAGTCGCTGGCCGGTTTCAAAGTGTCGGTGGCGCTTGGCGCACCGATTACCCGGCAGGCGCCGCTGACGGTCAGGCAGGTGCCGTTGCCGGTGCGCAGGCCGGTGACTTTGTCCTGCTTGATGGTCGTGCCGTAGGTGATGGTGTGATCGGTGTCGGCGATGGCAAACGACTTGTCAGCCTGCGCATCGAATACCCACTGGCGATCCTTGTAATTGGTGTCGCGGTTACGCAGCACGGTACGCGATGGCGCGTAGATTTCCTGGGTGCTTTGATCGGTCTTGGCGATCTGGTAGTTAAGCGACCACTTGATGTTGTCGGCCAGCGCAGTGTCCAGCGCGAAGCGGTGTTCCAGACCAAAACGCTCGCGGGTGACGGTGTCGTTGCCGGTGCGCGCCTTGTAGAAACCAAACCCGCGTCCAGCGTTGAACGGGCCACCGACGGCACTCAACTGGTTGGTGTCGCGATCGTCTTTGTAGTGTTCGTAGGTCAAGCCGAAGCGCGCGTCGTCAGCGTAGTTCCAGCCGAGTTTGGCCAGCACGTTGGTGGTGCGCACGTCTTCCGGGTTGGCCTCGGTGCGGTTCAGGCCGGTGCCACCGGTTTCGCCGTAGGACTCGGTTTCGTGACCGTTGCGCTGGCTCAGGTGCAGCAAACCGTCGAAGTCACCGGTGCGGCCGGCAACAGTGCCGGAGGTCAGCCAGCTGTCATCGGCCGAGCTGTAACCGGTTTTCAGCCGTGCGCCGACGTCCTGGCCAGGCTTGATGATGTCGTCCGGATCGAGGGTGTAGTAGCTGACGGCGCCGCCAATCGCATTGCTGCCGTACAGCACCGAGGCCGGACCACGGAGAATTTCGACGCGTTTGACGATTTCCGGGTCGACGTAATTGCGGTTGGTCTGCGCGTACGGGCCGTTGAAGAAACTGTCCGGCACTTGCACGCCGTCGACCTGAGTCAGGACACGGTCGCCATCGATACCACGAATGTTGTAGCCGGTGATGCCGGCACGCTGACCGGCACCGCCCACCGAAACGCCCGGCTCGTAACGCACCAGATCCTTGATCGAGTTGACGTTGTTGCGATCGAGATCCTCACGGGTCTGCACGCTGACGGTGGCCGGCACGCTGCTCACCGACTGTTCCTGACGCGTGGCGCTGATGGTCACCTGATCCAGATTGAGCGTGCCACTGGCGTTGCGTTTTTCCAGCACGACGTTGTTATTGCTCAGCTTGCGGAAGCTCAGGTTGGTCCCCACCAACAGACGCTCGAGGGCTTTTTCCGGTGGCAGCGAACCGCGCACGCCCGGCGACGATACGTTCTGCCCCAGTTCCGCCGGCAAACCGACCTGCCAGCCCGTCACGGCGGTGAAGGCATTGAGCGCCGACACCAGCGGCTGCTGGCTGATGGAGAACGAGTAATCACCCATGTTGCGCGCCGGTTGCTCGGTGGCAGCCATCAGCGGTGCGGTGCCGGCCATCAGGATGGCAGCGGTCAGCAGCGACAATACGCGGGAAGGGGATGAGGTCTGGCGGGTAAGGCGTGAGGACATCGATAGCGCTCCGTGTCGCACGAATCTTTATAGGTGCTGATTCACTTCCGAGGATGCGAATCAATTGCATTGGCTATAACGAGACGAACGGGCTTCAGCTATCGAGTAAAAATAATTCTCATTTAGTTCAAGATCACCAGCGCCGGGAATTCCTGCAGGCGTGCCGAGGTGATGTGGGCGAGGGAACGAACGACGTCGAGCGGCTGATCGAGGCGGTAATTGCCGGTCACGGCGACGTCGGCCAACTGCTCGTTGGTGTTGATGATCCAGCCCGGGTAGTAGCGACGCAGTTCGGCCAGTACTTGATTCAGCGGGCAATTCTCGAACACCAGTCGGCCCTGAACCCAGGCCAGATCGGTCGCAGCATCGAGTTTGGCCGGGCGATCAAAACCGTTCGGGCCGATGCGGATGCTTTCGCCGGCCGACAAGCGCACGCGGGCATCGTTATGGGTCGCGCGCAAATCGACATCGCCGCGTTGCACGTTGACCTGCGTCACGCCATCGAGATAACGCACGGCGAACGCAGTGTCACGCACGCTGGCCTTGACCGGGCCGGCATCGATTTCCAAGGGCTGAGTGCGGCTGCCGGCGATCTCGAAATACGCTTCGCCCTGATACAACCGCGCGACACGCTGTTGATCGTTGATGGTGCTGGAGAACGCCGAGTTGGTGTTGAGCAGGACTTTCGAGCCGTCCTCCAGTTGCAGGCGCTGACGCTCGCCCACCACCGTCAAATGATCGGCCTGCAGGCGCATTGGCAAATTGCTGAAACTGAACAGACCGAGAATGAGTACCGCAGCGGTGGCCAGTGGTTTCCAGTGCGGGCGCAAACGCTTGAGGAAGGTGACCTTGGCCGGTTTCGCCGCGAGGCTTTGCGCGCATTGAACCACTAACGGGCCGTCCCAGATCGCTTGCGCCTTGGCGAACGCTTCAGCATTCAACGGATCCGCCGCCAGCCAGGCATGGAACTGCCGGGTCTGCTCCTCGTCCGGGCTGCCGAGCACGATGAGCCAGTCGAGTGCCTGGTCCATTGCGTTTGCAGCGTCCTGCGCCGAATCCGGCGAAGGCGAGCGGTGGGTGTCCGTCACGGTGTTTCCTCGGCAGTGTCTGTGCACGGCTGTTTTTTTAGTGAAGCGTAAAAGTCGGGCAAGGGTAACAAAGCCCGATGATCAGTGCAGTCGATCCTGACATTTATGGAAACGTTCAGTCGCCATTCAAGCGTTCGGCGACGCCGATGCAAATGGACATGATCAGTTTCAATTCTTTCTGCACGGTGCTGAGGGACACGTTCAGTTCGTCAGCGATTTCCTGGTAGCTGTTGCCGTGCAGGCGGCTGAGAATAAAAATCTGCTGCTGACGCGGGCTGAGTTGACTGAGGCTCACGTTCAAGCGCTCCAGCAGTTGTTCGGCGTGGGCGGCGTCTTCGGCGCTGCTGGCAGGGGCGGCGATGCTGTGCACAACGTCTTGCGGAACGTCATCGACCATCGTCCGTGAATGAATCTTGCGCGCGCGCAAATGATCCAGCGCCAGATTGCGTGCGGTCTGGAAGACAAAAGGTTCGAGGTGATCGATGGCCCGCTCGCTCAGCGCCCGCGTCACGCGCAGGTAGGTCTCCTGCAACAGGTCTTCAGCGGTGCTGTGATTGTTGACCATCCGTTCCAGCGTGCGCAGCAAGGACGTGCGCTGGGTGAGGAAGACGTGGTTGAAGCGCGATTGACTCACGGGGGAACCTGATCCATTTCGAGCGAATGATAATGCTTATCATCTAGTTGAATGGTCAAGTATTGTTTTGCGATCAAAGCAGATAAATGTAGGAGCTGCCGAAGGCTGCGATCTTTTGATCTTAAAAACAAGATCAAAAGAT
>NZ_AKJD01000196.1 GCF_000282515.1 Pseudomonas sp. GM80
GCTGCGATCTGTTGATCTTGTCTTTAAAAACAAGATCAACAGATCGCAGCCGCGGCAGCTCCTACATAGGGGTGTTTTGTTCAATACCGGGGGCGGTGGGCTGCGTAGGGTGAGCACCTTGTTCCTTGGGTTGAAGCAGGTGTGCGATGAGTCTGATTGTTTCGATGGCGGCGTTTGCGTTGGCGGCGTCGATCACGCCGGGGCCGGTGAATATCGTGGCGTTGAGTTCGGGGGCGCAGTTCGGCTTCCGCGCCAGCCAGCGGCATGTCGCCGGGGCAACATTGGGGTTTGTGTTGTTGCTGGTGTTGATGGGCCTGGGCCTGCACGAGGTTCTGCAGCTGTGGCCGTTCATGACGCGAGTGGTGCAACTGGCCGGGGTGGCGTTTCTGCTGTTCATGGCCTGGAAACTGGCCAGCGACGACGGGCAGTTGAACGCCAAGGATGCCGCGCGGGCGCCGTCGATGCTGTATGGCGCAGTGATGCAGTGGCTCAACCCCAAGGCCTGGCTTGCCTGCGTGGCAGGAATGGGCGCGTTCGTGGCGGATGGCGAGGCGCAGCTGGTCTGGCAGTTTGCGGCGGTGTATCTGGTGATTTGCTATGTGTCGGTCGGCTGTTGGGTGTATGCCGGGACATTCCTGCGCGGCTATTTGAGCAATGCGGCAGGCATGCGCTGGTTCAATCGAAGCATGGCGTTGTTGTTGGCGCTGAGCGCAATCTACTTTTTGTTCACTTGACCCTGTTGGAGCGAGCCTGCTCGCGAATGCTGTGGTCAGTCACTGGATATGTCGACTGAACCACCGCTTTCGCGAGCAGGCTCGCTTCCACAAGGGGAAGTGTTCAATTTCAGGTGAAATGTCCGCCGCGATATTGGCCGGGGGTTGCGGCCAGGTGTTGCTTGAACGCCCGTTGGAAATGCGCCTGATCAGCAAATCCGGCCTCCAGCGCCACATCGGCAATCAGTTGTCCGCTGCGCAGGCGTTCGCGAGCGAACTGGATGCGCTGATTGACCAGAAACGCATGCGGGGTCATGCCGTAATGCTGTTTGAAGGCGCGGATCAGATACGACGGTGACAGCTGCGCTGCCGCGCAGATGTCATCGAGGCTGAGCAGGTCGGTGCAATGTTCGCGGATGAAATCCGCGGCGCGTTCCAGCTTGAAGTTCGGCTCGCGCAACGCTTGCCCGGCAGGATTCAGGCGCAGTTGCAGATCGCTGAAAAACTCCACCGCCGTGCTCTGCTTACGCAGCACATCCTGCTGCTCGTCGACCAGCACTTGGTAAAGCGCGATCAACTCGCGAAACAGCTCGGCATCGTGCAAGTGCGTGGCCGAGAACCGTCGGAATTCCACATCCTCGGCAAAGCCCAACTGATGCTGCAAATCCGTCAGCCACGGCGTCTCGACATACAACATCACGTACGACCACGGCTGATCATCGATGGGGTTGCAGGCGTGCACATCGCCAGGATTCATCAACACCACCGTGCCCGCCGCCACCTCGAATTGCGCCTGCTCATGCACGTAAGTACTGCGCCCGGCGGTGATCGCTCCGATCGAGAAGTGCGCGTGGGAATGCCGGGCGTAACAGACTTCGCGGCCATCGGCGATGGCCCGCGCTTCGATGAAGGGCAGGGCGTCGTCGCGCCAGAAGCGCGGGGCTTTTTCAGGGTTTTTGGCGGCAGCGTGTTTCATTGTGATTATTCCCGGCAGGCCAGTGCCCGAGTGTATTAGCTCTGGCCGGCAAAGGCCCGTTCCAGTTCGGCGATGTCGAGTTTTTTCATCTTGAACATGGCCTGCATTGCCCGTTGCGACTTGCTGGTGTCGGCATCCAGCATCATCTGCATGAACGCCACCGGTACGATCTGCCACGACACCCCGAACTTGTCCTTGAGCCAGCCGCATTGCTGGGCTTCGACCGGGCCACCCTCGGACAGGTTGCCCCAGAAGTGGTCGACTTCTTCCTGATTCTGGCAATTGACCTGAAACGAGATCGCCTCGCTGAACTTGAACATCGGCCCACCGTTGAGCCCGGTGAAAGTCTGGCCATCCAGCTCGAAACTGACGGTCATCACCGCACCTTCCGGCTTGCCGTGAAATTCCTGACCGACCTTGCTGTAGTGGGTCAGGCCGGTGATTTTCGCGTGATCGAAGATCGAGCAGTAGAACTTCGCCGCCGCTTCGGCCTGATCGTCGAACCACAGGCAGGGCGTGAGTTTTTGAAAGCGTTGCATGGCAGTCATCCTCGGCAGGTTAGACACGCTGGACTATCAGCGTAGACAGTCCTTGGTCGACTGGCAGCGCCGTAGATCGACAAGTGCGCGGCCCTTCGATTGTCGATAGACTTGCCGCCCCGATTTTGCCGCAAGGACGCTTCGCATCATGGTTGCCCCACGTTCACTGTTTTTCGCCTGCCTGTTCGCCACGGCCTCGGCCAGCGCTGCGCCGTTGAGCTGCCAGCTGCAGGACCCGGCGCAGAAATACCTCATCGACGTGCGTGTCGAGCAACCACCGGTAGCAAGCTTCGATCCGGTGGCGGCACACATCGTCCTGCGCGATAAAACCAGCGGTGCGGTTCTGCAAACCCTCGAAACTGCCGACGCTGCCGAGCTGCTGAAGACTGACGGCACAGGGCCAAGCCTGCGCTGCGACAACCAGCAACTGTTGGTGTTTGGCGACTTCAATTTCGATGGTCAGCAGGATGTGGCCGTGCGCAACGGCAATGACGGTGGCTACGCTGCCGCTTCCTACGATATCTACCTGTTCGATGCGGCGAATCCGGTGTTGATTGCGAACAAGGCATTCTCTGCGCTGACCCGCGAGCCGAACCTTGGCATGTTTGAGGTCGACAGTGCAGGCAAGCGTCTGATTACGCGTTCGAAAAGCGGCTGCTGCTGGCGGCAGCAGGCGAGTTGGGAGATTCAGGACAAGCTACCGGTGCGTGTAGCGGAGACCATCGAGGTGGCGCAGGCGCCTTCCGAAGGCAGTCCGTTTATGCCTAAGGGCTACACCGAAATCACCCAACGGGATTTGAAGGGCGGTCAGTGGGTCGAGCAACGTCGTCTCGAAGGGCCGATTGGAGAGGCGCCGGTGATGTTGCGGGGGAAGCTGGACGAGAAGATCGCTTTCCAATTGTGGTGGCAGTTGCAGGGCGGCGTTTATGTCGGCGAAGTGCGCTATGTCAGCGGCAGCGGCGTGCCCATTCGCTTGGTCGGCGAACCTTACGACGATGGCGGCATTGCCTTGCATGAAATCAGTGATGAGGGCGCGATCACGGGTAACTGGTTCATTGACGGTGAGCCCGATGAACAAGGTTTTCAGGGCGGGATGTGGCACAGCGGCACCAAGTCGTATGTTATTCAAGCGCGGCCGACAGCGTTTCATGTTGCGCCGCAAAAATTCGCCGCTGTTGCGGCCAGCGAGCGCGAAGGGCGCTACGTGATGGTGACCGACGATGGGCGCTCCGCGTGGTTGACGTTGAAAATCAGCAAAGATGCGCAGGGCAGCGAGATCGCCTCGGTGCAAATGGCGGTCACGCAGCCAGGCAAACCCGCCAATCAAGTGGTTGAACAATGGCCTTTGCAAGCGGGCAATCTGATCATTGGCCAAAAGGAAGTCGCCGAGCCGCTCTATCGCGTGCGTTTGCTCGATGGTGTTGTCCGTGTGGAAGCTTTCGGTGAATACGGCGATTTTCGCGGCACTTACCTGAAGCAACCGTAAATCGGCGGCAACCTCAGAAATCCCAGCGCGCAGTCAGTTGCAGGCTGCGCGGTTCGCCATAGAACCCGGTGCCAAAGTTGCCGAGCCCGGTGTAGTAGGTCTTGTCGAAGAGGTTTTTGACATTGAGCGTGGTGCTCAGGTGGTCGTTGAAGCGGTAGCGTGCCATGGCATCGACCAGGTAATAACTGTCCTGAGTGATGCGTACGTTCTGGCCTGCTGTGGGCTGGAACACGTTGCCGAAGAACTCACTCTGCCAACTGACGCCGCCACCCAGGGTCAGATTCTGCCAGGCGCCGGACAGGCGATAGCTGCTGAACAGTCGCACCAACTGCTCCGGCGCGGTGGTTTGCAGGATTGAGGCATACACCGGCTCGCCCTTGGCATCGCGGGTGTGGTTGTAGGCATAGCCGGCGGAGAGGTTCCAGCCCTCAGCGATTTCGCCGGCCACTTCGAACTCGAAACCTTTGGTCGTTGCACCCTGCACGGCGCGATACACCGCCTGATTGTCGAAGCCGCTGACCTGCTCGGCGACGTTGTCCTGTTCGATGCGGAACACGGAAAAACTGGCGTTGAGCCGGCCCTCGAAGTATTCGGCTTTTATCCCCGCTTCATAGCTGTCGCCTTGCACCGGGTCGAGCACCTGGCGTGAGGCGTCCTTGCTCAGTTGCGGCTGATAAATGCGTGTGTAGCTGGTGTACAGCGAGTACGTGTCGTCGAGGTCGTAGACCGCGCCGGCGTAGGGTGTGACCACGCCGGTCTGGCGATAGCCGTCGCGGACATTGGTGGTGTTCGGGTCGCGATAGTCGAGGTGGTCGCTGGCGCTGAAATCACTGACACGTGCGCCGAGAATCAGCGCCAGATCGTCGCTGGCCTTCAAGCGCGTCGAGGCGTACGCGCCGGTCTGGCGTTGGCTGATGGCGTCGGTGCCGATCTGCGGGATGTCGGGTTTGGCGAACGCGCCGTGCCAGGCGAAAATGCTGGCGCCCAGCGCCGGATAAACCGAGCCGTACACCGGGTTGTCCTGGCGGGTGTTCATCGACATGAAACCGACGATCAACTGATGCTCGCGACCGAACAGGCTGAACGGCCCGCCGAGGTTGAGATCGACATTATCCTGCACCTCGTCGCCCTTGAATTTGCCCATGTACAGGAACATGCCGTCGCCGGTCAGCGGGTCCGGATTGCCGCCGCTGGCGGAGCCGAGCAGGGTGTCGTGCTCACGGTGTTTGCGGTCGTAGCTAAGCTTCAGCGTCCAGTCGTTTTGCAGTTGCCGGGTGAGGGCGGCGAACAGCGTCTGGTTGCTGAAATCCCTGCGGCTCCAGTCGGTGGCCGGGTTGAACGAACGCGAGAAATTCGTCCGCGTACCGTCGCTGTAGAACATCGGGAAACCGGTCCAGCTGGCGCCGCGTGAACGGGTGTTCTGCTGATCGAAACCAAGGGTCAGCAGGGTGTCCGGGGTCAGGTCGGCTTCGACAATGGCGTAGGCGATGTCCTTGCTGTTCTGGTAATGATCGGCGTGGGCGCTGCGTTGCTGATGGACGCCAACGAAGCGGGCGCGCAGATTGCCATTGGTGGTTAAGGGGCCGGAGACGTCGGTCTCGCTGCGGTAGTTGTCCCAAGAACCGACGCTGCCGCTCAGGGATGCCTTGAACGCTTGCGATGGACGTTTGCGGATCAGATTGACCGTGGCAGAGGGATCGCCTGAACCGGTCATCAGGCCAGTGGCACCCTTGATGATTTCGACCCGGTCGAAGGTCGCCATGTCGGTGCTGGTGGTGCCGTAATCGTAGACGCCGTCGTAGTCGGTATTGACCCCGTCGTACTGGAAATTGGTGATCGGCGCGCCACGGCTGGAAAACTCCCAACGCTCACTGTCGTAGTTCTGCACACTGATGCCCGGCGCGCGGCGCAGCACGTCGGCGATGCCGGTGGCGCCTTGATCGTCAAGTTGCTGGCGAGTGATCACGCTGATCGATTGCGGGGTTTCGCGCAGGGACAGTGCCAGGCCGGTGGCGGAAGAGGTCTGGCCGGTGGTGTAGGCGTGGGTGTCTTCGCTGATGGCGCCGAGGGTTTTGCCACTGATGGTGGTGGCGTCCAGTTGCAGCGGATCTGCAGTGGCTGCGCTGCGCAAGACATAACCGCCGCCGCTTTGTTGCTGGGCTTGCAGGCCGCTGTCTTTGAGAAGAATTTGCAGGGCTTGTTGCGCGGTGTAGTCGCCGTTCAGGCCCGGGCTGCGCTTGTCGGCGGCGAGGTCGTTGTGGCCGGCGATGAACACGCCGCTCTGTTGTGCGAAGCGGTTAAGCGCTGAAACCAGTGAGCCGGCAGCGACTGAATAATGCTGCTTCTGCGCCTCTGCCCACGCACTCGACGCGCACAGCCCCGGCACGGCAGACGCCAAAGCCAGGGCGAAACGAGTACGGGCGAGGGTGGAGCGCAAGATGGAGTTCCCGGGGGCGATCAACGAAGTGAGGGTTGCTGAGGGTTAACCGAATGAAAAAGCCAAAAGGGAACCACGTGGTGAAAAAAGTCCTCAGGCTTTCGGCCCGATGCTGACCCACCAGTTGAAGGTCTTGTCGACACGGATCGGCAGCGCCGCTTCCAGCAAGCGCAAGGCTTGATCGGTGTCCGTGAGCGGGAATGAACCCATCACCGGCAGCGCCGCCACGGCTGGATCGCAATGCAGATGCCCCGGTCGATAACGGCTGAGCGCGTCGATCAGTTCGCCCAGCGGCGTGTTGTCGGCCAGCAACAGGCCTCGGTGCCAGGCTTCTCGTGAGGGATCGGCGGCGGTCGCGGTGTTTAGTCGGCCCGTGCTGAAGGCCATTTGCTGACCGCTCTGGACCACCTCGGTTTCACCTTGACGGTTGTGTACTTCGACCGCGCCCTCGTAGACATTGAGCACGGTGTTGCGCTCGTTCTGTTGCACGCTGAAACGCGTCCCCAGCGCGCGCAATCGACCATGTTCGGTCTCTACCCAAAAGGCCCGGCCGAGGTCTTTGGCCGTGTCGATCAACACTTCGCCGGCGCGTAATTGCAGCAGTCGCTGATGGGCGTCGAAACGAATATTCAGTGCGCTCAACGCGTTGAGCCAGACCCGGCTGCCATCGCTCAATGTGGCTTCGCGGGTTTCGCCGGTGCCCGTCGAGAGGTCGGCCGTCAAGCGATCGACCGAATCCATCAGCGGCGTATTGCGCCCGACAGCCCAGCCCGCCAGGCCAGTCGCGGCAATAACCAGCAAGCCCTTGAGCGACTGGCGGCGGCTGATCGCGTGGCGTGCGTTATTACGCAGGGCGTGGCTGCTGGCCTCGTTTTCGCTCTGCAACGGCGCAAAGCGCTGGCCAACGCGTTCGACATAACGCCAGGCTGCCTGATGCTCCGGGCTTTGTGCGAGCCAGGCCTGCCAACGCAGACGCTCAGGCTCGGCGACCTGTTCGTCATGCAATTGCACGTACCAGTTCGCCGCCTGTTCGAGGGAGGCATGGCTGAGCGTGTTCAGCGGATTATTCAATGAGTAGACCATCGAGTTCGGCTTCGAGGATCGCGCAGTGCATCATCGCCTGCGCCAGATACTTCTTGATCATCCGCTCGCTGACGCCAATCTGGTCGGCAATCAGTTTGTAAGGCATGCCATGCAGTTGCGCGAGGATAAATGCCTCGCTGACTCGCGGCGGCAAGCGCTGGAGCATGGCGTCTACTTCGTGCAGGGTTTCAACGATGATCGCTTGCTGCTCGGGCGAGGGTTGCAAGGCTGGCGGACGGCTGGCGAGGGTGTCGAGCCAAGTCTGTTCCAGTTGCCGACGGCGCCAGTGATCGACGCACAAACCGCGGGCGATGGTCGCCAGATGCGAGCGCTCGTGGACTTCGCCATTGAAGGTTTGCGGGCGCTTGAGCACGCGGATGAAGGTGTCGTGGGCGAGGTCGGCGGCATCCATTGCGTTGCTCAGGCGTCGACGCAACAGCTCGTGCAGCCAGCGGTGATGGCTGAGGTAGAGATTCTGCACAAGTGAGGTGTCGGCGACCGTCATCAGAGCAAGCGTCCAGAACGACCGTGATCGGTCTAAATAGGAATGGGTCGCGATTAAAGCAAAAGGCTGGATGGTGTGCAAATGATATTGGTTTGCTTTTAGGCAGTGGGGTTCTGGTTTTTTTGCGAATGTAGTCGTAATGACTCTTGCTGGAGTCAAATTGACTTTTGGTTACCCGTGTCAAATTGACTCTCGTCGGCTCAGGTGCTTGATTCTATTGGGCTAAAAAACTGGCACGAGACTTGAAATACATAACGTACCCACCGAACGGATCAGGAGTACGCCGCCATGCTCACCTTCTTCGAAAGCCCGCTGCATGTTCTGCACCTGTCGAGCAAAGTCCTCGGCGCCGGCCTGATCATGCTGCTGGCCGGCATCTACGGCGCCTACCTCTACAACGGCCCCATGCCGATTGCCCTGCTGGTGGCGATGCATGCGCTGACCATCCTCGGCCCGACCCTGATCAAGATCGGCTACGTCATGCGCCTGCTGGCGCAATACCGCCTGCGCGGGCCACGACTGGTCCCGCAAGCTGCCTGACTCCCACAGGTTTATGGGGTGCCCACAAATCCCGATGACAACTGAAATCACTGTGGGAGCTGGCTTGCCAGCGATGAGGCCGTTCCCTTCAAGATCAATGTTGCCTGACCCGACGCCATCGCTGGCAAGCCAGCTCCCACAATGATTGGGGGTGTTTTCGAATGTCAGCGTCGCTCAGCGACGATCAGTAGCGCCTGCGGCACCGGGCTTTGTGGGTGTTGGGGTTCCTGCAGGCTGATCAGGCGGAAGCCGGCCATGTCCAGCGCATTGAACCAGCTCGACAACGTGCGGAAATACCACGGCATCGGCTGCCACTGGCCTTTGAACCCGACGAATGATTCTTCGCGCCAACCATCCTGATAATCGCCTGCCGCTGCTGCCCATGGATGCAATGTCTGAATCACCAGCGCACCACCGGGAACCAGCAGCACATTCATCGCGGCCAGTAGAGGAATAATGTCCTGATGCAGCAGCGAGAAATTCGCGCAGATCAAATCGAAGTCACAACCGATATCGACCTTGGCTTCGACCAGCGCGTCGTAGTCGGCGACATGCACCGTCGAAGATCCGCCCAGACGCGCCGCTTCAACCAGCGTCGCATCACCGTCCACGCCCACCGCAGCAATCCCCAGATCCGCCAGCGCCCGCAACAACCAGCCTTCGCCGCAACCCAGATCAAGCACATGCTCCGGCTGGCGGCCCATGATCGCCAGCAGAATCGCCTGATTGGTCACCTGTTGACGGCTTTCGATGCCGCCGCTGCGGATCACTTCGATCCAGGCATCGGCGTTGTCGTGCCAGCTCTGCAAAAGGCTGGATTCGGGGGAGGGCATGGCGGTGTCCCGACTATTGAAAAACACAGTATGGATCCTGATCGCTGAAGAGCCGCATCAGGGCTTATAGATCAGCGCATCCACCACAACCCCGAACGCAGACGAATGTTCACGGCGATTCGGGTAATAAAGATGATAGCCGGCAAAGGGCTGGCACCAGTCCTCCAGCACCCGCACCAGACTGCCGTCGGCCAGATTCCCGGCGACCATGTCTTCGGGCAGAAACCCCAGACCGCATCCCGCCACCGCTGCGCGCAGAATCGGCACACTGCTGTTGAACGTCCATTGCCCTTCAACGCGCGCCTTGAGTTCGTGACCGTCCTTCTCGAAATCCCATTGCATCAGGCTGCCATGCGTCGGCAGACGCAGATTGATGCAGTTGTGCGCGGCCAGATCACCCGGCTCCCTGGGAAATGACCGCCCCCGAAAGTACTCAGGTGATCCCACAACTGCGATGCGCAACGACGGACCGATCGGCACGGCGATCATGTCCTTGGCCACCTGATCGCCCAGCCGCACACCAGCGTCATAGCGCTGCGCGACGATGTCGGCGAGCGCGTAATCGACGGTGATTTCGACCTTGATGTCGGGGTAGTCGGGCAACGCCTTCAGCAGCTTCGGCCAGAGAATATTGTTCGCCGCATGCTCGGAGGCCTGGATACGCACATTGCCGGCCGGGGTGTCGCGAAACTCGCTGACCGCTGCCAGTTCCAGTTCGATCTCGTCAAAGCGTGGCGCCATCGATTGATACAAGCGCTGACCCGCTTCGGTCGGCGATACGCTGCGCGTCGTTCGAGTCAGCAGGCGCACACCCAGTCGGCTTTCCAGTGCACGAAGGGTGTGGCTCAACGCCGACTGCGAAACGCCCAGTTGCGCGGCAGCGCGGGTAAAACTGCCTTCGCGAGTGATGACCACGAAGGCTTGCAGGTCATTGAGATTGGGGCGGGACATTGATGAGAGCCTCTCATGAGGAGCGCGTGATTATTCCATGAAAGCAGGTCGCACACGGATGCGCGACCCTCAAAGCGCTCATCACAGGGTGCGTGCGTAGAACTCGCTCAGTTTGCCGATCGCCGCATCGACATAGCGCGGCACCCAATAGGTTTCGATGTGCGTGGCGCCGTCGAGTATGAACACTTCCTTGTCGGTCGAGCCGGTGGCTTTGGGGAACGCATCCTGAGTCATGTACAGGCTGTCGGCCTTGCTGCCGGCGATCATCAGCAACGGTTGGTTGATCAACTCGATATGGTCGGTGGCGTCGAAACGCATCAGGTCAATAAGGCTGCTGGTGGTGTATTTGAAGGTCGAGTTCGGGTGCGCATGGGTCTTCCAGTAGTACTCGTAGCCTTGGCGATACAGCTCGAAGGGCAGTTTCGCGATCTGCTCATCGGTGAGGTTGGCATCACCCGAATACAACACCGCGCCGCCGGCCGCTTCTTGCGCGCGGGCTGCTGATGCTTGTTGCAAACGTTGCTGGATGCTGTCGATTTGCGAGTCGTTATAGCCGTTGCGGCGCACCCGACCCGAGTTGAACATGCTCACCGTCGCCAGCGATTTGAAGCGTTTATCGGTTTGCGCCGCCGCCAACGAATAACCACCGCCGCCACAGATGCCGAGCAGGCCCAGACGCTTGTTATCGACGCCGGCAAACTGACTGATGAAGTCGGCCATGCCGTGGATGTCTTCGATGCGATACGCCGGTTTATCGATGCTGCGCGGCTTACCACCGCTGGCGCCCTGATAGGCCGCATCGGCAGTAATGGTGATGTAACCCTGTTCGGCCAGGCGCTGGGCATACAGCCCGGCGACTTGTTCTTTTACGCCGCCATTGGGGTGTGCGATGACCACGGTCGGGTAGGTCTTTTTCGCGTCGTAATTGGCCGGGGTGTAAACGTTGGCGGCGATGTCCAGACCGTTGAGCTTGTAGCTGACCGGTTGGATGTTGACCTTGCCCGCTTCGTTCTTGCTGATCGCGCCGTCGTAGGCGAGGGTGAACGGGTTCTTTTTGTAGTCGGCGGCCAAGGCTTCGCCGCCCGAGAGGCCGACCAGTGCCGACATGAGCGTGGCTTTGAGGGTGTTTTTCACGTGAAGCTCCTGAGCAATCAAAAGGGCGGCAGTTGCAAAAGTGTCTGGGTCAGTCCAGCTGTTTTTCTTTGAGGAATTGCGCGACCAGATCAGCGATCTGCACGTTGTTCAGATCCGACATGGGGAAGTGGGTGTTGCCGTGGATGCCGACCTCCGGCAGGTGGATCAGGCGTACATCGCCGCCGTGGCGATTGACCGCATCACGCCACAGTCGGGCCATCTTCAGGCGTGCGCGCCAACTGTCCTGAGCGGGCAGGTCGACCGCCTGTTCCGGGATGTTGTCGCCGTAAAGGATCAGAATCGGAATGCGCGTCAGCGCCATGAACTGATCCATTGGCACCGCTGCGCCTTGCACCGTGTCGAACGCGCTGGGGATCGGCGCCGGCACTTCACCTTCGGCAAACACGAAACTACTACCCGGCTCGAACGCCACGATAGCCTTGACCTTGTCGTTCTTGATCGCCGTCAACCAACCCGGCCCGCCACCTTGGGAATGGGTGAACAAGATGCCTGGGCCGACTCGGTCAAAAATTGCTGATACGCCGTCGGACACCACGCCCATGTCGAACGGCCCGGTGTTCGGCGTCATCGCCCGGAAAAACTGCTCGCGGGTCTGTGCGTCCTGTGCCACTTGCACGCCGTTGAAATAGTTGGGCCACAGGCCGATGCGAAACTGGTTGAACCACAGCTGTTCGTCCGGCACCGGTTTGATTGTGGTCTCGACCATGCTGCGCCCGGCGTCGCCACGCCGTGGTTGATCGATCAGATAAACGCCGTAGTGGCGACGCAGGAAAATGTTCTGAAAACCTTCGCGGCCATCGGCGGTGGTTTCCCAGGTCTTGGAAAACTGACCCGCGCCGTGCCACATGACGATGGGCAGTTTCCGCGCGTCGGCCGGGATCTGGTAGAACGCGTAGGCGTGATCACCGTGATAGGTCTGACCGTCGGGCATCATCGGTTTGCGTGGATCGAATATGCCCGCCGCGGTGGTCATCGTGCCGCCAGCGGCGAAACTGCCTTGCTTCTGAATCAGCAACGGGCCTTCGGGATGGTTCGCACACGCGGCCAATGCGCCGAACAGGGTGATCCCCAGCAGGTGTTTTGCCGATTTCATGTCATTTTCCCGAGGCCGCGACGGCCTGGGTCAGCGCTGCGTTGGCCCGTTCGGCAGTCTGAGCATCGCCATGTTTTTTCAGCAGTTCGGTGACCTCGCGCAACTGTGCCGCGCTGAGCCCGACGCGCAGGCTCGCCGCCATGTGCGAGCGCAGTTGCGATTCCACGCCCGGCGTCGCTGCCAGCGCGCCGACGGTGGCCAGTTCGCGGCTTTGCCAGTCGAGGTTGTCGCGCTCGAAGATATCGCCGAACAGGTGGGTTCGCAGAAACTGGTTGGCCACCGGCGCGAACTCGAATACCGGGCCTTTGACCGGCGCACCGGAGATCTTCGTTTGATTCGCGGTGCCGGCGGCCAGCAGCTCATCACCGACTGGAATTGCCCGGCCCGGCTCACGCCCCGGCGCATCTTCGATGCCGCGTTGTTTGCGCGCCTGCACCACGGTCATCAGCTCGTTCAAGGCATTTAGGCTGCGCGGGAAACCGACGTAGGCGTAAAGCTGTACGAGAATCTCCCGGGTTTCGCTGATGCTCAGGCCAGCATCGAGACCTTGATTGAGGGCTGCGTTGAGGTTGGGCATGTCGCTGGTCGCCATGAACGCGGCGATCAGTGGAATGGTTTGTTGTTTATCCGACAGTGCTGCTGTGTTGTTTGGCGTGCTGGTCATGGTTTGCGATGCCTCGGCTGCTTGAGTGGTAACGCTGAATATCGCCCCGACGCTCAGGCAGAGCGCCATGAGTGCGGGGAGGGCAGTGCGGTTGCGTGCGTCAGTGTTCATCGTGAAAGGCTCCATCCATTGCAGGTCACTGCGGTGTCGCTGGATCGTACGGAGGATGGTTGAGGCGATTAACCCCGAAAATGCGCATGGACTCCTGAGTAGTACTCATGAGTGGGCTTTGCAATAACCGCTGAAATCCCGGCGTAACCCCGCAGCTGCGGGGCTTTGAGGTCGTGTGGCAATTTCTGGGACAGTGCCGGGCGAGATGCTTCGACACATTCCGTAACTTCATTGGCCAGCGTATTGCGCCTCTGAAACCTGTTCTGCCCAAGTGACAGTCTTGCCGTCCTCGGCTTCAGCGATGGCGATGTGGGTCATGCCGTTGCTGGCGGAGGCGCCATGCCAATGGCGGGTGTGCGGCGGTATCCAGACAATGTCGCCCGGGCGAATCTCCTGGCGCGGGCCACCTTCTTGCTGCACATAGCCGACACCAGCAGTGACGATCAGCGTTTGGCCCAGTGGATGGGTATGCCACGCCGTGCGTGCGCCGGGGTCGAAGGCCACCGTGCCGCCACCGATACGCGCCGGCGGTTCACCTTTGAACAGACCATCGACGCGTACGGAGCCGGTAAAATTTTCCGCCGCGCCCTTGATCGAGGGCTGAGCGCCGTTCGGGGTAATGCGGATTTCGCTGGCGGCCCCGGCCTCAGCGGTCATGAACGACAAGGCAACAAATGGCGCAATTAATCGATTCATTGGATGAACTCCGGTCAGACAGTGAAGTGATCCCTGCAGCGAACCGCCGTGGCAAGGCAAGTGATCGCCTAGCCCTTGAGAGGGTTATCCGATAGCCAGCCGTTCACGCGTTCCATGGTTCTGCGCTCCTGTTCGCCCTCCATTACAAAACCTTCGATCAGCCTGGCATTGGGCGCGTGCTGTTCGAGGACACTGCGGCTATTGCCCAAACCAAATCCACCGTGGGTGTTGAAGGGGATGAGGGTCTTGCCTGTCAGGTCGTGGGCGCTGAGGAATGCGCGCACGATCGGTGGGGCGGTTTCGCCCCAGATCGGAAAACCCAGATAGATCGTGTCGTAGTCGCTGAGGGCATGAACCCGGTTTTGCAACTCGGGTTCGAAGCCGCTGTCACGCTCCTGACGTGCCTGCTCCACGGTTTGCAGATAGTCCTCGGGGTAGGCGTGGGCCGGGCGAATCTCGAACAGATCGGCACCCAGTCCACGCTGAATCAGCCCAGCGACCACGCGGGTATTACCCGAGCGCGAGAAGTACGCGACCAGAATCCGCGAGCCTGAGCGCGGTGTTTCACTGGCACTCTGCGTGTCGGCGAGCGACAGCAGCGGGGCGCTGGCCAGTGCGGCGATTACCGTGCGCCGCAGCGGATCGTGATCGTGGCTCATCGGCCGACGCGCGCCTTGAGGGCTTCGGGATAACGCTCGCCTTCGATGCGAATCTGCGCCAGCGCCGTATCAATGGCCTTGAGTTCGGCGGCGTCGAGGGTGATGTCCGCGCCGCCGAGGTTTTCTTCCAGGCGATGCAGTTTGGTCGTCCCCGGAATCGGTACGATCCACGGTGCCTGCGCGAGCAGCCAGGCCAGCGCGATCTGCGCCGGTGTGGCTTGTTTCTGCGCGGCGATCTGACGAATCAACACGACGAGGCCCTGATTGGCTTGCAGCGCGGACTGGCTGAAACGCGGGACGATGCTGCGGAAGTCATCGCTGCCGTAAGTGGCCTCGGCCGACACCGTGCCGGTGAGAAAACCTTTGCCCAATGGGCTGAACGGCACGAAGCCGATGCCCAGCTCCCAAAGCGTCGGCAGGATTTCCTGCTCGGGCTCGCGCCACCACAGCGAATATTCGCTTTGCAGCGCCGTGACCGGTTGCACTGCATGGGCACGGCGAATGGTTTGCGCACCCGCTTCCGACAGGCCGAAGTGCTTGACCTTGCCTTCGCCAATCAGATCTTTCACCGCGCCGGCGACGTCCTCGATCGGCACGTCCGGATCGACGCGGTGCTGGTAAAGCAAATCGATGTAATCGGTTTTCAGTCGACGCAACGAACCCTCGACGGCCTCCCGAATGTGCTCGGGGCGGCTGTTGAGAATCTGCTGCTTATTGTCGTCGCCGAAGGTAAAGCCAAACTTGGTGGCGATGACCACCTTATCGCGAACCGGCGCCAGTGCTTCGCCGACCACTTGCTCGTTCAGGTAAGGGCCGTAGACCTCGGCGGTGTCGAAGAACGTCACGCCTCGGTCAACGGCTGAGCGGATCAGTGCGATGGCTTGTTGGGTATCCGTGGCCGGGCCGTAGCCATGGCTCAGGCCCATGCAGCCAAAGCCGAGGGCGGATACTTCGAGTGAACTGTTGCCGAGTGTGCGCTTGTGCATGTCGATCTCCCGTTGGGCGTGGGGAGAACAGTAAGCGAGGTGGCTGGTGAGGACTAGACGGGTAAATCGGGATGGCTTGATGAGTTCTGTTCATTAATCGACAGAGGGGGCAAACGCGAAAGTGAGGGGGTAACCCCTCACTTATTCGGTCTGGTGATTATTGCGGTACGCGCAGCTTGTCCAGCAGTCGATTGACCAGCAGCTCGTTCAGCATGATCACCTGTTGCAGCGCCAGCAGCGGTTTGCGCTCCGGGCCGCCTATTGAGTTGGCGATGTTACCGGCCATGGAGTGGGCGTAGGAAAGCGACTCACAGGCTTCGACCAACAGGGTTTCTTCATCCAGCGTGGGGTCGACGAGGTAGACGGGGCGAAACTTGGGTGAGCTTGGTGGAGCGCCCAGTGCTTCGGGTCGCAGGTAGTAGTCGAGGGCGCGGTCGGTGGCTTCTTTGACCTTTTGCGGGTCAAGCGCGGGGTCGTGAGGGATTGGATCGGTGGGCGGTGGATTTGGCGTGATTTTGAACATGGATGAAACTCCTATCGCAGTTTAAGGAGCCATCACTCTCGCTACCAAACGAGTGGGTGGTGGCCATACGCGGGTTGGTAGACCGGCTGCAATAGGAACCCGGCGCTCACGAGTGAGCCCCACGCATGACCACCATTGAACTGAGCCTCCACAAAGAGAAAGCACAGGGTGTCGTCACACGGCTATTACAGACGGGCTACCAAACCCGATCACTGTTTTGCAGTGACAGGCAAACGATATAGCCCGGCCCATAGCCGTGTAAGCCGGCGGATTCTGGCGTACGCGTAGGTAACGACGCAAGGTGTTGTAGGGAGGGTGGCGTAACGGTTTGTGTGCTTTAAACGCGATAACCGGATGACGTTTACCTAAGTACGAAGTTGAATGGTCAGAGTCCAAACCAGGGCACCTTCTGGACTACAGGTTTGTACTCCACGCCCTACGACTGTTCCAGATTCCACCGACTTGCCCGTCTGAACGCAGAATTCTATTGTTTGCTGCACAGAGCTTTATCAAACCAGTCAGTCAGTATTCAGAGGCTACGATGGCCACCACCGGAAAGAACGACAAACCTTCCAAAAAAAAATCTGTTCGTGAAGAGCTGACATTTCTTGATGTTCGGCAAGCCGCGCGTGATGGGCGAAAAGTTTTCAGAAAATTTCTGATCACTGGCAGGCTGCCTTAGAGGAGGTGTGACATGAATCGATTGACCGGCGGCTGCCTATGCGGCGATGTCCGTTTCGAAGTGACAGGTCAGCCCTACCGCGTCGGCATCTGCCACTGCCTCGACTGCCGCAAGCGCCATGGCGCGCTGTTCGGCACCTCGGCCATATTTCCCGAGGATGCGCTGAAAGTCACCGGCGAAACCCGCGACTACAACGGACGCTTTTTCTGCCCGCGCTGCGGCTCTCCGGTGTTCACGCGTTCGGCAGATGAAGTAGAGGTCAACGTCGGATCGCTCGATGAGCCTAATCAGTTCAAACCCACTTACGAACTCTGGACTATTCGCCGCGAGTCTTGGCTACCTGCGCTGCCACTGGCTCACCACTACGAGCGTGATCGCGAGAGCACGGAGCGCACCGAAGAATAATTGCAACCCTCAGCCGACCTTTTTGGGATCACAGCTAGCCTGCTAGCGAATGCGCTAGGTCAGCCAACACCTTCTTTGGCTGACCCGTCGCCATCGCCAGCAGGCGGGCTCCTACAAGGGATTGGTGTGGATCACAGAGTTGCGGGTTGGCACAAAACACTGTGGGAGCTGGCTTGCCAGCGATAGCGGTAGGTCAGGCAACAAGGATGTTGAATGTGCCGCCGCCTTCGCTGGCAAGCCAGCTCCCACAGGGGGAGTGTATGGCTGGCGCTCAACTCA
>NZ_AKJD01000197.1 GCF_000282515.1 Pseudomonas sp. GM80
TCAGGGCTTTGTCGTTTCTGGGAATCGAGTTTTTTCTCCTCAATGTCCAGATCGTTTCCGCATCTTTTCGGTCATTTCCGCAACCCTGCCCCTTCGACACTAGTGCGTCCCCCTCAAATTTAGTTAATTCGACTCTATACTCACGGGGGTGTGGCTGTCTTCATAGGCAGCTTTCGGCCAAAGCAGAAATTGGTACTTATCATCTGGGCGCGAAAATCAAATCGTTTGTCCGAGATAAGTTCGACGTCATCAAGGAGCCATAAACCTATACCGCGCAACGCGGTACCCTTGACTATCTACACTGCCGCAGGCACCAAAACCTATGGCTCGACCGGGGCAACACGCATGGACCTTCAACATCGCAACAACGTGAAAATAATGGGCGATGGTCCTTCAACGTTGATCTTTTCCCATGGTTTCGGCTGCGATCAGACCATGTGGCGTTATCTCGCCGAAGGTTTCACCGATCGATTTACAGTTGTTCTGTACGACCTCGTCGGCGCGGGTGAGTCGGATCTTGAAGCCTATGATCGGGAAAAGTACAACTCACTGGCCGGGTACGCACGCGACCTGAATGAAATCATCGACCATTGCACCCGTGGACCCGTGATCGTCGTGGGCCACTCTGTCAGCAGCATGATCGGTGCGTTGGCTGACCGCCAGGCGCCCGGAAGCATCGCTGCCCATATAATGATCGGCCCCTCACCCTGCTACATGGACACCGACGACTATGTCGGTGGTTTCAAGCTGGAGGACATCCACTCACTGCTCGACACACTCGACAGCAACTACCTTGGCTGGTCTAGCACCATGGCTCCAGTGATCATGGGCACACCAGGGCAACCGGCACTGAGCGAAGATCTGACCAATAGCTTTTGCCGCACCGAGCCCGATATCGCCAAGCAATTTGCGCGAGTGACGTTCATGTCCGACAACCGCCAAGACATCGTTGGGCTGGCGACACCCACGCTGATCCTGCAATCCACCGATGACCTGATCGCTCCCGTCGCCGTTGGCGAATACCTGCAGTCTGTAATGCCCTCTAGCACGCTCTGCCTGGTGGCTAACGTCGGCCATTGCCCCCACATGAGTTCGCCCAGTGCATGTTCTGAGGCCATGGAGAACTTCTTGTTACCCTGGATGGGCGAATATGTCGACTGACCAGCAATTGCTGCCCGATGCTCACGCGCTTTTAGATGAAGCCCCATGCGGATTGGTGGTAACGAAGGAAGACGGCACGATTCTTCGCAGCAATAAGACGTTCAGCCATTCAATCGGCCTGGACACCCAGGCGATCATAGGGCGGCGTTTCCAGGAGCTACTGACGATGGGCGGACGCATTTTCCACCAAACGCATTGGTCGCCGCTGATGCAGATGCAAGGCTCCGTCGCTGAGGTAAAGCTCGACCTGGTTCACCATGACAAACACATCGTGACCATGTTGCTTAATGGCGTCCGACGCAAGCACGCCAGCGGTGCGTTTTATGAGTTAGCGCTGTTTCGCACCAAGGATCGCGAGAAGTATGAGCGTGAGCTGCTCAACGCACGAAAAATCGCCGAAGACCTGCTGTGCGAAAAAACCGCCGCCGAAACAGCCCTCAGACTGGCTCAGGAGGAGCTAAAAAACGCCTACGAAAAGGCCCAGGTTCGCGCCGCTTTCGCCGAACAAATGGTCGCCATCGTCAGCCACGATCTGAAAAACCCGCTGACGGCTATCAAAATGGCCTCCGGCATCCTTGCCCGAGAAGAACGCACCACTCGAGATAGCAGGATGCTCGGCCACATCAGCCAGTCGGCAGACCGTGCTGAACGCATGATTGGCGACCTGCTAGACCTGGCATTAGCCAGAGTTGGGCAAGGCATTACTATCGGCCCTTCGACCGTGAATTTGCATGCCTTCGTTGGCGCCAGCGTCGATGAATTGCGTATGACGTTCCCCGAAGCCACGTTGGTGCATCAGACCATGGGGACCGGCAGTGCTTGTCTGGATGCAGATCGGGTGCAGCAAATCATTGGTAATCTAGTGGCTAACAGCGTGAAGTATGGTGATTTACGACAGCCGATCACGATCACTTCACGCATCGAGCAAGATAACTCCGTTGTATCGGTAAAAAACCTGGGGCCGGCCATTCCCGAGTCGTTGATGGGCGTTTTGTTTGAGCCCATGATTCGGGGAGAAATAACCGGCACCGATTCGCGAAGCGTGGGGCTTGGACTCTTTATCGTTCGAGAGATCGTCAGGGCGCATAACGGTGTCGTATCGGTGAATTCAACACAAGAGAGTGGCACCATCTTCACCGCGAAATTTCCGATGGTTTGATACAGCTCATCCGCCTCAATTCCTCCCCGTATCGCCGTTACCCTTTAATAGGTCGTTTTCGGTCCGTCGCACAAGGCAGTGAATGGCCAAAAGCGGTCATTTAGATATGACTATGGAATCAAGGCCGGTTCGAGCCTTAGAAATAAGGTTTCAAAACGCGGGCGTTTTACTGTGACGCTTGCCTTGAAGCTGATGTTATTAAGGGACGAAGAAATCACAAGATACAAAATTCAGCAGTACCCCTTAAATGAGTCGCCTTTATAGGTAGCTCATGATGAACCAGATTTCCGCATTCGCAGATCCTGCTCTCATACCGGGATCTAACCCCCCTTGATTGCCAGTAGGCACGGTCCTGATGTACTGTGCGTTAAGTGGAATATTGTAGTTCCCCCCTTCAGTTGAATAGCCAGAAAACAAATACGCTTTATTAAACTCGATTGGAAACTGGTTCGAATCAAGTAACTGTAATGCTATTCCCTTTGCCGTGGAATTTTGATTTAAACTCACGACACCCGAACCAGCACTAACTTCTGGGCTGTTTGGCGTGGGAGATAAAGTATAAGTGATTTTATTTATGCCGCGAGGGCAATTATTGACCTTGACAGTGAAGCCTACCGGATCGGTGTGCTTACCAAACTCTGAGAATTGACTGAGATCATTTTCGCCCATATCCACCTTCACATCAGGTGTTTCGCAAGATTGCGGCAAAATTGTCATACCTTGGATCGACATCGCGAGTGCAGATACCTCACCAATTTGATAATACCCCAGAATTCCAGAAGGTATTTTTTGAGCGTTGGTTATATTCGCAGTTTTTACGATGACAAGACTGTGTGTAGTGCCGTTAAACCCGTAAGTACCCTTGACTGAGATATCCACGGGGAAAGCGTTTACGCGTATGCCTTTGTATTTCCACGACCATGCAAGGCCGGTATTTCCTATAGGAAGCAACTTATCCTTTCCGGATTCCCCAACATTGTTTTTAATACCTGATACAGAATTGGCGGTGCATGTATAAGAACTGTTTATCGAGTTTAGTGTGACTGGCGGACTTTCATATACAACTGTACCATTGGGCGTATCGCGAGGAATCGATAGCGTTGACGGGACGCTTACATCAAAGGTCGTCATAGCGTGATCTTTGTAAAAAGAACAGATTGCTGAGTTAGCGTAGATGGGGAATATCAGAATAAAAAAAGCAAAAAATAATGTAGATTTACTCATAGGCTGATGTCCTCTATTATCAGCGCCCCCTAAACGGGGCTCCTGAAATTTCAATTCAAATAGAGGAAATTTAGGCGATTTAAATAAATCTGAAAATCAGACGATTCTTATTTTCACAAAATCTCACCGTTAAACATCCTCAAAATCTGTTGGCACCGAGCTATAAATAGTTTACAACAAAGGAAATTTCAGCATTCGCGCTCCCCGCCTTGATTTTACTGACGGGTAGTCGGTAGTAGGAAGCCTGCAACGGAATTTTAAAGTTGGTGCCCGACGGGGTAAAGTCTTGGAGTATATAGTCGGTATTCAATGAGATGGGTTGCCCTGCACCACTCAATAGCTGCAAGCCAATACCCTTCGCAGTAGAGCTACCGCTGAGCTCAACCACACCTTTTGCCTCGTCAACTATAGGGGTATTGGCGCGCAGCGAGTAGGTAATCTTCTGAATGCCTGCCTCACAATTGTTCAACTCGATATTGAACCTGACCATACGGTTTACCGACCCTGTGTCATTGAACTGGTGGAGCTGATAATCATCTCCCATCGCGACCGCTAGGGAAGGCGCCTGACAGGTTCTCGCCTTGAAGTAAATGGGAGGGATATTGAAGCGCATCAAGTCCAGATTATCGCTTTTCAAAGTAGCCAACAAGCCGCCACTGACAGTGATGTTGGGGGCAAGCTCGCTTGATTTGAATATTTCCAACTGGAGCCGCGTTGCAGAAATAACAAACTTTTTTCCAGGCAGTATAAATTGATTGGATTCATAGCGCGCCAGCGAATCTATCCAAATGCGGAATGATAGCCCTGTCTTGTTTATTGGGAATTCATGCACGGCTCCGGTGACACTACCGAATTTAGGATTCATGGAAATCCCGTATAAAGTGCTTCCGTCACAGGTCCAATCAATAGCAGCCGCGTAACGCTCTACAACATAATAAACGGTGCCAATTGGATCTCTTGGGGCAGCGCTCAATCCAGATTCCGGAATGGGCCCGGTAAATTGTACATTTTGAGTAGGGGAATTCGAACGACATACTCCTGCGAAGATTGCTGGCGACACCAAGGCCAAAGCAATAGCAAAGGCAAGTCGTTTAGAGAAGCACATAAATAATATCCAAATAAACCGACAGACGACATAGCATTCCACAGTTATAGCCAAACAACATAAGACGAATCTTAATTAATTTTTTCTTCGCAATCACAAATTCCATAGTAGAGCCATGTATCTCGAGAGCAATCACCACCCTTGAGTTGTGTTTATCAGACTGTCAACAGGAAACTCGGAGCAGATGAAAACACAGCTATTTTTTCACGGCCAACTACTTTCAGAATTCTAAGAATCGTCTGATTTTCTCAACTTCACGCCGCCCTTACAGTGGGGGATGCCATTAAAAAATCGCCTCCATCAAATTAGCCCAATATTTTCCACGCCCCATGCGGCACGCCGTCTGCTTCGCATTTTTGCCTTGGTACTGCTGGTGGGTATTCTCGGCGGCGTCTACAGCTTTCTGTTGTTTACCTTCAACAATGAAGTATCCCAGCGACGCAGCTACATGAGCAGCGCGATCGCCGAAGCGCATACCTTTTTCACCACCCGGGAAGCGCTGCTGAAAAGCCTCAGCCTGTCGGCCACGCGCATGGCCAACAGGAACCTGCCAGTCTCCGAAGAAGAAACCCGTCTGCTCCTCGGTCAAGTGCCGGGACACCAATGGAGCATCTGGCTCACCCAACGCATGCGCGACTATCTCAAGGCCCGGCAACTCAACCTGGTCTATGTCAGCAGCGGCCCCCAGCCTCAAGTGTGGCGTCTTTACAACGCGACGCCGGTGACCAGTGCTTTTCCGCGGGCCACGCTTGAGCAACTGCAAACACTCAAGCATCACCACAGCGACAACTTGAAAGAACTCTGGCTGACCCATGCTGCTGACGGGCACTCGCAGCTGTACATCTTCATTCGCCTGGACGAACGCGACATCAACTCCGGCTGGCTCGGTCTGGAAATGGACGACCGCGAAGTTTCCAGCGCCTTGAGCGATCACAGCGCCGGCGAGTTCACCATGTTTAATTCGCAGGGCATGCCGCTGTTCAGCAACAGCCACAATCCGCCGCCGGGGCAGAATCTGCCATTGCTGCGGCAACAGGACTTTTTCGGATTTGTCGGTGACGGCTGGCTGCCCGAACAGTTGGTATTACGCAAACAGCTAAAATCATCGGATTGGCAGCTCACGTACTCCATCGATTTAGTGGCAGTGCTGTGGGCGCTTTGGCCGCAAATGCTCGGCACGCTGCTGTTCTGTCTGCTAAGCATCAGCCTGGTGTGCCTGCTGACCCGGCGTCTGGAACACCGCGTGATCAACCCGGCGATTCACCGGATTCAGGCGTTGGTGGAAAGCGAGCTGTTCAGCCGCGACGTGATCCAGACCGCCCCGGTCGCGCTGTGCGTGCTGCGCCGCACCGACGCTCAGGTGGTGCTTGAAAACACCCTCGCCCGCCAATGGCTGGGCCGCCGCGGTGAACAACTGGGGCCGGGCTGGATTCGTGCAGCGTTTGACGAGCATCCACCCGCTCTCACCGATTACTTCGCGACCGCCGATGGCCGTCACTTGTACCTGAGCTGCGCGCCGACCCGCTACAAAGGCGAAGACGTGTTGCTCTGTGCCTTCAGCGACATCAGTGCACGCCGGCAAATCGAAGCGGCGCTAGAACAGGCTCGCCAGTCAGCCGACGCCGCCAATGAGGCCAAGACCTTGTTCCTCGCGACCATGAGCCACGAAATCCGCACACCGTTATACGGCGTGCTGGGAACCCTGGAATTGCTCGCCCGTACGCAACTCGATACCCAACAGAAAAGTTACCTGCATGCCATCGAAGGCTCGTCCGCCACCCTGCTGCAATTGATTTGCGACGTGCTTGATGTATCAAAAATCGAGGCCGGGCAACTGGCGCTGGAACTGAGCGAGTTCAGCCCGATGATGCTGGTGCAGGAAGTGGTGCAAGGCTACGCGGCGGCGGCGCAGAGCAAAGGCCTGCAGCTGTACTCCTGCCTCGACCCGCAAACGCCGGAGCGGTTGATCGGCGATGCCAGCCGCGTGCGGCAGATTCTCAACAATCTGCTGAGCAATGCGGTGAAGTTCACCGATTCCGGGCGTGTGGTGCTGCGGGTCAAATTGCTCGATCGCGAAGGCGAACGGGTGTGCCTGCAATGGCAGGTTTCGGACACTGGCAGGGGCATCGCCCATGACGATCAGGCGTTCATTTTCGAACCGTTCTACCAGACTCAAGGCAACACTAACGTGGTGGCCGGCACGGGCCTGGGCCTGCCCATCTGTCAGCGGCTGACGCACTTGATGAACGGCACCCTGCGCATGGTCAGCGAGCCGGGGCTGGGCAGCAGTTTTTCCCTGAGTGTGCCGTTGGAGCAACCCTCAAACAAGACCTCACCGGTCGTCGTGCCAGCATTGGCGCCGGACCTCGTTCACGTGGTTTCGCCCGTGCGTGAATTGGCCGAAAGTCTCTGCGGCTGGCTGCGCCGCTGGGGCGCCCGTCCGCAGATTGGCGCACCCGACTGCATGGAACCCGACAGCAGCGCTGTGCTGCTTGAGCTGTATCCAACGCCCTTCGATCAACGCCCGAGCCGTGCATGGCCCGGCCCGCGAGTATTGGCCAGTGGCGACGGCGCCCATGAGCCGCAGTTCGACGTAAGTGGCTGGAAGGCCAATCTGAACGATCTGGCGGCGATCCAGCGCGCCGTACACCAAGCACAGGGTGGTCAGATTACCCACCACCCCGAACAACACGAACCCCATACGCTGTGTCCATTACACCTGCACATTCTGGTGGCCGAGGATAACGTCATCAATCAACTGATCCTGCGCGACCAGCTCCAAGAACTGGGCTGCACGGTGGCATTGGCCAGCGATGGCGAAGAGGCCTTGTCAATCTGGCGCGAGGGTGAGTTCGACATTGTCCTCACCGACGTCAACATGCCTCTACTCAACGGCTATGAACTGACCGCAGCCCTTCGCCGCGCAGGCTGCGTCACTCCGATCATCGGCGCCACTGCCAACGCCCTGCGCGGCGAAGAAGCCCTGTGCCTGGCGGCCGGGATGAATCACTGTCTGGTCAAACCTTTTACGCTGCGAGCCTTGTCTACGATCCTGGCTCCCTACGAACGAGTTGCTCATGAAGCCCTGTAGCATTTTGATTGTCGAAGACCATCCCTTCCAGCACCTGTATTTGCAGAATCTGTTCAGCGAGTTGGGCGACTTCGATCTGGCATGCGCCAGGGACGGCGAAGAAGCATTGGACTGCCTGAAACAACGCGACTTCGATATGGTCCTCACCGACCTGCTGATGCCGGGCATGGACGGTGTGCAATTCATTCAGAGCCTCGCCGCGCAACGCTCACGCCCGGCACTGGCGATCATGAGCGCCGCTTCACGACGCATGCTGATGGGCGCGAGCCTGGTGGCGAGCAATCTGCAAGTGAAAGTCATCGGGTTGATTTCCAAACCGGTGAATGCCGCCGCCCTGCGCTGCCTGATCGATCAATTGCAGGCACTGCGCCAAAGCGTCCCGACGGCGAGCCATCCCGGCATTGATCGCCAGAGTATTTGCAACGCCCTCGACAACGGTGAACTGCAAGCCTGGTTTCAACCGAAGAAGGCTTTGAACAATGGCCGGATTGTCGCCGCCGAAGCGCTGGTACGCTGGAATCACCCTGAACATGGCACGCTGTTACCCGGGGTATTTTTGCCCGCGTTGATTGCGTTCGGTCTCGAAGAGCCTCTGCTCTGGTGCGTGCTGAAACAGGCGATCGCCGCCCAAGCGACTTGGCGCGAACAGGGCTATGACATTCCGGTCTCGGTCAACCTGCCCACGCACTTGCTCAATAGCCACGACCTACCCGACCGCATTCTCGCGTTCGTTCTGGCCCATCAAGGCCTGCCCGCGCGGATCTGTTTCGAGTTGATGGAGTGCTCGGTGCCCGACGACATCAGCAATTTCTACGCTGGCGCCTGCCGCTTGCGGATCAAAGGTTTTGGTCTGTCGCAGGACGATTTCGGCAAAGGCTACAGCTCGTACATGAACCTGGTGTCGGCACCGTTCACCGAACTGAAAATCGACCGCGCGCTGGTGCAAGGCTGCAACGCCAACGCCGAACTTGCGCAAGCCCTGACCAGCATTGTCAGCCTCGGTCGCCAATTGGGCCTGACCGTAGTCGCCGAAGGCGTGGAAACCGCGCAAGAACTTGCCCTATTGCGTAAAATCGACTGCACTCAGGTTCAGGGTTTCCTGATCTCCCACGCCGTTTCAGTCGATCAGTTCCAGCACCTGCTGACCCACGACGGGCCGGCGACTGCCTATTGAGCGGCACGTGGCGGTTATTGAACGTCGCTCGCTACCGAGGTCACTGTGTTCCAAAGCCGCCCCATCACCGCTGGTCAGGCGCTGTAATGCCGTATACCAATGCATTTCTGGATAAACTGGCCAGCAGTTCGTTGCGTTTGAACAAAAGCCTGCCAGTGCTCGGCGCACTGGTGTTGTTTTTGCTCGGCGTAAGCTATCTGGGCGCGCAGCGCATGATTGAAGAGCAGCACGACACGCTGCAGTTTCACTTCGCCCGTTTGATGGAAAATATCCATGAGCAGGAAGTGTTCCTGCGCGATATCTCCCAGGCCAGTGCCAAGGGTCAATATTTTCCTTTGATCGTGTTGCCCACTTACTCGCAAAAACTGCTGCCAGAAGAGGGCCCGAATGTCTATGAGGGACGTGGCTTGCCGTTCTCACTGCCGTTCAGTGTAAAGATTGATCCGCAGAGAATCGCCGCCGACCAATACCCCAAGGTTTTCGCGCTGGGCAGTTATCTGGCCGCCTACTACAGCGCGTTCTGGGCGGCATCGCACTATCAGTCGCCGCAAGTGATCCTGCTTAATGGCCCCGACAACTTCGACGTGGCCGTTCCCTCCGCCGGGCGCTTGCGCGGTGCCGGCCCGATGCAAATCGGCGCGGTTGCCCAAATCATTAGCCAGATGAACCAGCACACACGCGAACAGCCTTCATCGGCGGCCGATCATCAAGTGCATTGGGCACCCTACCCGCCCACTCAGGACAACGAAGCGACACCGACGCTGCTGGCCTACGTCAGGATCAATCTGCTGCAGCCCACACTGAGCATTGAGGGCGCCGATTCCTGGGTGGTGCTCGGCACGTTGCTGAAACTGTCTCAGGTGAACAACATCGAGCGATTGATGGAGTGGTCGATTTACGATGACTTCACCTTGATCAGTCCCGCTGGCGAGGTTTTGACCGGCGCACAGCGATCTGCTCAGGCGCTGGATGAGGGCGTGAACTTCAATCGCGACGGTCTGGTGTTCAAACTTAGCAGTGCCGGAGATCAGCACTGGACGGCGATCTACGTCATCAGCGTACAGAGTTTTATGGATTACGCGCTGTGGCCACTGCTGGGCCTGTTCGCTCTGGTCGCGACAATGCTCGGTTGCGGCCGCGCGCTCAATCGCTGGTACACGAACCGGGTCATCCTGCCGGCGCAGAGCGCTCACGCCAGTATCGCCGAAAGCGAGGCTTTCGGCCGCGCGATCATCGACACGGCTCCCACCGGCCTGTGCGTGATCCGCCGTAGCGATCACCGCGTACTGTTGCAAAACCAGCGTGCGCAGCAATGGCAGGACACCCGCGATCTGATGAGTCTGCTCCAGCAGTCGACCGGGCCTGGTCACGCGGAACTGGAGATTGACCGCCGCCACGTGCATGTCGACTTCGTGTCGACGCGTTACCAAGGCCAGGATGCCTGGCTGTGTGCACTGCATGACGTGACCCGGCATATCGAAGACGCGGCAGCGCTGGAAGAAGCCCGTCAGGCCGCCGACTCGGCCAACCAGGCCAAAAGCCGCTTCCTCGCCACCATGAGCCATGAGATTCGCACCCCGCTCTACGGTGTACTGGGCACCCTTGAATTGCTCGGACTGACACCACTCGCCCCGCGCCAGCAGGATTATCTGGACACCATCCAGCGCTCCTCCGCCAACCTGTTCAAGCTGATCAGCGATGTGTTGGATGTGTCGAAGATCGAGGCCGGGCAAATGACTCTTGAGCTTCGGGACTTCTGCCCGCTGGAGCTGACTGAAGACGTCGTGCGTACTTACAGCGCATTTGCCCGCGCGAAAGGCCTGCAACTGTATGCCTGCATCGATTCGACCTTGCCGGATCGACTGCGCGGTGACCCGTTGCGTATCCGCCAGATCCTCAACAACCTGCTGAGCAACGCGATCAAGTTCACCGACAACGGCCGCGTGGCGCTGCGCCTACGCGTGTTGCAAAACGCCCCTGGCAACACCGAGGTGCAGTGGCAGGTCAGTGATTCCGGCGCGGGGATTTCCCTGGCGCAACAGCAGCAGTTGTTCGACCCGTTCTATCAGGTCAACGACGCCGACAGTCAGGCCGGCGCGGGTCTGGGCCTGGCTATTTGCAAATGGCTATGCGAGTTGATGCAAGGGAAGTTGAACGTGGTCAGCGAACCGGGGCTGGGCAGCAGTTTTACCCTGCAGCTCGCGCTAGAGAACGTGCCGGGGGCATTGGCTGACTGCCCTGCCTTCGCTGCCGGCAGTCCCACCGTTTATGTACGTGCCCCCGTCAGCGAACTGGCGCAGCACCTTATTGCCTGGCTCAATCGTTTTGGTCTTGATTGCCGCTTGGTGGTGAGCGAGATGCCGCCGCCATCGTCGCTGCTGTTGGACCTTGCGCCCATTGACAATGCTCCGCTCCGGAACGGGCCACGGATCGTCGCCGTGCCGGGCGGCCCCAATCCGGCGCAGTCAAACGGCACCGACTGGGCGGTCGATGCCGATGATGTCCGCGCGATCGCCTGGGCGATTCATCTGGCCCAACTCGGCGCCAATGCGCAGCGCCCAGCCTCGTTGCAGGCAAAGACCCGTCCGTTGAATCTGCAAGTGCTGGTGGCCGAAGACAACGTGATCAACGCGGCAATCATCAAGGAACAACTGGAAGCACTGGGCTGCACGGTGGTCGTCACCGCGAATGGCGAACAAGCCTTGGCGCAGTGGACACCCGGCCGCTTCGATCTGCTGCTGACCGACGTCAACATGCCAGTCATGAATGGCTACCGACTCGCCGAAGCGATACGCCAACAGGACACAACGCTGCCGATCATCGGCGTCACCGCCAACGCTCTGCGCGAAGAAGGCGAACGTTGCGCAGCCGTCGGCATGAACGCCTGGATGGTCAAGCCACTGAATCTCGCCACCCTGCGCGCGCAACTGGTGCAGCATTGCAAAATCGCTCTGCCCCCCGCTATCGATGCCCCGCCAACGCTATCAGCAAAAATGCGCGATCTGTTTGTCGCGACCCTGCGCCAGGATATTCAAACCACCTTGGCGGCACTGGATGCGACCGACGCCAATAGCGTGGCGCAGCAACTGCACAGCATGGCGGGGGCGCTAGGAGCGGTGCAGGTCAACGTCTTGGCCAGCGCGTTTGTCGAGCTGGAATGTCGCTTGACCGGCATGGCCGTGACGCCCGCTCTGGCCGTGGCGGTGCGACAAAATATGACGCGTCTGCAAGATCTGCTCGACTCCCTCGAATAACTTCACTCTGGATAAATCACTCATGGAAACCTTCAACGTTGTCATTGCCGATGATCATCCCATCGTGGTGCTGGGGGTGCGGGAACTGGTTGAGCGTGACCAACGCTTTCGCGTGGTGGGCGAAGCCGTTAGCTCCGATGAGCTGATCAAGCTGCTGGAGACCAAGCCTGTAGATCTGTTGATCACCGACTTCAACATGCCCGCCGATTCGCCTTACGGAGACGGTCTGAAACTGATGGAATATCTGACACGACACTTTCCCAAGCTCCGGGTATTGGTGCTGACCATGATTTCCAACCCCTTGATCCTGACGCGCCTGCAGGAGCTGGGCGTGCTGGCGGTCATTCAGAAAAACCAACTGCACGACGAAATCGAGACCGCCCTCAAAGCCATCGCCAAAGGCAGCCCGGTGCGCTGGCAAGCACCCGCGCCGACATCCGTAGTTAGCGACGGCGCCGCTCTGGATGAACGTTTTTCCCGGCTGTCGCCCAAGGAGCATGAAATTCTGCGATTGTTCGTTCAGGGCCAAGGCGTCAACGACATTGCCCGTCACCTGAACAGAAGTGCAAAAACCATCAGTACTCAAAAAATATCGGCAATGCGCAAACTTGAAGTCAATAGCGACCAAGAGTTAATGGCCTATTGTATTGAGCGCAACTTGTTCAATTAATAAATCAGCCACCTCTCTGATACTTTCATACATCTAGGAATCGTCTGATGTTCCATTAATAAACCGCGCTTTATTGTGTTGCTCTAACCCCATCAATGGAAAAAGCAACATGAAAAAGTTGTCCCGAACGCTTCTCGCCCTTTCGATCTTCGCTGCGGCCGGCAATGTCCTGGCAGCCGACCCGCCACTGACCCCGACCAAAGCCGGCAGCGGCACGATCAACTTCACCGGCACCATCAACAACGATGCCTGCTCGGTTGCAGGCGCCGGCAACAACAAAACCATTTCGGTCGACATGGGTGAAGTGTCGATCAAGAACATGGGCACCGCCACTGCGCCTAAAGGCAACGGCACCATGAGCGTCGAGAACTTCGACATGAAGATCAACTGCAACGCCGGGACCAAGGTTGCGATGATCTTCGAGCCAACCAAGGGCGCAGGTTCGGGCATCGTTGCCGGAACCAAAGTGCTGAAGCTGATCGACGGTCTTGGTGCTGCGAAGAACATTGGTATCGCCTTGCTCGACTCCAACGGAGCGTTGATCGACCTGAGCTCGCCGTCAACTGCGAAGATCGAAAATACTCTGCAAGACAGCAACACCACGCTGAGATTCTCGGCCGCCTACGTCACCACTGGCGACGTGACAACCGCCGTTGCGGGTCGCGGTGACGCGACCCTGCCGTTCACGCTGCAATACGAATAACCCGCGCGAACACTCACGCCTGGTGCAGGGCCGGCCGGCCCTGCACCCTCAATCAACAGCGCGGTACCCCTTATGTTTTATCGTCACTCATTGTCCCTCTGCGCGGGCCTTTTGGGCCTGCTCGTGGCCAATCAGGCCATGGCCGGAATTTCCTTGAGCAGCACCCGTCTGGTCTTCGACGGCCAGCACAAGGAAGCCGGAATCACCGTGCGTAACAGTGGTGCTGATGTATTGATTCAATCATGGATCGACACCGATTCCAGCGAAACCGCCGCCGTACCGTTTGCCGTGACCCCGCCACTGGTACGCGTCAGTGGCGACGAACAGCAGATCCTGCGGGTGATCTACGAAGGCGCGGGCATGCCGACCGACCGCGAGTCGGTGGTCTGGCTCAACGTGCAGGAAATCCCCCAGAACGCGAAAACCCAGAACACCCTGCAACTCGCCGTGCGCCAGCGCATCAAGGTGTTCTTCCGCCCGGCGGGCCTGAAAAACAACGCCTATCTGGCACCAGGCGAATTGACCTGGCGCCTGGCCGAACGCGCCGGCAAAAGCGTGCTGATGGTGAATAACCCCGGTCTTTATCACGTGTCCATCGCCGATATCACTCTGCAATCCGGCGCACTCAGTGAGCACCCGTTTGATTCGATGATGATCGCGCCCGGCGAACGCAAAGAGTTCGTGCTTAAAAAACTTTACTCGACTAATGCGGTAAGTTTGTTGTTCAGCAGCATTAATGACTATGGCGCCCAAGATCGCTTCACCGCGCAACTTTCCAACAGCACCGACACTCGCGCCAGTCCAAAGAAAGAAACGCCATAATTCGCGAATCGCACTGATCGCACACACTCACTGTATTTCTCTTCGCTCCGTTAGTTCGTATCGGAGGTGATATGGGGTTCCTGCATGTTTTTACTCAAGCGCGACGGATGGGCGCCATTTTCGGTTGCTCTGGTTATCAGTTGCACCTGCCTGGCCGATGACGAAGAACAATTCAATACATCGTTTCTGCAAGGCGCCCCCTCATCTGTCGACCTGCAATCACTGCTTGCGAGCAGTCGCGTGCTGCCCGGCATTTATCGGGTCGATCTCTACGGCAACGAAACGCTGGTCGGCCGGCGCGATATCGATTTCCGTCGCCATCCCGGTACGGGAAAGATCGAAGCCTGTCTGACCCTGGAGATGGTGCAGCAACTGGGGGTCGACATCGGCAAACTGCAGGCCGCCGGCAAACTGCTCGGCGATGACCCGAACGCCTGCGTCGATCTGCCCGCGTTGATCGATCACGCTACTGTCCGTTACGACGTGCCGCGTCTGCGGCTGATGGTCAATGTCCCGCAAAGTGCCATGGAGCGTGGTCGACGGGGTTACGTCGACCCGGCGCTGTGGGACGAAGGCGTACCCGCCGCGTTCATCAATTATCAGTTGAGCAGCAGCCGCAACAGCACCCAAACCGACAACACCCTGTCCAACAACTTCGGCTTGCGCAACGGGATCAACCTCGGTGGCTGGCGCCTGCGCAACGAATCGAACTTCAACAGCAGCACTGGCCGCCCCAGCACGTTCAAAAGCAACCGCAGTTACTTGCAACATGACGTGACCGCCGTGAAAGGCCAGTTCAGCGCCGGGGATATTTTCTCCGATGCCGACCTGTTCGACAGCGTGCGCTACCGCGGTCTGAAACTGGCGTCCGACGACGGCATGCGCGCCGACAGCGAGCGCGGTTATGCGCCTGTGATTCGCGGCATTGCGCAGTCCAGCGCGACCGTGGAAATTCGCCAGAACAACTACATTCTCTACAGCGCAAACGTGCCGCCGGGGCCGTTCGAGATCAGCGATATCTATCCCAGCGGCTCCAACGGCGACCTGGAAGTGACGATTATCGAAGCCGATGGTCGGCGCCGAGTGACGGTGCAAGCGTTTTCAAGCCTGCCAATCATGGTCCGCCAGGGCCAGTTGAAGTACAGCGTCTCGGCCGGCCAGTACAACAGCAACAGCGAGGATCAGAAGACCCCGGAGTTCGTCAGCAGCACACTGGCGTATGGCATCAGCAGCAACTTGTCCGGCATCGTCGGGGTGCAGGCCACGGACAACTTCAAGGCGTTGTCCGTCGGCGCTGGCCGCAATACTGCTATCGGTGCGATCTCACTGGACTTGACCCACTCCATGAGCAACACCTTCGGCGAAACGCTCACCGGCAACAGCTTGCGGGCCCTGTATGCGAAGACGTTCACTGGCACCGACACCAACTTCACCCTCGCCGCCTATCGCTACTCGACCGAGGGCTATCGCACCCTCACAGAGCACGTCGAGGAGTTGAGCCGCGATGGCCAGCCACGTACCGGCAACTCGAAAACCCGTACCGACCTGACCATCAATCAGAGCCTGGGGCGCAACCAGGAATATGGCAGCGTCTACATCAACGCCAGCGACCAGCGTTACTGGGAGCGCGGCGGTTCACAAAGCCTGTCGGCCGGTTACAGCAACTATTGGGGGGATGTGAGTTACAACCTCGGTGCGACGTATACAAAGGATGTCGGCAATTACGGACCGGCTAACAACGACACACTGGTCAACCTGTCGGTGTCGTTTCCGCTGGGGTACAAGCCCCGCGCTCCCCGGGCGTTTGTCTCGGCCAGCACGCAGAAATCCAGCGACACCACGCAAATGGGCATCAACGGCTATCTGTCGGAAGACAGGGACACCTATTACTCGGTACAAGCCGGCAACAGCAGCACCGGTGGCAGCTCCGGTTCGGTCAACCTCAGCACCCGTACCTCGGTGATGGATATCAGTGCCGGCTACAGTCAGGGCCGCGGTTACAACTCGCAGAACCTAAACCTGGCAGGTTCGATCGTGGGCCATGCCGGCGGGATCAACCTCGGACAAACCGTGGGCGAGACGTTCGCACTGGCTCAGGTCGAAGGCGTGGAAGGAGTGAAAATCGGCAGTTTCACCGGGGCCAGCACCGGCAGTAACGGCTTCGCCGTGGTGCCCAATGCACAGCCCTATCGCGTGAACTGGATTAACCTCGACACCCGCGATCTGGGCGGCGATGTCGAGATCGACAATGCGACCCAGCAAGTGGTGCCCCGCCGTGGTGCCGTGGTGCTGGCGCGTTACACCAGCAAGACCGGACGCCGCGTGCAGTTCGCCTTATTCGACGCGCAGCACCAGCCGATCCCGTTTGGCGCCTCGCTGGAGGACAGCGCCGGCAAGCAACTGGCTATCTCCGACCCAGGCGGCAAGGCACTAGCGCTGGTAGAAGCCGATGCCGGTATCTTGACGATCAACTGGCAGGGCCAGCGTTGCGAAGCGCCTTATGCGTTGCCGGCGCGTAATAAGAAACTAAACTATGATCGAATTTCAATCACTTGCACTTCACTCTCTCCCCAAAGTTAAATTTCTTAGAGAGTATGAAAACTGAGCCAGTAACGCCACCTACACTCTAAAAGTCTAGAGCACTGAAAAACAACCACCAACCATCTTACAAATAAAAATAAACCGACCACCGAATCAAAACAATGACAACCCGGCACATTAAATTCGTTTTAAAAAAACCATTTAGCCATTACAGATTTATTACACCAAAACATTACAAAGAAATGCGTCACGGATTTACAGGCAGGTAAAAAGCTAAACTCGCCCGGTTTTGAGATGCGCCAACCTGTCTCAGACCTCACTACCACAATAGAAATTATTAGCTTACGCACTCGCGAAATTTCCACAGAGAAAAACCGGGGAAACGCACAATAAAACATATCTAAAATCATAAAACACAATACCATAACCATTCAAGGTGATAAATGGATCCATTATCCAATGTTTTGTCATTAATAATGACCAGCGACCACTGCTCAATGTCACTAACATTGGGTGGATCTTGGGCATTTAGCTTTCCGGAGAGAGACGGCATTTACTTTTCAGCGATCCTTAAGGGTAGTTGCTGGTTGCACGTCAATGGTGAACAACAGCCACAACAACTACTTGAAGGCGATTGCTTTCTCATAAACCATGGAAAATCTTTCAAGCTCTACACTGATACGTCCAAAACAGTCATGAATTCAGATGATCACATCCGAACTTTCAGCTCAGAGGAAATTAGATTAAATTACGGGGGTGATGACACTCAACTTATAGGTGTACGACTTGGATTCTCCGGTGCTCCTTCCCAACTCATACTCAGTACACTGCCCAGCCTGGTTCACATGCAAGGTAATGAAAATCAGACGTTGATCATGCGCTGGTCACTTGAGCGTTTTAGTTCAGAATTGCGAGAGAAACTTCCTGGACGCATACTTATAAGCGAGTATCTAGTACATATCATCTTAGCCGCAGTTTTTCGCGCGCACCTAGCGACTCTCGACAGACTAGGTATTGGATGGTTGTACGGTTTGGCTAATCGCAGCATCTGCGTTTCTTTGAGGGCAATTCATGAAAATCCATCACGTCGCTGGACCGTCCAAGAACTGGCACAGTTAGCAGCTATGTCACGCTCGGCGTTCGCACTGCGTTTTAAGCAAGTAATTGGGTTAGCTCCAATGGAATATCTGACGTATTGGCGTATGTTGCTAGCCAGTGATCGCCTGAGAAAATCCGAAGACTCTATATCCACTATTGCCTATTCATTAGGCTATGAGTCGGAAAGCGCTTTCAGTACCGCTTTCAAGCGAGTCATGTCGAAATCACCTCGACGGTATGCCCGTGAGCATACCGTTTTATCTTAGTGCAGACCACCACCAATAACCAGTGTTTCTCCGGTTATCCAACTTGCATCCTGTGAGGCGAGAAAGGCAACGGCGGGCGCAATATCCTCTGGTTTGCCGATGCGTCCCAACGGCGTAATGGCCTCAATTTTTTGACGGAATTCTTCTGCAAAAAAACCACTAGCATGTACACCTTCTGTTACGACCAAACCTGGATTAACCGAATTTACACGTATATTTCTTGGCCCTAACTCATTGGCAAGTGTACGGGTAATAGCGTCTACCGCTCCCTTGGAAGCGGTATAAACCGTAGAGTTCGCAGGAGTAAATGAGGTAACGCTAGAGCTGATATTAACGATGCTGCCTCCTATTGGGTTGAACACATCCAACGCTGCTTGGGTGCATTTGATAAGGCCCAAAACGTTGAGATTAAAATGTCGGTGAAACTCATCTTCGCTAATATTAGCCAAGGCGTTGGTCGAGTAAACACCCGCATTGTTAACCAGAATATCCAAATATTTATGTTGGTGCATGATATTCCTAAATAACGCACCAATATCGACGTTGCTGGAGACATCACCTTGTATCGCATAAGCCCTGCCACCAGCTTTAAGAATCTGCGAAACGACTCGATCAGCATCCTCGCTACTGCTTGCATAATTGACTATTACAGTTGCACCCTCCTTTCCTAACTCCCTAGCAATTGCTGCACCAATGCCCTTAGAGGCCCCAGTGACCAAGGCGATCTTTTTATGCAATTTTTTCATTACTAATTCCTAATATTTCTTCCTAAGGTGGAAATACAAAATTACCAAGAACTAGTCAAACAGTTAATATTCTGGCCTCCAAAAAACATTCGCAATCGTCCGAATGCACCCTTTCCCATACTCCAAACATTCATAAGATTATATAGCCAGAGGACCAACACCATGAAAACAGTGCTTGCCAGCCTCCGCAGCAAAACTATTTTTTGACTAGGCATTGTGATAAAGCGAAAGCTGACAGATTTGCTTTCCATTAAAGGATTATTTCAAAATTCTGGCGTTCGTAGCGGAACGCAAATACTCCGGCGTTGCTGTAATGCATACGCCAAAACTAGCGATATGATAGGTTAGAATGAAGATTTCGCACAACTACTGCTTTGAGCGGATATGCTAGTAAGCCTCGACCAGTATACGGATCATCAGTTTTAGATCAATTTAAGGGCGCTCAGTTGGGCTGTAGATACCGGCGAGATGACGACGCCACTCGCTCAGATCGAAACTCTGATCAATGCTATGCAGAAGGTTATTGGCAGAGATTTTTCTGCAATTTTGAACAAATAAAACAGCCGAATCTAAACACTCAATAACTGTCCCATCATGTTGCATGCTTCCATGTTGGCAGATGGTTGATGTTGTCGCAGGTCAGATAGGTATTTTTCCCTTTTCAACAGAATTGGCCGATAAAATCCATTTCTCAACAATGACTTCGGTCTAGCGAGCTCGACATGTTGTTGCCATCGTCCATTGTAAATCCAAAGTCGTCGCTGGACACTTGAGCCGCTTCGTTGAGCCGTTGACGTAGTGCAGCGGTTAACTGCCGCTCCACTTCCCACGGGTCCGACAAGGCGGCGAGTTGCGGCGCCAACTGCGGAGACAGACTCATCAGAGAATGATTGAGTGATCGCGCTGTTTCAAAGGCGGCCTTCTGCACAAAGCTGATTTCCACCAGTTCTCCCTGTGCCTTGCGAAACTCCATTTCAGCCATTCGAGCCAGGTAATGCTCCCGATGTGCACGCGCTTTTTGAAAGTCTGGGGACTGCCCTTGCGCGGGATCAGCGGGCGGCGGCGCAGCCATGTTAGTCGGCTCGGATTGGGCTGAGACTTGGCTGTACACATCACGCTGAAGCCGCTCCTGTTGGTGGCGAGCAGCGACGGCAGCCTTGCTCGGGTCAGCGGTATCGCGGATCAATGCTTCGGTGGCCAGCACATCGACCTGCTTGCCATTGGGCGACAGCACCAACCGGCCATTCTCTTTCAGCCAGGTGATGTAGCTCGGTGATCGACCGATGTGCGCGGCGAAGGCGCTCTTTGACAGGTACGTAGGTGTGCTCATAAGCCCTCCTTTTAGCGGCTTTTCAATGAATCCTTTCAAGATTTCAGTGGATTGAAATTTCAGTAAGCTGGCAGGCCTCCCGCTAACACGATCCCGCGGGTTTCCGACCCCGTGTCCTTTGAAAGTCCTCAGGGTCCCCGGCGATTTTTCGGTGGCCAGGGCTGCAGATCCACCTCGCTCGACTAGCATCAGTGGACGATCCGTCAGAGGGAGAGATGTCATGGACATGATTGCCGTGCGTTCCAGTGCGATGAACCGCCGTTGGCTACGACCCAGCAACGAGACGAATGAGGATCCGTTTTGAACAGGGCCACTCCTACGACTTCTGCAATGTCCCCTTGGACATTTACAACGGGTTGATAGCCGCTGCCTCCAAAGGCGCCTACTACAACCAACACATCCGTGATCGTTATCAGTGCTGAGGCCGTCTTTCATTTGGAAAGACGGACATCCCTGCGAAGATTTCAGCTAGAGAGATTCTGCGAGTTCGATAACCCGTGTAGGGGGCGGCCCTCGGGGAGGACCCGTAAAAATCGGCGCCCTGCCTGGCCTGCCCGGCTCATGCCTTCGGCTCGGCCTCGCTCAGGTCCAGCCGCTTGGCAACCCAGCGTTCGTACAAGCCGATGGCGACATCGGCGCCGGCCATCGCGGTCAGGCAACCCAAGGCGCCCGCTGTCCAGATCGACAGGCCCGCACCGAACAGCAACATCATCGCTGACACGCCGCACACGATGCAGGCACCGGACCGAAGTGCGAGGCGGCGCAGTAACGCCCAGCCTCGCGCCCCGTCCTTGTCGGCGCGCCACATCTCGCCGGACACACCGCCCACCAATGACAGGGCAATCACCAACCAGATCGGCATCTCTGCCAGTGCCTGTTGCTCGTTCGTCACTGCCCTGCCCCTTAAACAAAAAGACCCGGCGCAATGGCCGGGTCAGGTGGTGGGTGGCCTGCCGCGCTTTGCGGTCGCACCCATCGAAGATGGCCCCTTTTTACAGGTCGATTCTGGTGGCAGCAAGACCGTTTTAATGCCATCCGGTGAATGTGTGGGTGACGCCCGGTGAACGGCTGGCGAATGTCGGTGAATATCTCAACCCGGCTGGCTTTTGCTTCTGTTGTTTCGGTGGCGTCCCATGCGTCCCACCTCTCAAAATTAAGGTGGGACGTCTGAAAGCCCCGCAGATTGGGGCTTTGCCCCACCGTCCTACTTTTATCTCTCTTTTCTCGTGTATAGAGAGAAATTTAAAAAGCACGCGTGCGCGTAAACGCGCGTACCTGTACCCGCTACGCACACACGGGTGGGAGGCATGAAAACGGTGGGACGGTGGGACAGCCCAACAACGACGCGGCCTGCGCCCGTCCCACTACCGCAAAAAGCGGTGGGACGGAGGCAGGCCGGTGGGACGGCGTGAGCCAGAGTAATGCCCACGATCAAGCCGCTTCCCCCAGGAGGAAGTGCTCGACCACGATGTGAGCGTCATGCAGGCGCTGGTAGTAGAGGTTGCGTGTGCAGCCACTCTCGGCCAGACGCGCAGTCAAAGGCGCATCAGGCTGAAAGTAATGCACCCGGACTACCGTCATCAACTCGGGATCAAGGCGTTTCTTGACGATGCGCTCGATGTCCAGGGAGGCCTCCAGCGGCACCCTGCTCCCGCGCCTGCCGCGCACAAGCTGACCGCCGCTCTCCATCATCATGGCGACCATGTTGCCGCCTGAGTAACCGGCGGCGACCTCGTCGCTGTGCAGCTCCTGCGCCCATTGCTTGAGGGCCATATCGATTGCCTTAATCATCGAAGCACGGCTCCTCAAACGCGGGTTGCTCCAGCGCAGGCGCCCTGCCCCAACCCTCCGGTTTCTTATACGCCCATGGCCGCTGGCCGCTCTTGCTCAAGGCGCCCAAACGGAACCGTCGCCAACCTAGTCGATGCAGAATCGCCCCCACGCGCATCTGCTCGGGCTTGCCCCAATGACCGGGATCGAGCTTGAGCGCCTGACTCATCACTTCACTGCCGGTGGTGGTCTCACCGATCTGCGACTCTTCGAGCCAGGTCAGGATGGGCGTTTCCCATTCGTCCACCACAAAGCGCTCGTCCTGTTCCTCGCTGAACATTGGCGCTTCCTCGCGCGTCACCCACCAGAGGTCCCCGGCCTCAAAGCAGAACATCGCTTCGGCCCAGAGTTGGTCGCGGATCTCGCGCAGCAGTGCCACGTCGACCTTGGTACAAGCCACCGGCCAATAACGACGGTTGCCGGTGGCGTCCTTGAGGTATTCGTCCTGGTTGGTGGTCCCGACGAACACACACTGGCGTGGCACGTCCAGCGTTCTGCGGCCATAGCTTTCGCGGTAGGTGTCGGTGGACGCGGAGAAGAACTGCTTGGCCTTCGTGCTCTCGGCCTTGTTGAAGCTGTCCAGCTCGCCGAGCTCGACAATCCACTTGCCGCGAATCGCCTGGAAGCCGTCCTTGTCACCGAGAGCAAACGGCGTGTCCATAAACCACTCACCGCCGAGCACGCTCATCGCGGTCGACTTACCGGCGCCCTGTACGCCTTCGAGGATCATCACCGAGTCAGCTTTACAGCCGGGCTTCATCACCCGCGCCACGGCCGAGATCATCCAGCGCTTGCCGACCTTGGACGTGTAGTCCGTTGTCTTCACCCCCATGACATCCGTCAACCACTGCTCCAGGCGCGGCACACGATCCCATTCGAGTTTCTTCAGGTACTCGCGCACCGGGTGAAACGCGTGGTCGTGAGCCACGACACTGACCGCCTCGATCACGTGCGAGGACTTCACACGCAGGTTGTACTGCTGCGCGAGCCACTTCATCACGCGCACATCATCAATGTCGGCCCATTCGCCGGTACCACCGCCATAAGGGGCGGCGCGCAACTTGACGATCTTCGAGCTGAAGGCGCAGTAGCTGATCACCCCGGCCCAGCGCTCGTCGTTAGCCAGGATCAGTTCGACGTTCTGCATGTGCGCGATCAGCGCACCGCTTTCACTGCGGGCCAGCTGATCTTTCCAGCCACCCGCCGCCGGTGGACGCACCACGGCCAGTACTTGTCGGCGTACCGCGTCGAGGCCTTCGGCGACGTGCAGGTCATTGAAGTCGGTCCACTTGGCTTGACGCTCAATCGAGAAGATCGGCGCGACCACTTGGGCGCCGACGATCAGGGCGGCATTGCTGGCCTTCTCTTCGCCCGGATTCCACGCATCGCCGTTAGGCTTGGTGGTCTTCCAGTCGTCATCGCGACAGATGATCAGTGGGCAGCCGGCAAAGCGCTCGCGCATGACCTTGCACACGGCCAGCAGGTTGCCCGCATCGAAGGCCACCGCTACGGCAAGCGACGTCGCCATGTGCAGGCTGGCGCCGGTGGCGTAACCCTCACAAACCAGCACCGGTTCACCCGGTACCGGGTGCGGACCGAGTAGGTGGAATGTGCCCTCCTTCGCCATGCCGTAAGGCCAGTAGGATTTGTCGCGGCCGGTGTCTTCCTGCTTGTTCGGGAAGATCACTTGCAGGCCCATGATCTGATCACGAGCATTCTTCATCGGCACCAGTACCGCACCAGTGCGCGGCGCGTAACGGACATTGATACCAACGATCTGCTTGCGGTCCAGGTAGTCGCTGCGGCCGGTGGTCGGCATGCGCTCGAACAAACCCTGCGCCCTTTTCGCGGCCCGCCGCGCAGCGTTACTCGCGATTTCGGCGGCGCGGCGCTTGGCTTCTTCCTGGCGAGCGCGCATCACTTCGCGCTCTTCCGGCGACATGCGCCCGGCCTTGACCTTGATCTTCTGCGTCTCACCCGAACGCCAGTCACCGAAGGCGCCGAAGATCAGCGTGTCGCCCTTCTCCGTGCGCTGCTCGTGGACCACGTACCAGCCGTTCTTTTCCTTGCCCTTGTCCTGCGATGTCTTGCAGCGGGTCAGCTTGCCGAACACCAGCGGATGCGCTGGCTCCAGACCGTAATCGGCGAATTGGCCCAATACCTCATCGAGCATGCTGAATCCCCCGCTCAGAGAGAGACTGGCAGCTGATGCACTGCGAGCAACCCGGTTGTGCCAGTCGGCGCGCTTCCGGAATCGGATCGTCACAGGCTTCACAGAACAGCAAGGAATGCGCAGCGCTTTCGGCTTTGGCAGCGCTGCGCGCAGCCATGGCCTGATCGATGCGTTCCTGCACCAGATCGTTGGCGAAATCGGCGATATCAGCCACGGTCAGCCCCCCGCGTCGTCTGGTTGACGTAGGTGGCGCGGTTGAACAACCCGAGCAGCCCTTGAATGCCCCGGAACACCTGCAGGCGAATCGCCGCGAGTTCCTGATCGGTGACGACACCGTCGCCGATGCTCTTGGCCCACGTCTCGGCCAGATCAGCGACCTGGCGGAAGTATTCGGCGATACCCGTGGTGAGAGTTTCGGGCATATCGTTGGTGTAGGTGTCTGCCAGCTCCTGCCAGACCGTGTCACCGACCAGTGCATGCACCGCATCGAGAATGCGGCGATCCTTGGTCAGTTCGAGGATCTCGCCGAATTCCTGAATGTTGATGGAGTGGCTCGGGTGGGTTGGCGACAGCTTGTGCTGCAACGTGGTCGAGTTACGGCCAGTGGTGGCTGCGATGGCAGCAGCCCCGCCCGGATAATCGCGGGCAGCGTGGTACAGCGCTAAATCGAGCGGCAGGATTTCCTGCTGCGCCCGTTCCAGAGAACTGAGAGCAATTCGGCTCATGGCATTAATCCTAAAAGTTGCCAGTGCCGCGCGACAGAAGTTGGTGATACATTTGCCGCGTGGCTTGGTATGGCCCAAACGCCGGGAACCCTTGCAGGGGATAACCGGCACCGTGCCGGGGCGAACAATCCGTTGTTCACCCCTGGCGCAACAGCTGCCAGCTCTGTGGTAAGAACGGCAGCAACACCAAGGCTTCCGAGCCTTGGAACGCGATGAAGGTCGGCGGCATGTGGTGTGCTCGCCTTTCGACATCGCGACCCGACCGCATTGTGGTGATGCTGTCGGGAGAAACTGGGCGACCCTTGGGTCGCCTTTTTTCTATGCAGCGTTTTCTACTCTGTGATTAGCTGGTGCCTGCGTTCGCAGATATTGCCAATCAATGTCTGGCCTTAACGACTCACACGTCACACGACTGCCGCTATGCCGATCAATCGAAATGGATAAAGCTGCGTTCGCTCGACGATTGCCATAAGCAACCTGCTTTAATTGGCCGACTGAGGTATTACATCGAGAGGCAAAGGTCTTGAGCTGTACGTCGTCTAGGATCTTTATGTATTCGAGAAGCGTCATTGCTAACCCCCTATTCAACACAAGATTAGCAACTGCTAATCCGGTCCGCAATAGCAAAACGTAATTTACATTTTGCTAACGGAGCACGGATGATTCCCTATATGAATATCTACGAAAAACGCCTCACGATTCTTAAAGCCCTGATTGGTGAAAACCAACTCAAGGACTTTGCCGGAGCGCATGCAGATGTGGACGCTTCGTACATTTCTCAGATCCTGAACGGGCACCGGACATTGGGTGACCGAGCTGCCACGAACCTTGCAAAAAAGCTCGCAATTCCTGCTGATTTGCTTACGACGGGAACCTACTCCGCCGAAGACCAGCATCAAATCACCGCCGCTTGGATCGCTCTTGGCCTCAAGCCTCCAGTTTTGCCCCACCCCGCGTTCTTCAATGCAACCATCAACGAAACCGCCCTTAGAACAGCTGAAGAGCGGGAAGCAAGCGAGCACCGGCGCCCTGCTCCAGTACCCGTAGTGGGAAAGGCTATGTTGGGTACTGATGGCTACTTCGACGCACTTGAATATCCTCCAGGTCATGGCGATGGATACTTGGAAATTATCAGTTCCGATCCCGATGCATATGGCTTGAAAGTCGTAGGAAGCAGCATGCATCCACGCATCAAAAACGGAGAGTTTGTGCTCATTGAACCGAATCATGCTTATCAGACTGGCGATGAGGTCCTCGTGCGGACCACCGATGGTAGGGCAATGGTGAAAGAGTTCATTTATCGCCGGGACGGTCAACTACGGTTCGATAGCATTAACGACAGCTACCCTCCTATCTTCCTGGAGGAAAAGCTCGTCGAGAAAATCCATTACGTAGGGGCTATCTTAAAGCCGTCAAAATACCTTGAGATCTGAAATTTAGCATTTGCTATTGCGAAATGAATTAGCTGTTGCTAATTTGCACTCACTCTCTAACCACAGAGCGAGGCAAATTCATGCATACCAAAGCTACGATTCATCTGCACCCAACCATCGCTGACCCCTGCCGCATTTTCGAGGTTCGTCGCCTGGCCCGAGAATGTGGCTGCGCTTTTATTAGCATCAAAACCTCCAAAAAACGTCGCCCTCCTGCCAAGTGTTTCGACCCTAACGGTGGAGGGCACGCGGCATGATCAAGTACAAGATCGACAACCGTACCCTGCATCTGCTCAACGCCCAGGTCAACCTGACCGAGACCTTCAACCATGTCCTGCGCACAGCACCGAAGCGTGAATGCCTGGCATTCCGCCTGAAGGCTGAACGCGGCACCGTGGAAAGCACTTTTGTCGTTGAACTGGGCAGCGAACGCCACACGCTGACCCTGCCAAACGACAAGAAGATGCACCTCAAGCTGGCCGACTTTATTGAAGAGATTGCCAACGGTCCGTTCGACGCGAGCAACTCCAGCGACCTGGTGCCTCTCCCGCACGCCGATCGCCAATACGGCCGTTTTGAGGTCCGGGACAAGCAGCGCGTGTTCGAGCTGGTGCACACCGGTGGCGCGCTGAGCCTCGACATGGGATTCGAACTTCCCCTGCATGTGGCGCTGCATCGCACTCATACACGCCGCGGCGTCACCGCAATCTTGAGCATCGGCAACAAGAGTCCGCATACGCGCTGCTTCACCTTGTATGACTCCGATGCCGAGATCTACGCAAAGGTCATTGAGTCCATTAATCACCTTGCTGCAGCGGCCACTCCAGCTGCGCACGCAGCATAGGAGAGAGATATGGAACGCACCCTCGCCCAAGCAGCCACACAACTCGGCCTCACTCGTCCCAAACTGATCGCTCTCATGCGGGAAAAAGGTTTGCTCAAAGGAAACCTGCCAGCGAACCCGAAGCGCGACAAAGCGTACCTGCGTGTCAAGGACAGCCCCTGGTATGACGAAAAATGCGGAATGCAGTACAGCCAGTCGACCCGCGTCATGCAAGCCGGCATCCGCTGGCTGGCCGAGCAGTTGGACATCGATCTTCCTGCCATCCCGGCAGATCGCCGTGACGTGGCCTAGGGAGTACGCCCGCCAGATCGTTGCCATGCGCACACGCGAGGAGCGCAACGCCGCGCTCCTCGAAGTGCCCGAACATCTGCGCGAGCTGACCAGACGCCACTGCCTGAACGCCTGGAACCACCCGGCACGACAACAACGCAAGGAGGCTCGACAAGTCCATGAGTAACGCTGCACAGAACCCGCTTCGCCTTCATCCGGCGCCTGAATCGGCCACCGTCGAACTGCTCTATCGAATCTTCGGTGACGTCCTGATCCCGCTAGAAAAAGTCCGCGAGCAGTACTTTCGCAATCTTAACGAGCAGTCGTTCGTGACGGAGATCAACAGTGGCCGGATCCAGCTTCCGATCACCACGCTGGACACCAGCCGCAAGGCGCTGAAGTACGCGCACATCCGCCACGTTGCCTCGCTGATCGATATCCGCGCATACAAAGCCGACGAGAGCATGCAACGCCAACAGGGCGACCCCATACAAGCAGAAGCGAATTTAGAAAGGGATAAACATGGAAATTCATAGCGAAACTCTTGCCGAGGACGAGCTGGTCGCAATCACCGGATATCAACGACCTTCAATGCAGCTGGACTGGCTCAATCGAAATGGCTGGAAATACGTACTTACAGGTGCAAGACGACCCGTTGTTGGTCGCGTGTACGCCCGAATGAAACTGTCCGGTGTGAAGCCTTCATCTGACAATATTGCGGCTGAAGCCTGGTCGCTAGATCTTTCACGCGTGGGGTGAAAATGCGACCAAGGAAGGCTGCAAATCGGGATCTGCCACCTCGAATGATCAGGCGGGTTAGGTCAATGAAAAACGGTTCAGAGTGGGTCGGGTACTACTACGACGGAAGAGATGAAAATGGGAAGAGAAAGGAAATTCCGTTGGGTGGCGACTTGGATGTCGCCAAGGCGGAATGGGCAAAACTCGATTGCAAGCCAATTTCGCAAAAGAATACCCTTCTGGGAAAAGTTTTCGACCGATACGAAGCTGAGATCATTCCGGCGAAAATGCCTAGAACCCAAAAGGACAACTTGCTTTCACTGAAGCAACTCAGGAAAGCATTCAGTGAAGCGCCGATCAATGCGGTGACACCACAGGTGATAGCCCAGTACCGCGACAAACGGACCGGGAAGGTTCGGGCGAATCGCGAGATCTCACTGCTCTCACACATCTATAACATTGCCAGGGAATGGGGTATCACTGACAAGGAAAACCCAGCCTCCGGTGTGCGCAAGAACAAAGAGACACCACGTGACTTTTACGCTGATGCCACAATCTGGAATGCCGTCTACGGTGTTGCAGTGGCAGAACTCAAAGACGCCATGGACCTAGCCTATCTTACGGGCCAACGCCCTGCTGATGTCCTATCCATGCGCGCTACGGATGTCACCGACAGCTTTCTGCAGGTTGCCCAGGGCAAGACCTCGAAAAAGCTCCGCATCCGGCTCGATGCCGGCGAGGTCATTAACGGTTTGGGTGAGCTGATAGAAAAGCTGCTCGCACAGCGGAAGGCGCGCGCAGTACGAAACCCGTACTTGATCATTACGGAGGATGGTCGCCGCGTGACCGCACCAATGCTTCGCCTACGGTTCGACGATGCACGCAATGTTGCTATCGCGAAAGCTATAGAGGACGAAGATGCGCAACTCGCTTCAAGCATTCGACAGTTCCAGTTCAGGGATATCCGGCCGAAGGCGGCCAGTGAGATTGACGATCTTGGTCATGCCAGCCGACTGCTTGGGCATACCGACAAACGCATAACAGAAACAGTTTATCGACGCGTCGGCGAAATCGTGAAACCCACACGATGAACCCAACATAATCGGTTAAATTCGTTCAGGAGCGCTCTAACCGCTCACCTAGAACTTTAGAGCTGCTCTCCGCGACATGCAGTTCTCGGCCAATAGCTGCCAGTTGTATCCGGCAGCAACCGGCCCAGAGTGTGTAAAAACGTTTTTCAGCGCGATTGGTGTCCAAAGTAGAACCGCAAATAGCGTTTCTACGCAAAATCTAAGTCTGCAAACCAGCCGATAAATTTCAGATTTAGCATAGAAGCGCCAACTTCAATTTTGGCTCAGCGTTTTTACACACTCTGGGCCATCAGCAGCCATTCGTGTATGTCCGGTTACAACCCATTGCAGTCGGAGGCGACGGGCAGCCGTCGGCAACAAACAGATGTCGGCGCCTATTTTTGTTGATGCGATTCATACTTTATCAGGCATTGGGCAACTCGGATTCACCGAGGGCAGCAGCTGATGTCAGCATCTTCAGAATCACCAAAGCAAAGGCCCGGCTCTTGGTTTCGTTATCCAGCACTTCCAGCGAGAGCTTCTCGTGGTCAGTCATGGCGTCCAACACCGTATTGAGGACGCGCTTGGGAAACAGGCCGTGCATCACTTGATCCACCGAATGGTTGTTCACTTGGGCCATCACATCTTCCTGGCGGCTGATGCGCTGGGCAATGCCAGTGAGGAACTGCAATTGGTCGTCGTCGCTCACTTCCGCACCAAAGATATCGTTCAGTGCCTCAATGATTTCTGACAAGCGTTTCTTCTCCGGGTCATGGGGCTTGCCGCTGCCCACGTCGCTGCCAGGTTTGAGGGTGTATTCGCCGTTTTCCTCGTTCAGGCGTAGCTGATGTTCGGCGCGCTTGCTCAGACGGTAGTGGCTCAGTTGCAGTTCACCTACGTCCACGTCGTCTTGCAGTAGACGATCTACCCGTAGTAGCGGGTGCAGGTGCTTGGCGTACACGCACAGTTGCTCTAGTTCGCGATCCTCATAAGGCACGATCTGCGAGAGGAACTCGTACAAGCGCACAAAGCTTTGCAGGTTCTTGCGGAATAGGTCGAGCTGATCAATCTGCTCGCCAGCCTCTTTCAGCGCGTGCTCGGCTTTTTTCAGGCCGGCGCTGTCGCCGTTGGCTTCGGCGGTGCGCTTGTAATCCATCGCCTGCTGGCGCGATTCGATCGAGAAGGTATAACGCTTGGCAAAGCGCTCTTTAGCCGGGGTGCAGTAGTAGCTGAGCTTGCTAGCAGCCGCCTTGGGGTCGAAGAAGGCCATGGCGAACGCTTCGACTTCCTGCCAGTGATAAATTCCCTCGGCATCCAGCGTCTTCTGCAGGTCATAGATGATCTGCGGATCAGTCACATCAGTCAGTTCGGCCTTGGTGTAGTAAGGCAAGAAGGCGTCAAGAATGTCCTGCGGCTCGTTGAAGAAGTCGAGGATGAAGGTTTGCTTGCTATCACCGAAAGTGCGGTTCAGCCGCGACAAGGTTTGCACACCGTCCACGCCTTGCAGCTTCTTGTCCACGTACATGGCGCACAGCTTGGGCTGATCGAAGCCGGTCTGGTACTTGTTAGCGGCGATCATCACGTTGAAGTCTTGGGTGTCGAAGGCGTCCGCCAGGTCGCGGCCATTGAGGCCGGCGTTGAGCAAGTTGCTATTTTCCGTCACATCTTCGGGGATAACCTCATCCGCCAGAACGCTACCCGAGAACGCCACCAGCGGATGCACATCGCTGTAACCCATCTGCTGCACATAAGTCTTCATGGCCAACTGGTAGCGCACGGCTTCCTGGCGGCTACTGGTCACCACCATCGCCTTGGCCTGGCCACCCAGCAGGCCACAGATATTGGCGCGGAAGTGCTCGACGATCACCTCGACCTTTTGGCTGAGGTTGTATGGGTGCAGACGCACCCAACGTGCCAGCTTGATGCGCGCCCTCTTACTGTCCACCTCGTCGTCTTCGCCATTCGGGTGTGCGATCTTCCAGGCGGTGCTGTATGTGGTGTAGTTACGCAGCACATCGAGGATAAAACCCTCCTCAATGGCTTGGCGCATGGAGTAGAGGTGAAACGCCTCCGGCTTATTGCTGGAACTGGCTGGCAGCGTCGGTTCGGCCGGACGACCGAACAGCTCCAGCGTCTTGGCTTTGGGCGTGGCGGTAAAAGCGTAGTAGCTGATGCGCTCATTCGGTTGGCGCGCCTGCACCGCGGCGTCCAGCATTTCTTCGGCGCTGACTTCCTCGGCGTCCAGCGCATCGCTACCTAGAATTTGTTTCAGCTTGCTAGCCGACGAACCAGTTTGCGACGAGTGCGCTTCGTCGGCAATTACCGCATAACTCCCGCTTGCCAGCTTGGGATACTTGTCTAGGGCATCGAACAATGCAGGGAAGGTCTGGATGGTGACAATGATGATACGGGTGTGCTCGGCCAGCGCCTCGGCCAACTGTTCAGATTTGCTCTGGTTGCCGACATCCCGGCTGATCGGCTTGACCACGCCTTGGGCGTGCTCGAACTGGTAGATGGTGTTCTGCAACTGGCTATCCAGTACCGTGCGGTCGGTGATCACGATCACCGAGTTGAACAATCGCTGACCTGTATCATCGTATAGAGATGCCAATTGATGCGCCGCCCAGGCGATGGAGTTGGATTTGCCCGAGCCTGCACTGTGCTGGATCAGGTAGCGCTTGCCTGGCCCCTCGACACGGGTGGTGCTGATCAACTTGTTGACCACTTCCCACTGGTGGTAACGCGGGAAGATCATCGACTCCTTAGTCACCGGCGTGCCGTCAAAGCCTTCGCTCGTTTTCTTCTCCAAGTGTAAAAAGCGCCCCAGTACCTTGAGCCAGGCTTCCGGCTGCAGGAGGTGTTGCCACAGGTAGCTGGTGGCATATTGGCTGTCGTCAGCAGGCATTGGATTGCCTGCACCGCCTTCCTCGGTGCCGAGGTTAAACGGCAGGAAGAAGGTTTCTTTACCGGCTAGCTTGGTGGTCATCGCCACTTCATTCTGACCCACGGCAAAGTGCACCAGCGCGCCGCGCTTGAAGGTCAGCAGCGGTTCAGGCTTGCGCGTGACCGGGTCTTTCACCGGGCGGTCATCACGGTACTGACGCTTGGCGTTTTGCACCGATTGCTTGAACTCGCTTTTCAGTTCCAGCGTGGCGGTGGGAATGCCGTTGACGAACAGGACCAAGTCCAACCGTGGGTTGTAGCTCTGCCCGCTGCTGCCAGCATCACGCGCGTGCGGAGAATAGGAGACCTCAGGGACAACACGTAGGCGGTTGCACTGGTAGCGCTTCAAGGTATCCGGGTTCATGCCGTGGTCGGGCTGAAAGCTGCACAGCTCCACCTTCACAGCTGGCAGCTTGAAGCCATGACGCAATACATCCAGAGTGCCGCTCTGCTCCAGTTCGCGCACCAATTTCTGTATCAGCAGCTCGTGCGGGTTGTTCGGGTTAGCCTTGGCGAACTTGTCCCAACGCTCCGGCCAAGCCTCCTTGAAGTAGCCCAGCACATCTTCGGTATACAGCGCGGTGCGGCGGTCGTAGCCGCTGGCCGGGCCGACTAGCCAGCCTTGGGCGGCCAAGGTG
>NZ_AKJD01000198.1 GCF_000282515.1 Pseudomonas sp. GM80
CGCAGTTGCTATGTAGGAGCTGTCGAGTGCAACGAGGCTGCGATCTTTTGATATTTTCAAAGATCAGGATCAAAAGATCGCAGCGTGCCGCAGCTCCTACAGGGTTTGGGTGGTGGCTTTTAGGCCGGTGAGCAGCAGGCGTTGGAAGAGGTCTTCTTTCAGGCCTTCCGGGTTTGTGAGTTGCATGCGTTCGAGGTGTTCGGGGTAGAGCGATGCCTCGGGGGCGTCGAGGGCGGCTTTGCCCAGTTCGAGGATTTCGCTGAGTTTGAATTTGCTCTTCAGCCAGTTCAGCGCCCGCAGTAAATCCCGTTCGATCGCAGTGAAATCACAGCCCAGTGGATACTCCGGAAACAGGTTCGCATGCCGTGCGGCGATGGCTTGCAAACGCTGCGGCGTGTTCTCGGCGAAGCGTGGATCGAGGCGGAAATCCTTTGGCAGCTTGCCGACCTTTTGCGCTTGTTCGATCAGGCCCTGCTGGAAGCGCGAGTCACTAATGTTCAACAGCGATTCGATCACTACAGCGTCGGATTTACCGCGCAGATCAGCGATGCCGTATTCGGTCACGACGATATCACGCAGATGCCGCGGAATCGTGCAGTGGCCGTATTCCCAGACGATGTTGGAACTGACGTCGCCACCGGATTCACGCCAGCTACGCAGGATCAGAATCGAACGGGCATCGTGCAACGCATGCCCCTGCGCGACGAAGTTGTACTGCCCGCCGACTCCGCTGAGTACTCGCCCATCCTCCAGTTGATCCGCCACACCGGCACCGAGCAAAGTCATGGTGAATACCGTGTTGATGAACCGCGCGTCGAGGCGTTGTAGGCGCTTGAGTTCTTCCTGCCCATAGAGCTCGTTGATGTAGCTGATGCGGGTCATGTTGAATTCGAGGCGTTTGCTCAACGGCAACTCACGCAGGCGCTCGTAGAAACTGCGCGGGCCGAGGAAGAATCCGCCGTGCACGGAGATACCGTCAGTTTGCGCCGCTTCGTCGAGAGTGCCGGCGTTGGCCTGTTCCTGCGTCGGTACATCGGGGTAGACCTTGCGCCGGATGATCCCGGCATCCGCCAGCACCAGCAGGCCGTTGACGAACATTTCGCTGCAACCGTACAGGCCTTTGGCGAACGGCCCGGTGCCGCCCTCGCGGTTGATCAACTGCGCCCATTGGCTGAGGTTGATGTCGTCGAGCAGCGCTTTATAGCCGGCATTATCGGCTTGACGTGCGAGCAACGCGGCAGTCAGCGCATCGCCCATCGAACCGATGCCGATCTGCAACGTACCCCCGTCGCGCACCAGCGTACTCGCATGCAAACCAATGAAATGATCCTGAAACCCCACCGGCATGTTCGGCGTGGAAAACAGCGTGCTGCTGTCCTTCGCGTCGATCAACAGGTCGAAGGTGTCGATATCGACTTCGGCATCGCCGGGCATGTACGGCAGATCGGTGTGGACCTGGCCGACCAGCAAAATAGTCTCCCCGGCCTCGCGGCGCTTGGCGATCATCGGCAACAGGTCGAGGGTGATGTCCGGGTTGCAACTCAGGCTCAGGCGATCCGGGTGTTCGCTGCTGCTGGCCAATAACTGCGCCACCAGGTTCAGGCCGGCGGCGTTGATGTCGCGGGCGGCGTGGCTGTAGTTGCTGCTGACGTAATCCTGCTGGGCCGGCGCGCTGTTGAGCAGGCTGCCGGGCTGCATGAAAAACTGCTCGATGCGGATGTTGGCGGGCAGGCTGTCGCGGTGCAGGTCGGCGAGGAAATCGAATTCCGGATAGTCACCGAAGATGCGCTCGACGAAGGGTTCGATGAAGCGCTTTTGCAAACCGTCGCCCAACGCCGGGCGGCCGAGGCACAGCGCGGTGTAGATCGTCAGTTGCCGCTCGGGCAAGCCTTTGATCCGCCGGTACAGCGCGTTGACGAAGTGATTGGGTTTGCCCAGGCCCAGCGGCATGCCCATGTGGATATGCGCCGGCAAGCGTGCCAGCACGTCATCCACCGCCTGTTCGATCGAACACAACTGCACCATCTGAAGCCTCCTGCCCGTTCCGTGAATAGGGGTAGACCGAGCTTGCCGCTACTTTGCTGCAATGAACAGCCCAGCCCCTGAATCGCAGGCACAAAAAAACCGTCCGAAGACGGTTTTTTTCATCAGAAGCGCAGCTTATTTCAGGCCGGACATCTTCTGGATCGCGCCTTTCAACTCGTCATCCGAGCAATCAGCGCAGGTGCCTTTTGGCGGCATGGCGTTCAGGCCTGTAATGGCTTTTGCCAGCAGGCCGTCGAGGCCGCCCTGGTGATCGGCGCGGTCTTTCCAGGCTGCCGCATCACCGATTTTCGGCGCACCCAACAACCCGGAACCGTGGCAAGCGTTGCAATGTTTGGCAATCACTTCGTCCGGAGTCTTGGCACCGCCACCACCGCCGGCAGTCGCCGCCACTTCCATCCCTTTGCATTCCTGACCTTGAACACACACCTGGCCGACAGGCTCGAGGCGTTTGGCAATGTCGTCATTCGTCGCAGCTTGAGCGCTGACAGCCCAGAGGGCCAGTACGGTTGCTGGTGCAGCCAGCATTTTCATAATTAGATTCACGCGTTCACCCTCAATGGTGGCTATTCACGCCTGCGGCCACGGTTCGCAGGCGGGCGCAAGTATAGCGGGTAGCCCGCCACACTGAAACAACCCCATGATTAAAGGGGTCTTGTTGCGCATCGGTAAAACAGCTTGGGTGCCTTTGCCGTAATGGCCTGGCGCCTCTTGGTTTAAAAGTTTGCCGGCGTGGCTGCGCTGATTAGTCGCGCAGGCAAGTCGAACGGATTACGGAAACGATGCGGCTTGGTACTTTCAAAGTAGTAGCTGTCACCGGCTTCGAGAATAAAAGTTTCCAGACCCACCACCAGTTCCAGACGACCTTCCACCAGAATCCCGGTTTCCTCGCCTTCATGGGTGAGCATTTCTTCGCCGGTGTCAGCGCCCGGCGGGTAGATTTCGTTGAGGAAGGCGATGGCGCGGCTGGGGTGCGCGCGGCCGACCAGTTTCATGGTCACGGCGCCGTCGGAAATGTCGATCAGCTCGTTGGCCTTGTAGACGATCTGGGTCGGGACTTCCTGCAGGATTTCTTCGGAAAAGAACTCGACCATGGACATGGGAATGCCGCCCAGCACCTTTCTCAGCGAACTGATCGAAGGGCTGACGCTGTTCTTTTCGATCATCGAAATGGTGCTGTTGGTGACGCCCGCGCGTTTGGCGAGTTCACGCTGGGAAAGCCCTTTGAGCTTGCGGATCGATTGCAGTCGTTCACCGACGTCCAAGGCGCGAGCCTCCTGATGTTGTAAGAATATTGAGCGTTATCATGGCGACAGCGTTCAGTATTTACAACACTTGGCCCCCGCAGTGGCGTCAACCCTCGGAATAGAGCCTTGGCACTCGACGCAGGTTGCAGAAGATCTGGTACGGAATGGTGTCGGCCCACTGCGCCACTTCACTGGCGAGAATGTTTTTGCCCCACAGCTCAACGGTCGAACCGAGACCGGCTTCCGGCACATCGGTAAGATCGATGCAAAGCATGTCCATCGACACGCGACCGATAATGCGGCTGCGTTTACCTGCCACCAAAACTGGCGTGCCGGTTGGCGCCTGACGCGGGTAGCCGTCGGCGTAACCCATGGCAACCACACCGATGCGCATCGGTTTGTCGGTGATGAATTTGGCGCCGTAACCGACAGGCTCACCGGCCGGCAGCTCACGCACGCAGATGACTTTCGATTCCAGAGTCATCACCGGTTGCAAACGATCCGCCACGGCGTTGGCTTCTTCGAACGGGGTCGCGCCATACAGCATGATGCCCGGACGCACCCAGTCACTGTGGATCTGCGGCCAACCGAGTACGGCGGGCGAGTTGCGCAGGCTGACTTCCGCCGCCAGCCCCTGACGCGCCGCTTCAAACACCGCAACTTGCTCGGTGCTGCTCTGCGCATGCAGCTCATCGGCGCGGGCGAAGTGGCTCATCAAGACGATTTTCGCCACTTTGCCGCTGGCCAGCAGACGTTGATAAGCCGCCGGATAATCCTTTGGATGCAGCCCGACGCGGTGCATGCCCGAATCGAGCTTCAGCCAGACGGTGATCGGTTTGCTCAGCGCTGCCTGCTCGATTGCTTCGAGCTGCCAAAGCGAGTGCACCACCGTCCAGAAATCATGCTCGACGATCAGCGCCAGCTCGTCGGCCTCGAAAATCCCTTCCAGCAACAACACTGGCGCAAAAATGCCGGCGGCGCGCAGTTCCAGCGCCTCCTCGATGCAGGCAACGGCAAACCCGTCGGCCTCGCCTTCCAGCGCCTGGGCGCAACGCACCGCGCCATGGCCATAGGCATCGGCCTTGATCACCGCAAGCGCCTTGGCGCCGGTGACTTCGCGGGCAATTCGGTAATTGTGGCGCAGGGCTTGAAGGTCGATCAGGGCACGGGCAGGACGCATGGCGGCAGACTTCTAGGCGGTCATGGGAATAAAAACCGGCGCCGACTGACGACGTGAACCGCCAACAGCGCCGGGAGAGGGATCTTTACAACTTTTTACGGCAGCGCGGCGACGATAGAGATTTCTACCAGAATGCTCGGCTTGGCCATTTTCGCTTCGACGGTGGCACGGGCCGGCGCGGCGCCTTTTGGCAGCCACTGATCCCACACCGAGTTCATCCCGGCGAAGTGCTCATCGATGCCGTTCAGGTAAATCGTCGCCGACAGCAGGTGCTGTTTGTCAGTCCCGGCGAGGTCGAGCAGGCGCTCGATATTGGCCAGAACGTCGCGGGTCTGCTGTTCAATCCCGGCGTCGAAGTCGTCGCCGACCTGCCCGGCCAAATACACGGTGCCGTTGTGGCTGACGATCTGACTCATGCGCTCATTGGTGAGCTGGCGCTGGATTGACATGTTTTGCGGACTCCTGAATTTTGTTGCCGTAACGGGAAATATCGAGGCCTTCGGCGCTGATCTGTGGCTTTTTCTTCGCCATCAGGTCGGCCAGCAAGCGACCGGAACCGCACGCCATGGTCCAACCGAGGGTGCCGTGACCGGTGTTGAGGAACAGATTCTTGAACGGCGTGGCGCCAACGATCGGCGTGCCATCCGGCGTGGTCGGACGCAGACCGGTCCAGAAACTCGCTTCGGCCAGATTACCGCCCTGAGGATAAAGGTCGTTGACGATCATCTCCAGGGTTTCGCGGCGACGCGGGTTCAGCGACAGGTCAAAACCGGCGATCTCGGCCATGCCGCCGACGCGGATGCGGTTGTCGAAACGGGTGATCGCGACCTTGTAGGTCTCGTCGAGAATAGTCGAAGTCGGCGCCATCGCCGGGTTGGTGATCGGCACGGTCAGCGAGTAACCCTTGAGCGGATACACCGGGGCTTTGATGCCCAGCGGCTTGAGCAGTTGCGGCGAGTAGCTGCCGAGCGCCAGCACGTAGCGGTCGGCGGTTTCCAGCTTGCCGTCGATCCACACGCCGTTGATGCGATCACCGGCGTAGTCGAGTTTCTGGATGTCCTGGCCGAAGCGGAATTCCACACCGAGTTTCACTGCCATTTCGGCGAGGCGCGTGGTGAACATCTGGCAGTCGCCAGTCTGATCGTTCGGCAGGCGCAATGCACCGGCGAGGATGTCAGTGACACCCGCCAGCGCCGGCTCGACGCGGGCAATGCCGGCGCGGTCGAGGACTTCAAACGGCACGCCGGATTCTTTCAGCACGGCGATGTCTTTGGCGGCGCCATCAAGCTGCGCCTGAGTGCGGAACAACTGAGTCGTACCAAGGCTGCGGCCTTCGTAGGCGATGCCGGTTTCGGCGCGCAGTTCATCGAGGCAGTCACGGCTGTACTCGGACAGACGCACCATGCGCTCCTTGTTCAACGCGTAACGGTTGGCGGTGCAGTTGCGCAGCATCTGCGCCATCCACAGGTACTGGTCGATGTCGGCAGTGGCCTTGATCGCGAGAGGGGCGTGGCGTTGCAACAGCCACTTGATCGCTTTGAGCGGTACGCCCGGCGCGGCCCACGGCGAGGCATAGCCCGGCGAGACCTGGCCGGCGTTGGCGAAACTGGTCTCCATGGCCGCAGCCGGCTGCCGGTCGACCACCACCACTTCAAACCCGGCACGGGCCAGATAGTAAGCACTGGCGGTACCGATGACGCCGCTACCCAAGACCATTACGCGCATTTTTGTATCCCTCATCGCGGCGGGGCCGCGTACGTCTGTTGTTAGAGCAATGATGCGCGCAGTGTAAAAAAGAAATGCCAGTGCTTTTCACTATATAAGCGCCTATATTTGGCGACAATTCTCGGCAAAAACCCTTTTCACGGAGGCGCATCCCCTATGCGTACCAACACTCAGACCAAACGTGAGCTGGACAAGATCGACCGCAACATCTTGCGGATCCTGCAGGCGGACGGGCGGATTTCCTTTACCGAGCTGGGCGAAAAGGTCGGGCTCTCGACCACGCCGTGCACCGAGCGCGTGCGGCGTCTGGAGCGCGAAGGGATCATCATGGGCTACAACGCCCGGCTCAATCCGCAGCACTTGAAGGGTAGCTTGCTGGTGTTCGTCGAGATCAGCCTCGACTACAAATCCGGCGACACGTTCGAGGAGTTCCGCCGCGCGGTGCTGAAATTGCCGCACGTGCTGGAGTGCCATTTGGTGTCAGGGGATTTCGACTACCTGGTGAAGGCGCGGATTTCCGAGATGGCCTCGTACCGCAAGCTGCTGGGCGACATTCTGCTGAAACTGCCGCATGTGCGGGAGTCGAAGAGTTATATCGTGATGGAAGAGGTTAAGGAGAGCTTGAGCCTGCCGATTCCAGACTGAGATTGGGGATTCCTGACCCGGCCCCATCGCTGGCAAGCCAGCTCCCATAGTGATTATCGGTGTTCACAACATTTGTGTACGACGCCGAACCTGTGGGAGCTGGCTTGCCAGCGATGGCGTCGACACGGTTCCGAGTGACCGTTAAACCAGCACCTGCCGATTCGCCGCCATGTACTCGAAAATCTGCTTCTCCACCCGCGGATGAATCAGCTCCACCGGCCGCCGCTCATTCGGGCAAGGCAAAGTCTTGGTCGTACCAAACAGCCGGCAAATCAACGGCCGCTCTTCATACACCGTGCAGCCATTCGGCCCCAGGTGCACACAGTTCAGCTCATCCATTGCCGCATCCTGCTCGGCGCGGGTCTTGCGCGGCAGGCGGGCCATTTCTTCCGGCGAGGTGGTCACCGGCCCACAGCAATCGTGGCAGCCGGGCACGCACTCGAACGAGGGGATCTGCTGGCGCAAGGTGCGGACTGTCTGGCTGTTGCAGCTCATCGAAACGGTAACCAAGGTGAAGTAGGCAGCAATTGTGCCGCAAAAGCCGTGATCCAGACACCGCAGGCCGACCAGTGTTGCCCCCGTTCGGGCGTGCGGCTTATGCTCCGTCAAATTTTCTCGACACCCCCGTCTCAGGATCCTGCCCATGACCGCCCGCGCCCACTCCCCCGCGAGCCAACCTCACGTTGCCTCTTACTACGCCGCCAGCAGCCTGCCGCAACCGGATCATCCGCTGCTGCAAGGCGACGTGGTGGCCGACGTCTGCGTGGTCGGCGGCGGTTTTTCCGGGTTGAACACGGCGCTGGAACTGGCTGAGCGCGGTCTCAGCGTGGTGTTGCTGGAAGCGCACAAGATCGGCTGGGGCGCCAGCGGTCGTAACGGCGGGCAGTTGATTCGCGGCGTCGGCCACGGTCTCGATCAGTTCGCCAACGTCGTCGGCAGCGATGGCGTACGCGAGATGAAACTGATGGGCCTGGAAGCGGTGGAAATCGTCCGCCAGCGCGTCGAGCGTTTTCAGATTGCCTGCGACCTGACCTGGGGCTACTGCGACCTCGCCAACAAACCTTCCGACCTCGAAGGTTTTGCCGAAGACGCCGAAGAGTTGCGCGGCCTCGGTTATCGCTACGAAACCCGCCTGCTACAAGCCAGCGAGATGCACACCGTGGTTGGTTCCAAGCGCTACGTCGGTGGTTTGATCGACATGGGTTCAGGGCATCTGCATCCGCTCAATCTCGCATTGGGCGAAGCAGCGGCGGCGCTGCAGTTGGGTGTGAAACTGTTTGAACACTCGGCAGTGACCCGTATCGATTACGGCCCGGAAGTCAAAGTCCACACCGCCCAAGGTTCGGTGCGGGCGAAGACGCTGGTGCTCGGTTGCAACGCCTATCTGAATGATCTGAATCCGCAACTCAGCGGCAAAGTCCTGCCCGCCGGCAGCTATATCATCGCTACCGAACCGTTGAGCGAAGAGCAGGCGCACAACCTGCTGCCGCAAAACATGGCGGTCTGTGATCAGCGGGTGGCGCTGGATTACTACCGACTCTCGGCGGATCGGCGTTTGCTGTTTGGCGGTGCCTGTCATTACTCGGGACGTGATCCGAAAGACATCGCCGCGTACATGCAGCCGAAGATGCTCGAAGTATTCCCGCAACTGGCGGGCGTGAAGATCGATTATCAGTGGGGCGGGATGATCGGCATCGGCGCGAACCGTCTGCCGCAGATCGGCCGGCTCAATGATCAGCCGAACGTGTATTACGCCCAGGCCTATTCCGGGCATGGGGTAAATGCCACGCACCTGGCGGGCAAGTTGCTGGCTGAGGCGATCAGCGGGCAGCACGGCGGCGGGTTTGATTTGTTTGCCAAGGTGCCGCACATCACCTTCCCGGGCGGCAAGCATTTGCGCTCGCCGCTGTTGGCGTTGGGGATGTTGTGGCATCGCCTCAAAGAGTTGGTGTGAAACCCCCTCTGTAGGAGCTTTGATCGTTCCCACGCTCTGCGTGGGAATGCATCCAGTGACGCTCTGCGTCACAGCGGACGCAGAGCGTCCGGGGCGGCGTTCCCACGCAGAGCGTGGGAACGATCGGTGTCGTTCAGATCTGCCAGAACGGCTTCAACCCCTCCTCCTGCGCCTGCTCACGCGTCAGCCCGATGTCCTTGAGCTGATCCGCCGTCAACGCCAGCAACGCCTTGCGCGTGTGCAGACGATGCCACATCAGACTCCAGCGGCTCAGGCCGGACGGTGCGTTACGCATGATCTCATTGCGCGCACGATCCTTCTGCCCTGCCGCCAGTTCCTGACTGTGTAACGTCAGCCGCACATCACTCAAGCCGTTCATTTTTGTCGCTCCTGTTTACTTGGGTAGCCAGAGATTCCATGATGCGCGGGTGAGCAAAACCGTTACAGATTCAAAGCAACTGTATTAACTCCATACAGATTTGCCGCTCTGTGGACTGAATTGACGATTTATCTCGCATCTGTACTGGTCTTCCGAATCTTCTGCACCGAGGCAGCGCCATGACCCTCTACGTAAACCTCGCCGAATTGCTCGGCACGCGCATCGAACAAGGCTTCTATCGCCCCGGCGACCGCTTGCCGTCGGTGCGCGCCTTGAGCGTCGAACACGGGGTCAGCCTGAGCACGGTGCAACAGGCCTATCGCATGCTCGAAGACAGTGGCCTGGCCACGCCGAAACCCAAATCCGGCTACTTTGTGCCGGTCGGGCGTGAGCTGCCGGAGTTGCCCGCAGTAGGCCGGCCGGCGCAGCGGCCGGTGGAGATTTCGCAGTGGGATCAAGTCCTCGAATTGATTCGCGCCGTGCCGCGCAAGGACGTCGTGCAACTCGGTCGCGGCATGCCCGACATCAGCTCGCCGACCATGAAGCCGCTGCTGCGTGGGCTGGCCCGCATCAGCCGCCGCCAGGACATGCCCGGTCTGTATTACGACAACATCCACGGCACCCTCGAACTGCGCGAGCAGATCGCCCGGTTAATGCTCGATTCCGGCTGCCAGTTGAGCGCCAGCGATCTGGTCGTGACCACCGGTTGCCACGAAGCGTTGTCCACCAGCATCCATGCGATCTGCGAGCCGGGCGACATCGTCGCGGTGGATTCGCCGAGCTTCCACGGCGCCATGCAGACCCTCAAAGGCCTCGGCATGAAAGCCCTGGAAATCCCCACCGACCCGCTCACCGGCATCAGCCTCGAAGCGCTGGAACTGGCGCTCGAACAATGGCCGATCAAGGTCATCCAGCTCACCCCGAACTGCAACAACCCGCTCGGCTACATCATGCCGGAGTCGCGCAAACGCGCGCTGCTCACCCTCGCCCAACGCTTTGACGTGGCGATCATCGAAGACGACGTGTATGGCGAACTGGCCTACACCTACCCGCGTCCGCGCACGATCAAATCCTTCGACGAAGACGGTCGCGTGCTGCTCTGCAGTTCGTTTTCCAAGACGCTGGCGCCGGGGCTGCGCATCGGTTGGGTCGCGCCGGGGCGATACCTCGAGCGCGTGCTGCACATGAAATACATCAGCACCGGATCGACCGCGCCACAGCCGCAGATCGCCATTGCCGAATTTCTCAAATCCGGCCATTTCGAACCGCATTTGCGGCGCATGCGCTCGCAATACCAGCGCAATCGCGACGTGATGATCGATTGGGTGACCCGCTATTTCCCCGCCGGCACCCGCGCCAGCCGTCCACAGGGCAGCTTTATGTTGTGGGTTGAATTGCCGGAAGGCTTCGACACACTGAAACTGAATCGTGCGCTGCTCGACCAAGGCGTACAGATTGCCGTCGGCAGCATCTTTTCTGCCTCGGGCAAGTACCGTAATTGCTTGCGGATGAACTACGCTGCCAAGCCGACAGCACTGATCGAGGAAGCCGTGCGCAAGGTCGGCGAGACCGCAATCAGACTGCTTGCCGAAACCGACTGACTTTTTTCCAGACATCAGCGTCCATATGCCGACCTTTGCCGCCTACCGGAACAATCCTACGTGAGCTTCAGACAGCCCCTACTCGCCTTGCTGTTACTCGCCTCGTTCCTGAGCGGCTGCGCCAGTCTCGACGTGCCGCGCGAGCCAAGTCAGGCGTTACCAGCGTCCAGCTCCAGCTTCGGCCGTTCGATCCAGGCCCAGGCCGCGCCGTATCAGGGACGTTCCGGCTTTCGCCTGCTGTCCAACAGCACTGAATCCTTCACCGCCCGCGCCGAGCTGATCCGCCACGCGCAGGTCAGCCTCGATTTGCAGTACTACATTGTCCACGACGGCGTCAGCACACGAATGCTCGTCGAGGAACTGCTCAAGGCTGCCGACCGTGGCGTGCGCGTACGCATCCTGCTCGACGACACCACCAGCGATGGCCTCGACCAGATCATCGCCACGCTGGCGGCGCATCCGCAGATCCAGATTCGCCTGTTCAACCCGCTGCATCTGGGCCGCAGCACCGGCGTGACCCGCGCGGCCGGGCGCCTGTTCAACCTGTCGCTGCAACACCGGCGCATGCACAACAAACTGTGGCTGGCGGACAACAGCGCGGCCATCGTCGGCGGGCGCAATCTGGGCGATGAGTATTTCGATGCCGAGCCGAATCTGAATTTCACCGACATCGACATGCTCAGCATGGGGCCGGTGGCCGAGCAGCTCGGGCACAGTTTCGACCAGTACTGGAACAGCGCGCTGAGCAAGCCGATCGATGAATTTCTCTCCAGCAAACCGACCGCCAAAGACTTGCAGAACACCCGCACGCGCCTGGAAGAATCGCTGGAAGAAACCCGTAAACAGAATCACGCGCTGTATCAGCAGCTGATGACCTTCACCACCGAGCCGCGCATGGACATCTGGCGCAACGAGCTGATCTGGGCGTGGAATCAGGCATTGTGGGATGCGCCGAGCAAGGTGCTGGCCAAGGATGAGCCGGATCCGCAATTACTGCTGACCACGCAACTGGCGCCGGAACTGAAAGGCGTCAGCAAAGAGCTGATCATGATTTCGGCGTACTTTGTGCCGGGGCAACCGGGGCTGGTGTACCTGACCGGGCGCGCCGATGCGGGTGTTTCCGTGAGCCTGCTGACCAATTCGCTGGAGGCCACCGATGTGCCGGCGGTGCATGGCGGTTATGCGCCGTACCGCAAGGCACTGTTGGAGCACGGTGTGAAACTGTATGAACTGCGCCGCCAGCCTGGGGATAACTACGGCAGTGGCCCGCATGTGTTTTACAGCAAGTCGTTCCGTGGCTCGGATTCGAGTTTGCACAGCAAGGCGATGATTTTTGACCGGCAGAAATCGTTTATCGGCTCGTTCAACTTTGATCCGCGTTCGGTGTTGTGGAACACCGAGGTCGGGGTGTTGGTGGACAGTCCGAAGTTGGCTGAACATGTGCGAGAGCTGGCGTTGCAAGGTATGGCGCCAGCGTTGAGTTATCAGGCGAAATTGCAGGATGGTCAGATCGTTTGGGTCACCGAAGACAATGGCCAGATGCATACACTGACCAAGGAGCCGGGGAGTTGGTGGCGACGGTTTAATGCGTGGTTAAGTACCAGCGTCGGCCTGGAACGCATGTTGTAATCCAACAAAGAACTCTGCTCTAGAGGGCTTTTGTGGCGAGGGGATTTATCCCCGTTGGGCTGCGAAGCAGCCCCAAAACCTGCAATTGCGGTGTATCAGATACACCGCGTGCGATGGTGTTACGACTGCTGCGCAGCCGAGCGGGGATAAATCCCCTCGCCACAGGGTTTATCCCAAATACCTGTTCAGGCAGGTTCTGTCACTGGGCCGAATGCACCTTGGCGCAACAGCAATATCACCAACCCAAACGCACCGATCGCCATCAGCAGCGGCAACGCATGTCCGCTGATCCACTGACTCCCCGCCCCTGCCGCCAACGGCCCGATCAGACACCCGACACCCCAGAGCTGTGCGATATGCGCATTCGCCCGCACCAGCGCATCATCGCGATAACGCTCGCCAATCAGAATCAGCGACAGCGTGAACAACCCGCCTGCACTGGCGCCAAATAACACCCACAACGGCCAGATCAACAGCGTATCGAGCAACAGCGGAATCGCCAGACTCGACAGCATCAACACCACCGCGCAACCCGCGAACAAAGTGCGTCGCGACAGGTAATCGGCCAACGCGCCAATCGGCAATTGCAGCAATGCATCACCGACCACCACTGTGCTAACCATCGCCAAAGCGATCTCAGCAGTGAATCCCTGTTGCAGGCAATACACCGGCAGCAGCGTCAGGATCATTGCCTCGAACGCCGCGAACAACGACACCGCCCAGGCAATCGCCGGCAGGTCGCGAGCAAAACCCCACAGGTCGCGGAAGGTCACGCTGCTCGCCTCACTGCTCGGCGCACCGCTGCGGCCCAACAACAGCAATGGCGAAACCAGCAGCAAGCCGACGCCAACCCAGAATCCGTAATCGTCTTCAGTGCCGAGCGCGCCCAGCAGCAACGGGCCAGACAACTGGCTCAACGCATAACTGCTGCCATACAGCGCCACCAAGCGACCGCGCCAGCTCTCGACCACCAGTTGATTGATCCAGCTCTCGCCGAGGATGAACACGATGGTCAGGATCACGCCAATCATCAGCCGTAACAGCAGCCAGATCGGGTAACTCGGCAACAGCGCCAGCAAGCCGATCGACAGCGCCCCCGCCCACAGACACAGGCGCATCAGGTTTGCCGTGCCGAAGCGCGCCGCCAGATGACTGGAAATCTTCGCGCCGAGCAACACGCCAATCGCCGGCATCGCCGCCATCACGCCGATGGCGAAAGAGCCGTAACCCCAACCCTCCAGACGCAACGACACCAACGGCATGCTGACCCCCAGGGCCAGGCCGACACTCAAGACAGACGCCAACACGGCGAAATACGTCGCCCAACGCATGGTCCACGCTCCTGTGGATAATTATTATGTGCACCGCAAAACCACTGTGGGAGCGAGCCTTTGTGGTGAGGGGATTTATCCCCGTTGGGTCGCGTAGCGGCCCCAAAACCTGCAAGCGCGATGTATCAGGTACACCGCGCGCATTGATTTTGCGACTGCTTCGCAGCCGAACGGGGATAAATCCCCTCGCCACAAAAGCTCGCTCCCACAGGGATATCTGTTTTGTCAGGAAACCCGCTCACACAGGGGATCTCTGATTGGCAGGAAGCCCGCTCACACAGGGGATCTCTGATTGGCAGGAAGCCCGCTCTCACAGAGGATCTCTGTTTGGCAGGAAGCCCGCTCTCACAGAGGATCTCTGTTTCGTCTGGAAGCCTGGCGTGACCAGGCTCCCTTAACGGCTTACAGCTTGATCCACGTCGCTTTCAGCTCGGTGTATTTGTCGAACGCGTGCAGCGACTTGTCGCGGCCGTTACCCGACTGTTTGAAACCACCAAACGGTGCGGTCATGTCGCCGCCGTCGTACTGGTTGACCCACACGCTACCGGCGCGCAGCGCTTTGGCGGTCAGGTGCGCCTTGGAGATGTCTTGCGTCCACACCGCAGCGGCCAGGCCATACGGCGTGTCGTTGGCGATCTGGATGGCTTCTTCAGCGGTATCGAAAGCGATAACCGACAGCACTGGCCCGAAGATTTCTTCCTGAGCGATCTTCATCGCGTTGCTCACGCCGTCGAAAATCGTTGGCTCAACGTAAGTGCCGCCGGTTTCCTGAAGAATGCGCTTGCCGCCGGCGACCAGTTTGGCGCCATCGGTGTGACCGGATTCGATGTACGACAGCACAGTATTCATCTGCTGCGTGTCGACCAACGCGCCGACATTGGTCGCCGGATCCAGCGGGTTGCCCGGTTTCCAGGCTTTCAGCGCCTCGATCACCATCGGCAGGAATTTGTCCTTGATCGAACGCTCGACCAGCAGACGCGAACCGGCGGTGCAGACTTCGCCCTGGTTGAAGGCGATGGCGCTGGCAGCGGATTCGGCTGCAGCTTGCAGATCCGGCGCATCGGCAAAGACGATGTTCGGGCTTTTGCCACCGGCTTCCAGCCAGACGCGTTTCATGTTCGATTCGCCAGAGTAGATCATCAGTTGCTTGGCGATCTTGGTCGAACCGGTGAACACCAGCGTGTCGACATCGTTATGCAGGGCCAGCGCCTTGCCGACGGTGTGACCGTAGCCCGGCAGCACGTTGAGTACGCCTTTCGGGATACCGGCTTCAACGGCCAGCGCCGCGATGCGGATGGCGGTCAGCGGCGATTTTTCCGATGGCTTGAGGATCACCGAGTTACCGGTCGACAGCGCCGGGCCGAGTTTCCAGCACGCCATCATCAGCGGGAAGTTCCACGGTACGATGGCGCCGACCACACCGACGGGCTCGCGGGTTACCAGGCCCAGTTGATCGTGCGGCGTCGCTGCCACTTCGTCGTAAATCTTGTCGATCGCTTCACCGCTCCAGCTCAGCGCTTGCGCCGCGCCCGGAACGTCGATGTACAGCGAATCGCTGATCGGCTTGCCCATGTCGAGGGTTTCGAGCAGGGCCAGTTCTTCGGCGTGCTGCTTGAGCAGGCCGGCGAAACGGATCATGGTGGCTTTGCGTTTGGTCGGTGCCAGACGCGACCACACGCCGGAATTGAACGTGGCGCGAGCGTTTTCCACAGCGCGCTGAGCGTCGGCGGCGTCACAGCTGGCAATCTTGCCGAGCAGACGGCCATCGACCGGGCTGATGCACTCGAAGGTCTCGCCGGAGACGGCGTCGGTGTATTCGCCGTTGAGATAGGCGCGGCCTTCGATTTTCAGGTCGCGGGCGCGTTGTTCCCAGTCGGCACGAGTCAGGGTGGTCATTTCGAGTGTCCTCCGCTTGTTGAATACGAGCGCCGCGCGATCTTCGCCAGCGTCCTCAAGAATTCTGCCCGGCCAGCCGGTTTTTCGGCCAGAGGCACCCGCCACCCTAAACCAGCGGCCGGGGTTGTTTCAATATATTTGACATAAGGTGGCCATACGGCCTTGCGGTGTTGATTTTAATCAACATAGACTTTGGCCCTTTCCAGCCAATCGCGCCGTATTCACGGGGGATAACAACAATGAACATCCAGAACGTCGTCGACATCAGCCTGACCAGCAGCGAAGCCGAACGCTATCGCCCGGATCCGGCGAAAGTGCTCAAGGGTGATCCTGAACAAGCGGTGTTCCATCAATACGACAGCCCTTGTGGGCAGATGGGCGTTGGCGTGTGGGAAGGCGCGGTTGGCCAGTGGACGGTGAACTACACCGAGCATGAGTACTGCGAGATTTTGCAGGGTGTGTCGGTGTTGCGTGACAGCGATGGCAATGCCAAGACGTTGCGTGTTGGCGACCGCTTTGTGATTCCGGCGGGGTTTCGTGGCACCTGGGAAGTGCTGGAGGCTTGCCGCAAGGTCTATGTGATCTTCGAACAAAAGGCTTGAGGATTTTTGCTGGCTGATCCGGGCCTATCGCTGGCAAGCCAGCTCCCACAGGGGAAATTGGTGTTCACAAAATTGTGTTCAACACAAAAACCTGTGGGAGCTGGCTTGCCAGCGATGAGGCCCGCACAGACACCACAGAAATCCAAAGGCAACAAAAAAGGCCCGTATCGTGAGATACGGGCCTTTTTCGTAAGTCGGGAAAAATCAATTACTTGATTTTGCCTTCCTTGTAGATCACGTGCTTGCGAACAACCGGATCATATTTCTTGATCTCGATTTTGTCCGGGGTAGTACGCTTGTTCTTGTCGGTAGTGTAGAAGTGACCAGTACCGGCGCTCGAGATCAAACGAATCAATTCACGCATGATTAGCTCCCTTAAATCTTGCCATCGCGGCGAAGTTCGGCGAGCACGACAGTGATGCCACGCTTGTCGATGATACGCATGCCTTTGGCAGATACGCGCAGACGCACAAAACGTTTCTCTTCTTCAACCCAGAAGCGGTGATGCTGCAGGTTCGGCAGGAAACGACGACGGGTTTTGTTGTTTGCGTGGGAAATGTTATTCCCAGTCACCGGACCCTTACCGGTAACTTGACATACTCTCGACATGCCTCAGCCCTCTAAAACCACATGCCCAACCCGGCATGGGTTGGCCGCTTAATCTCTCAGTCATTTGGCGCCAGGCGCCGCGTTTCTTTAGAGGTCTTACCGGCTACACCTACAGTGAAGGAACCGGGCCCCTAGAAAAGAGCGCTGCTTTATACCAGAAAGACCGGGGTGCAACAACTTTCCGTGTGCAATCAATCCACAAAAAAGCGTTTTTTCGACCTGCGAACGCTTTGGATAAAGGCCGGCACCGGTTTTTACCACTCGTCGAAGAAAATCATCCGCACACGGCTTTCAGACTTTTTACGCAGCGCCGTGGTCTGAAAAACCGCCATCACTGTGCCCTTAAAATGCAAAAAGGGGATAGTCATTTGTAATCCAGCCCTCTAGGGTAGGCCTTTTCCAGACTGCACTTGCAGATGGGCCTTCGATCTGTAAAAGGAAACCGACCATGCGCCTCGCTGCCCTACCCCTGTTGCTCGCCCCGCTCCTGCTGAGCCCTCTGGCCCAGGCCGCCGCGCTGAGCGTTTGCACCGAGGCCAGCCCGGAAGGGTTCGACGTGGTGCAATACAACTCGCTGACCACCACCAACGCCTCGGCCGACGTGCTGATGAACCGCTTGGTGGATTTCGACACCGCCAGCGGCAAAGTCGTGCCGAGCCTGGCCGACAGTTGGGAAGTCAGCACCGATGGCCTGACGTACGTGTTCAAACTGCATCCGCAGGTGAAATTTCACACGACCGATTACTTCAAGCCGAGCCGCGAGCTGACCGCTGAAGACGTCAAATTCAGTTTCGACCGCATGCTCGACCCGGCGAACCCGTGGCACAAAGTCGCCCAAAGCGGTTTCCCGCATGCGCAGTCGATGCAGTTGCCAGCACTGATCAAGAAGATCGACGCACTCGATCCGCTGACCGTGCGCTTCACCCTTGATCATCCAGATTCGACTTTCCTGGCAACCCTGAGCATGGGCTTCGCCTCGATCTATTCTGCCGAATACGCCGACAAACTGATGAAGGCTGGCGCGACGGACAAGCTCAACAGCCAACCGATCGGCACCGGCCCGTTCGTGTTCAACCGCTTCCAGAAAGACGCGGCAATCCGTTACAAGGCCAACCCGGACTACTTCGGTGGCAAGCCTGCGGTCGATCCGCTGATCTTCGCCATCACCCCGGACGCCAACGTGCGCCTGCAAAAGCTGCGACGTAACGAGTGCCAGATCGCCCTGTCGCCGAAACCACTCGACGTACAAGCCGCGCTGAAAGAACCGACATTAAAAGTCGAAAAGACTGACGCGTTCATGACTGCTTTCGTTGGCATCAACAGCCAGCATCCGCCACTGGACAAGCCGGAAGTGCGCCAGGCGATCAACCTCGCCTTCGACAAGGCCAACTACATCAAGGCTGTGTTTGAAGATACCGCCGAAGCAGCGAACGGCCCTTACCCGCCGAACACCTGGAGCTACGCGAAGAGCCTGCCGGGCTATCCGCACGACATCGCCAAAGCCAAGGCGCTGATGGCCAAGGCTGGGTTGAAGGATGGTTTCCAGACCACCATCTGGACGCGTCCGTCGGGCAGCCTGCTTAATCCGAATCCAAGCCTCGGCGCACAGATGCTGCAGTCGGATCTGGCAGAGATCGGTATTCAGGCGGAAATCCGCGTGATCGAGTGGGGCGAGCTGATTCGTCGCGCCAAGGCGGGCGAGCATGATCTGTTGTTCATGGGCTGGGCCGGCGATAACGGCGACCCGGATAACTTCCTCACGCCGCAGTTTTCCTGCGCTGCGGTCAAGTCGGGGACCAACTTCGCGCGCTACTGCAATGCCGATCTCGACAAGCTGATCAGCGCCGGCAAGACCACCAGCGAACAAGGCGTACGCACCAAGCTGTACGAGCAGGCGCAGGCGCAGATTCAGCAGCAGGCGTTGTGGCTGCCGCTGGCGCACCCGACCGCTTACGCGCTGACGCGCAAAGACGTGCAGGGCTACGCCGTCAGCCCGTTCGGCCGCCAGGACTACTCCAAGGTCAACCTCAAATAACCCGCCCCTGTAGGAGCTGCCGCAG
>NZ_AKJD01000199.1 GCF_000282515.1 Pseudomonas sp. GM80
CTTCGGCAGCTCCTACAGGTTGTTGGTTGATCAGGAGAACCTGATCATCCAGTTACAGATCAGCGAGGGTCGAGACCAGAATCGCCTTGATCGTGTGCATGCGGTTTTCCGCTTGCTCGAAGGCGATGCAGGCTGGGGACTCGAACACGTCGTCGGTCACTTCGATGCCGTTTTTCAGGTGCGGATACTGTTCGGCAATCTGTTTGCCGACCTTGGTATCGCTGTTGTGGAACGCCGGCAGGCAGTGCATGAACTTGGTACGCGGGTTGCCGGAGGCTTTCATCAGCTCGGCGTTGACCTGGTACGGCAGCAATTGCTGGATACGCTCGGCCCAGGCTTCCACCGGTTCGCCCATCGACACCCAGACGTCGGTGTGGATGAAGTCGACGCCTTTGACCGCCGCTTTCGGGTCTTCAGTCAGGGTGATGCGCGCACCGCTTTCTTCCGCATATTTGTGGCAACGCTCAACCAGATCATCCAGTGGCCACAAGGCTTTCGGCGCGCAAATACGCACGTCCATGCCGAGCTTGGCGCCGACCAGCAGCAACGAGTTGCCCATGTTGTTGCGCGCGTCGCCGAGGTAGGCGTAGCTGATTTCATGGATCGGCTTGTCGGCGTGTTCACGCATGGTCAGCACGTCGGCGATCATTTGCGTCGGGTGATATTCATCGGTCAGGCCGTTGAACACCGGTACGCCAGCGAACTTGGCCAGTTCTTCGACGATTTCCTGTTTGAAGCCACGGTATTCGATGGCGTCGTACATGCGCCCCAGCACGCGGGCGGTGTCTTTCATGCTTTCCTTGTGACCGATCTGCGAAGAGTTCGGGTCGATGTAGGTGACGTTGGCGCCTTGGTCATACGCCGCCACTTCGAACGCGCAACGGGTACGGGTCGAAGTTTTTTCAAAGATCAGGGCGATGTTGTTGCCCTTCAGGTGCTGCTGCTCGGTGCCGGTGTACTTGGCGCGTTTGAGATCGCGGGACAGGTCGAGCAGGTAACGCAGCTCACGTGGGGTGTGGTGTTCCAGGCTGAGCAGGTTACGGTTGTGAATGTTAAAAGCCATGATGGATCTCCTTCGGTGTCGGTTATCCCCCTGGCCGCACGTTGTAAGTGTCGGCCAGGGCTCAGAGGTTTAGTAATCGATCGGGTCGCGGATGATCGGGCAGGTCATGCAGTGGCCGCCGCCACGGCCACGGCCCAATTCACCGGCGCTGATGGTGATGACTTCCACGCCGGCCTTGCGCAGCAGGGTGTTGGTGTAGGTGTTGCGGTCGTAGCCGATAACCACGCCCGGTTCCACCGCAACCACGTTGTTGCCGTCGTCCCATTGCTCGCGTTCAGCGGCGAAGCTGTTGCCGCCGGTTTCCACCACGCGCAACTTAGGCAGGTTGAGGGCTTTGGCCACGGTGTCGAGGAAGGTGCCTTCTTCGCGGCGGATGTCGATGCCGCCCTGTTTGCTTTCGTCTGGTCGCAGGGTGAACGCGACGATCTGATTAACCACCTCAGGGAAAATCGTCACCAGGTCGCGGTCGCAGAAGCTGAACACGGTGTCGAGGTGCATCGCCGCACGGGATTTCGGCAGGCCGGCAACGATGACTTTTTCCACGGCTTTGTTCTTGAACAGGTTCAGCGCCAGTTGGCCGATGGCCTGACGTGATGAGCGCTCGCCCATACCGATCAACACCACGCCGTTGCCGATTGGCATGACGTCGCCGCCTTCAAGAGTGGAACTGCCGTGTTCCTTGTCCGGGTCGCCGTACCAGATTTCGAATTCGGCGTTGGTGAACTGTGGATGGAATTTATAGATGGCGGTGGCCAGCAGGGTTTCCTGACGGCGCGCTGGCCAGTACATCGGATTCAGCGTCACGCCACCGTAGATCCAGCAGGTGGTGTCGCGGGTGAACTGGGTGTTCGGCAGCGGCGGCAAAATGAAGCTGGAGTGGCCGAGGAAGTCGCGGAACATCTGGATGGTCTTGCCACCGAAGCTGTCCGGCAGATCATCGGCAGACACGCCACCAATCAGGAATTCGGCGATGTGCCGTGGCTCAAGGCTTTTCAGCCAGGATTTGACTTCGTTGATCAAGCCCAGGCCTACCGAGTCGGCGGTGACCTTGCGCTCGAGAATCCAGTCCAGCGCTTCGGGGATGGCGACGATGTCGGTCAGCAGGTTGTGCATTTCCAGCACATCGATGCCGCGCTCGCGCATTTTGGTGACGAAGTCGAAGTGGTCGCGCTTGGCCTGGGCCACCCAGAGCACGTCATCGAACAACAGCTCGTCGCAGTTGTTCGGGGTCAGCCGCTGATGGGCCAGACCTGGGGAGCACACCATGACTTTGCGCAGTTTGCCGGCTTCGGAATGTACGCCGTACTTAACTTTTTCCGTGGTCATTTCAGATCCTCCAGATAACAAAACAATCAGGGGTTACAGAGTCAGGAAGCCGTCGTAGAGACCGTAGGCAGCCACCAGGGCACCCACGACCACTGCGGCGAAAATCAGCTTCTCGACGTTAGTGAAAATCGGTTGTTTGAGTTCCAGCTTGGCTTTGGCGAACAGGATCGCGCCAGGTGCGTAGAGCAGGGCCGAGAGCAGCAGATACTTGACCCCGCCGGCATACAGCAGCCACACCGCGTAGATCAACGCGATGCCGCCGATAATCAGATCCTTGCGCCGCTCGGCCGCGAAGCCCTCGTAGCTTTCGCCGCGCACCGCCAGCAGCAGGGCGTAGGCCGCCGACCACAGGTACGGCACCAGAATCATCGAGGTGGCGAGATAGATAAGCGACAGGTAAGTACTGGCCGAGAACAGCGTGATGATCAGGAAAATCTGCACCATCGCGTTGGTCAGCCACAGGGCGTTGACCGGTACGTGGTTGGCGTTTTCCTTACGCAGGAACTCCGGCATGGTGTGGTCTTTGGCAGCGGCGAACATGATCTCCGCACACAGCAGCACCCACGACAGCAGCGCGCCCAGCAGCGAAATAATCAGACCAACACTGATCAGTACCGCGCCCCAGTGACCGACCACGTGCTCAAGCACGGCGGCCATCGACGGGTTCTGCAGTTTTGCCAGTTCCGGCTGAGTCATGATGCCCAGCGACAGCACGTTCACCAGCACCAGAAACAGCAGCACGGTGATGAAGCCGATCACGGTGGCCTTACCGACGTCCGAGCGTTTTTCGGCGCGGGCCGAGAAGATGCTCGCGCCCTCGATGCCGATGAACACCCACACGGTAACCAGCATCATGTTGCGCACCTGGTTCATCACGCTGCCCAGATCCGGGTTTTTGATGCCCCAGATGTCGGCGGTGAAGATGTCCAGTTTGAAGGCGAACACCGCGATCAACACGAACAGCAGCAGCGGCACGACCTTGGCGACCGTGGTCACCAGGTTGATAAACGCCGCTTCCTTGATCCCGCGCAACACCAGAAAATGCACGGCCCACAGCAGCACCGAGGCACCGATCACCGCCGCAACGGTGTTGCCTTCACCGAAAACCGGGAAGAAATAGCCGAGGGTGCTGAACAGCAGAACGAAGTAACCGACGTTGCCCAGCCAGGCACTGATCCAGTAACCCCAGGCGGACGAGAAACCCATGTAGTCACCGAAACCGGCCTTGGCGTAGGCGTAGACACCGCCGTCCAGGTCAGGCTTGCGATTGGCGAGGGTTTGGAAGACAAAAGCGAGGGTGAGCATGCCGACAGCGGTGATGGCCCAACCGATCAGTACCGCGCCGACGTCGGCGCTGGCGGCCATGTTTTGTGGCAAAGAGAATATCCCGCCACCGATCATCGAGCCGACTACCAACGCAACCAGTGCACCTAGTCGTAGTTTTCCGGGAGCTTCAGACATTGCATGACTCCATTGCAGGAGAGAAGAGATCACAGCGTAGTTCTGTTGTCTGTTCAAACAGCTGACTTAGATCAGTGCATGGTCACATTCCATTGTTAATGAATGACTTAGGCCGCCACTGCAGGCATAAAGCTATTGTCTGAAATGCCCGTTCTAGAGGCTTTCTGGTGATGTTCTTGGGAATGGCTATTATTACTTTCGAATTATCACGCTAGTTCTTTTTGGCGGTTTGGCAAATTTTCCGCCTCTGTTTTCAGTACAGAATTGATTTATTAGGATCAGCGCACAAAACTGTCTTAGCGTGCTAGGCGTTAGCGTCATCGGCTATATATAAATGGGCGTTTGTTGGCGTTATCTAATAAACGTACTTACTCTTTACCCATTTAGTTAGTTAAGACATAAACCTGTGGTGAGGGGATTTATCCGCGATGGGTGGCGAAGCCGCCCCAAAGCCTCAGAACTCGTTCTGTCTGATACACCGCGCTGACTGGGTCTGGGGCGGCTTCGCCACCCAACGGGGATAAATCCCCTCGCCACAGGGGGGCGGTGCATCTGGGGTTTGGGTGGATCTTGGGGTTTCGGTAGAAATTGAGAATTCGTTGATCAGGAAGGGAGATTTGCATGTCGCAACCGACGCAAAAGCTGCGATTAGGCGCGTTGATCGCCCTGGTGGTGGGGTCGATGATTGGCGGGGGGATTTTCTCGTTGCCGCAGAACATGGCAGCACGCGCCGACGCCGGGGCGATCCTGATCGGTTGGGGTATCACCGCGATCGGCATGTTGACGCTGGCGTTCGTCTTTCAGACCCTGGCCAACCGCAAGCCGGAACTGGACTCTGGGGTCTACGCCTACGCCAAGGCCGGGTTTGGCGACTACATGGGGTTCTCTTCGGCGTGGGGTTACTGGATCAGCGCGTGGCTGGGCAACGTCGGTTATTTCGTCCTTTTATTCAGCACCCTTGGCTACTTTTTTCCGGTGTTCGGCCAGGGCAACACGCCGATCGCCATTGCCTGTGCGTCGGTGCTGCTGTGGGCCGTGCATTTTCTGGTGATGCGCGGGATCAAGGAGGCGGCGCTGATCAATCAACTGACCACGGTGGCCAAAGTCGTGCCGCTGATCATGTTCATTGTCATCGCGGCGGTGGCGTTCAAGGCTGACATTTTTACCCGCGACATCTGGGGTACCAGCAACCCGAATTTCGGCGGGGTGATGGATCAGGTGCGCAACATGATGCTGGTCACCGTGTTCGTCTTCATCGGCATCGAAGGCGCCAGCGTGTACTCGGCGCGGGCGGAGAAACGCAGTGACGTCGGCCGCGCCACGGTGATTGGTTTTGTCGGCGTGCTGGCGCTGCTGGTGCTGGTCAACGTGCTGTCGCTGGGAATCATGAGCCAGCCGGAACTGGCGAATTTGCAGAACCCGTCACTGGCGGCAGTGCTCGAGCACATCGTCGGGCCGTGGGGCGCGCTGTTGATCAGCATTGGTCTGGCAATTTCCCTGCTCGGTGCCTTGCTGTCGTGGGCGCTGCTGTGTGCGGAAATTCTTTTCGCCACGGCCAAGGACAAAACCATGCCGGCGTTCCTGAAAAAGGAAAACAAGAACCACGTGCCGGTCAATGCGTTGTGGCTGACCAATGCGATGATCCAGATTTTCCTGCTGATCACGCTGTTTTCGGCGGGCACTTACACCAGCCTGATTTACCTGGCGTCGTCGATGATTCTGGTGCCGTACCTGTGGTCGGCGGCGTACGCGGTGTTGCTCAGCGGGCGCGGCGAAACTTACGAACACGCTTCGGCCGAACGCACCAAGGATCTGCTGATCGGCGGCATCGCCCTCGGTTATGCGGTGTGGCTGTTATATGCCGGTGGGGTGAAGTATTTGCTGCTGTCAGCGCTCTTGTATGCCCCAGGAGTGATTTTGTTTGCCAAGGCCAAGCATGAGGCGGGCGAACCGTTGTTCACCCATGTCGAGAAAGGCATTTTTACCTGCGTGGTCATCGGCGCGGGGCTGGCGGCTTACGGGTTGTACAGCGGTGTGCTGTCGTTGTGAGGTTGTCGCTTGCGTATGCGCCGCCGTATGACTGGGAGGCGATGTTGGGGTTTCTCGCGGCGCGGGCGGTGGTCGGGATGGAGGTTGTGGTCGAGGGTGTGTACTCGCGCAGCATCGGGTTGAACGGTGTTCACGGCACGGTTTCGGTGTGGCTTGGGACGGCGGATGCGCTGGAGGTCGAGTTGGACTTTCCTGATCCGGCAGCGGTGCCCGAGATCGTGATCAGGTTGCGGCGGATGTTTGATCTGGATGCTGATGTGGCGTTGATGCAAGGGCATCTGGCGAATGATCCGTTGCTGGCGCGGTTGATCGCCGAGCGCCCGGGGGTGCGCATTCCTGGGGCGTGGGATGGGTTGGAGTTGGCGTTTCGCGCGGTGCTCGGGCAGCAGATTACGGTGGTGGCGGCGATTCGTTTGGCCGGGAAACTGGTTGCGCAACATGGGGTGACGCTGGATTCGGGCGTGCCTGGATTGACCCATGTGTTTCCCGAGGCGGACGTGTTGGCAGCGGCAGATCTGGCGGCGCTGGGCATGCCGAAAAGTCGTGGGCGCACGCTGTCGGGGGTGGCGCAGGCGTTGCTGGAAGAACCTTCATTGTTTGAACCGAATCGCGAGGGTGGCGTGGCACGGCTGCTGGCGTTACACGGGGTAGGCGAGTGGACGGCGCAGTACGTTGCGTTGCGGCAATTGCGCGATCTGGATGGGTTTCCCCATGGTGATGTCGGGCTGCTACGGGCACTGGAAGTGTTGGAGGGCGTGCGACCGACAGCGCGGGATTTGGCTTTGCGCGCTGAGGCCTGGCGGCCTTATCGAGGGTATGCGGCGCAACTGTTGTGGACATCCTTGAGCCGGGCGGACTGATCCGAATGTCGCTTGGTCAATTCAGGCCTCATCGCGAGCAGGCTCACTCCTACAGTTAACCGCGCTCCATCAGTAGGACGCGGTCAACTGTAGGAGTGAGCCTGCTCGCGATAGCGGTTTAAAATTCACCACTGAGGTTGGTGGGAACCCAAGTCCGTGGCAGGCAACGCCCACTGCAACGGCGTACCGCTGATCTTCACCGGCACCTGCAACCGATGCGCCGGGCCCCATGGGGTTTGCTCCACCGATACCCCATGATCCTGTTCATCCTCAACGCGCAGCGCTTGCGTTGTCCCCGACCCATACTCAATCAACAATTTCGCCGTCCGCGCCAATGACAACCGCGCCGAGCCACCGCGTCCACTGCGCAAGCGCTCGGTCAGCAACTTGAGCGCACTCGCTGCCAGCAAATACCCCGTCGCATGATCCAGCGCCTGCACCGGCAACGGCGTCGGTTTATCGGCCTGCTGCCAACGCTGCCCGGCCTCGGCGATGCCGCTGCTCATTTGCACCAGGCTGTCGAAGCCCCGGCGGTTCTGCCAGGGGCCGCTCCAGCCGTAGGCATTGAGGCAAACGTCGATCAGCCCCGGCGCCAGTTGGCGGCGGCGTTCTGCGCCGAAACCGAGATGCTCCAGTGCGTCGGCGCGATAGCCATGCAGCAGGATGTCGGCGTCTTTCAACAAACTTTCGAACACCGCTCGATCCGCCGCAACCTTCAGATCCAGTCGCGCACAGCGTTTACCCAAGGTCATTTCCGGGACGACACCGGGCTCATTCCAGGTCGGCGGATCGATGCGCAAAACTTCCGCGCCGAGCCCCGCGAGGAAACGACTGGCGGTAGGGCCGGCGAGCACTCGGGTCAGATCCAGGACCTTGATCCCGGCCAATGGGCGTTCCACTGAGCCTTGCCACGATTTCGCATGTTCATCCTGATTAGTGATGAAGTGAACAAGCTGCTCGGCATTCACCGCCAACCCCTGCGGATGCTGTTGCCACTGCGCCCAACTGCGCATTTCGGCGGCGCAACCCTTGGCGTCGACCACCGCTTGCTCCAGCTCCGTGCTCGTCCATTGCGCGACTTTCGCTGCCATCGCTGAGCGGTCAGCGCAGGCACCGAGCACGCGTTCAGCGGCAGCGCGATGATGCGGGGCGTTGGTGTGCAGACGAATCCAGCCGTCGCAGGTTGGGTAATCACCAGCAATCGGGTCCCACAGTGGCGGCACCTGCCAGCCGATCGGGCGCAGTGAACTGGAGAACCAGAACGAGGCCAGGCGACGGTCGACTTCAATGGTGGGCAGTTGGCCGGTTTGCTGATGCAGCAGTTCGCTGACGGCTTGTCCGGCAGCGGCAATGCTCGCGCAGGCAAGGTCGGTGACGGCGAACGCCGAGGGCAGGGCGCCTCGGCCAGTGAACGGAATTGGCGTGTGCGACAAGCCGAGTGCGGCTTGAATGGACGTGAGTAAATCAGTCATCGAAGGCCCTCCGGAGCGAGAGGGCGATGATAGTGCAAAACAATCCCGAGTCAGATGAAATCCCCGATTGCAGGGTTGCCACTTGACCCTGTGGGAGCTGGCTTGCCAGCGATAGCGGAGGGTCAGTCAACAATGTACTGACTGATCTGCCGCCATCGCTGGCAAGCCAGCTCCCACAGGGTTTGTGGTGATTTTCGCTAGGTGTTTATACGCGGAACTGGTCCATCAATTTCATCTGTTGGCTGGCCAAGGCATTGAGCTGGCTGCTGATCGCGGCCGATTCAGTGGCTTGGCCGGTCAAGGTTTCGGTCACGGTACGAATCGCCGAAACGTTACGGTTGACCTCTTCGGCCACCGCGCTTTGCTGCTCGGCGGCGCTGGCGATTTGCAGGTTCATGTCGCTGATCACCGTCACCGCGTCGCTGATCTTGCCCAGCGCATCCACCGCCTGACGAATCTGCCCGGCGTTGTTGTGCGCCTGGGTCTGGCTCGAATGCATGGTCGCGACCACGCCACGGGTGCCGGTCTGGATGCGTTCGATCACTACGCGAATTTCTTCCACCGAATCCTGCGTGCGTTTGGCGAGGTTACGCACCTCGTCGGCGACCACGGCGAAACCACGCCCGCTCTCACCGGCACGGGCCGCTTCAATCGCCGCGTTGAGCGCCAGCAGGTTGGTCTGTTCGGCGATGCTGCGGATCACTTCCAGTACCGAGCCGATCTGCTCGCTGTTGACCGCCAGCGCTTCAACTTCAGTCACCGCTTTGCTGACTTCATCGGCCAGTTGGTTGATGTCGCGGGTGCTGCGCTCGATGATCGACATGCCGTCCCTGGCCGACTGATCGGCACCCTTCGCAGCATTGGCCGCGTTCGAGGCGCTGTTGGCGACGTCGTGGGCGGTCGCGCTCATTTCGTTGGAGGCGGTCGCAACCTGGTCGATTTCACGGAACTGCACCTGCATGCCTTCGCTGGTCTGGCGGGCGATTTCCGAAGACTGGTCGGCGGTGCCGCGCGCTTCGGTGATGCTTTGTTTGATCTGCGCGATGGTCGGTTGCAGCTTGTCGAGGAAACGGTTGAACCAGTTGACCAGTTCGCCGAGTTCGTCCTTCTTGCTGTAGTTCAGGCGTTGGGTCAGATCGCCTTCACCGCTGGCAATGTTCTTGAGCATTTCGGCGACGCTGTTGATCGGCCGGGTGACGCCGGACGCGGTGAGCCAGATCAGCAACAGGCCAATCACGCCGGCCACGATGGCGACCAGCAGCGCGGTGATCACGCCGGTGTCCTGTGCGTCATCAAGCACCGCTTGCAGCTTGACCGAATCGGCCAGCAACACTTGTTTCGGCAGGTCGATGACCACGCCCCAGGCGCGCGCGTTGCCGATCGGATCGACCGGATACACCGCACGGATCAGATCGCCCTGTTCGATGATTTTCGGCGTGCCGGAGGCGAGCAGTTGCAGTACATCCTGACCATTGGCGCCGAGGGTGTCGTTGATCTTTTTGCCGACCTTGGTCGCGTCCGAACTGTCGGCAGCGAGCACGCCGCTGCCGGAAACGATCAGCATGTGCCCGGCGTTGTTGAAGAGGTTGCGTTGCGACTCGACAGCGGCCGCTTGCAGGGCGTCGAGGGCGATGTCGACACCGACCACACCGATGGCCTTGCCGTCGACGATCAGCGGCACGGAAATGGTCGTCATGAGCATTTCCTTATTGCCCACGGTGTCGGCGTACGGGTCGAGCAAGCAGGTGCGTTTGTTGTCGCGAGGGCAGGTATACCAGCTGTTGTACGGCGTGCCGCTGACGCTGAGGGTGGTTTTGGTCAGGTCTTCCTCGACCATGATCGTGTTCAGCGAGGAACCGGCGGCGCGACTCCAGTACGTGGCGAAACGCCCGGCTTCGTTGGACTGGCGTGCCGCATCGTTGGCGAATTCACTGTCCTTGCCGTCGAGACCGTTCGGTTCAAAGGCGAGCCAGATGCCGAGCACCTTGTCGTTGCGCTCGAAGGCGGTTTTCAGGCTCAGGTTCAACTCTTCACGCAGGGCACCGGCGTCCAGTGAACGCTTGGCGGCCATGACCCGCATGTCCTTGATCTGGTCAGCCAGCGCGGTGATCACCAACAGGCTTTCGCCGAAGGTTTTCTGCACCCGCACCGCTTGTTCGGCGGCTTTGGCTTGCAGCAGGTTCTGCACACTGGCGGTGAGCAGCTGATTGCTGGAATTGCTGACCAGTTCGTCGTTCTGGTTGGTCTGGTAGATGTTCATGCTGACGATCAACGCGACCACGCCGAGCAGGCACAGACCGGAAAGCAGAACGATTTTCAGGCGAATGGACAGAGAGTCGAACATGGGGCGATCTCGCGAATGAATAAACGGGTGGCTGGCGGACATGAACTATCCGGTTCGCCAAATCCATTCAGCGCCATTTAATGCTCATCGGCGCGAGGCGAGAGGGCATGAGCCGGCTGCCGACGAACGGTCGTCGCTAAACGTTTGCGCAGGGGAAAGTGCTGGAAATCGGAACAATTTCAGGGAAGTGTCTGCGTGTTTTGGAGGGCACTTGTGGCGAGGGGATTTATCCCCGTTCGGCTGCGAAGCAGTCGTTAGACCAGAGAATGCGGTCTGTCAGTGGGACGGGGGGGGCGGGTTTGGGGCCGCTTCGCAGCCCAGCGGGGATAAATCCCCTCGCCACAGGGTTTATGTATGCAGTGATCTTTGAAACATCAGGCCGGTTTAGTGATGGTTTCCGGGCGCGACCAGATCCACAGGTTGCCCAGACTCATCCCGGCAATCGCCAGATAAACCGGCCAGCCGTGATCAAGCATCACCAGCATCAACGTCGCGCAGAGCAGCATGCTCACCGTCGCACTGACCTTGGCCTTGCGCGCGATGATCTTGCCGTTGCGCCAGTTACTCAGAATCGGCCCGAACAGCCGATGGTTTTCCAGCCAGGCACTCAGGCGCGGCGAGCTGCGGGTCGCGGCCCAGGCGGCGAGGAGGATGAACTCGGTGGTCGGCAGGCCGGGCACGACAATGGCGATCAGGCCGATGCCGAGGCTGACGTAGGCCAGAAGGCCGAACAGCACGCGGGCGAGTTTTGAGGAGGCGGGTTGCGGCATGGGCTCAGCGGATTGCTTCTGAAGCGGAATGGAGATCTTACAGACTTACGCGCCCCCCCTGTAGGAGCTGCCGCAGGCTGCGATCTTTTGATGTTGTTTTCAAGATCAAAAGATCG
>NZ_AKJD01000200.1 GCF_000282515.1 Pseudomonas sp. GM80
CGATCTTTTGATCTTGATCTTTTTAAAAACAAGATCAAAAGACGGCAGCTCCTACAGGGGGTGATTCAAAAGATGTTTTAGTGGGCCTGGCCGTGCCATGGCACCAGTTTTCGCTGCAGGGCGCGCAGGCCCATTTCCATGGCGAAGGCGATCAGGGCGATGACCAGAATCCCCAGCACCACAACGTCGGTGACCAGAAATTGCGCGGCCGATTGCACCATAAAGCCTAAACCGCTGGTGGCGGCGATCAATTCAGCGGCGACCAGCGTCGACCAGCCAACACCCAGACCAATGCGCACGCCGGTGAGAATGTCCGGCAGAGCGCTTGGCAAAATCACATGACGAATCAGCTGCAAACGCGTCGCACCCAACGACTGCGCCGCGCGCAATTTTGCCGGGTCAACCGTGCGCACGCCGGTGGCGGTAGCGATGGCAATCGGCGCGAAAATCGCCAGATAAATCAGCAGCACTTTCGACAACTCGCCGATGCCGCACCAGATCACGATCAGCGGCAGATAAGCCAACGGCGGAATCGGCCGGTAGAACTCGATCAGCGGATCAAGCACACCGCGGGCGATGCGGTTGGCACCGATAGCAATGCCCACCGGCACAGCGGTCAAAATCGCGAAACCAAGGCCCAGACCGATGCGGCTCAGGCTCGCACCAAGGTGCTGCCACAACGTCGAATCCATGTAACCGGTAGTCGCCAGCAACCAACCCTTTTGCAGCACGGCGGACGGTGGCGGCAGGAACAGCGGCTCGATCAATCCAGTGGCAGTCACCGCCCACCAGATCGCTAACAATGCAAACAAGGTCAGCAAGCTGATCCAGCGCGTGCTGAGGCTGCGGCGCAGCGGAGTCACCACCGATGCGCTGACCGGTTTTACCGCAGCCGAGGAAACGTCGTAACTGCTCATGCGCGCTCCTGCCGTTGCCCGGCGCTGCGTTGCGAGAACACTTTGCTCAGCACGTGTTCGCGGGTTTCGATAAAGCGCGGATCGGATTTGATCGCGCGGGCGGACTCGCCAGCGGCGTAACGCTGACCGAAATCCAGCTGCAGACGCTCAACGATCTGCCCCGGATTCGGCGCGAGCAGAATCAGGTCAGTGGCGAGGAACACCGCTTCTTCAATGTCATGGGTAATCAGGAAAACCGGCTTGGCGGTGCGTTGCCAGACTTGCAGCAACAGCTCCTGCATCTGTTCGCGAGTGAACGCATCGAGCGCGCCGAAGGGTTCGTCCATCAGCAACACACGCGGGTCAGCGGCGAGAGCGCGGGCGAGGCCGACGCGTTGTTTCTGGCCACCGGAGAGTTGCCAGATACGGCGGCTTTCGAAACCGGAAAGATCGACCAGCGCGAGCATTTCGCGGGCGATCTTTTCGCGCTTGTCCCTGGCGACACCGGCCAGTTCCAGACCGAATGCGACGTTGGCCAACACGTCCTGCCAAGGCAGCAACGCGTCGTCCTGGAACACCACGCCACGTTCGGCGCTCGGGCCTTTGACCGGCACGCCGTCGAGGGTGATGCGCCCGGCACTCGGTTCAACGAAACCGGCAATCAGGTTCAACAGCGAAGTCTTGCCACTGCCGGACGGGCCGAGGGCGACCAGCAATTGCTGAGGCCCCAGGGTCAGAGAAATATCCGCCAGCACCGGTGTCGGGCTGCCCGGGTACTGTGCGCTGATGCGCTCCAGCTGTAGCAAGGCCATCGCGGTTAACTCCCGATCAGTTGGTGATGAATTTGGCGCTGACGTACGGCGCGTAGTCCGGCAGAACGGCTTCGACCTTGCCTTGTTCTTTGAGGAACGCAGCGGTGTCGGTGATGGCTTTGGTGGTCGGCGCGCCGAGGGTGACGACCTGATCAGCGGCCAGCGGGTAGACGTTGCCTTGCAGCAGCAATGGGATGTCGCTGGCCTTGGCGCCAGAGAGTTTCACCAATTTGTCGACGTTGGATTGATCGGCGAGCCAGGCTTTCGGGTCTTTGCGGTAGTCGGCGTAGGCGTCGAGGGTGACCTTGGCGAACGCGGTGACGATTTCCGGGTGCTTCTCGGCGAAGTCTTTGCGCACGATCCACGCATCGAAGGTTGGCGCGCCAAACTTGGCCAGCTCGCCGGAAGTGATCAGCACTTTGCCGTTTTCCTTGGCCACACCGAGTGCCGGATCCCACACGTAGGTGGCGTCGATGTCACCACGTTTCCACGCGGCGATGATCGCTGGAGGGGCGAGGTTGAGCACGGTGACTTTCGAAGGATCGATGTTCCAGTGCTTCAGCGCCGCGAGCAGGCTGTAGTGACCGGTGGACACGAACGGCACGGCGATTTTCTTGCCGACCAGATCCTGCGGCGTCTTGATGCCGGAACCGTCGCGGGCGACCAGTGCTTCGGCAGCGCCGATCTGAGTGGCGATGAGGAAGGTTTCGACCGGGACTTTGCGGGTGATCGCGGCGGTCAGCGGGCTCGAACCGAGGTAGCCGATCTGCACGTCACCGGAAGCGATGGCGGCGATGATGTCGGCGCCGTTATCGAACTTGCGCCAGGCGATATCGGCTTTGGTGGCTTTTTCGTAAGCGCCGTCGGCCTGAGCGACTTTCGCCGGGTCAACGGTGGTTTGGTAGGCGACGGTGAGGTCGGCGGCCTGAGCCAGAAAACTCGCGGCGGCCAGGGAGGCTGCGGCGAGCAGGCGAAGCGGAAAATTCAGTTTCATTGAAAAGCTCCATATCAGGCGACCGAGCGTCGGCGTGAAAGGAGACTAAATGATCTAAGAATCAATAAATAAATAACTTTTTCGAATGAGCTTATGAGCGGAAAAATCTAAGCCTTGGGGGAAACTGGCGCTTTTGTGGCGAGGGGATTTATCCCCGTTCGGCTGCGCAGCAG
>NZ_AKJD01000201.1 GCF_000282515.1 Pseudomonas sp. GM80
CAGCTCCTACAGGGGGACGTATAGCAAAGGTCAGGTGTTGGTTTTCAGCTTGGTCCACAAGCGTGTCGACAGTCGGGCAATCGCCGCCGGCAGTTCTTCCACGGTGAACAGTTTTTCCATCACGCTTTTCGGCGGATAAATCGCCGCATCCTGCTGCACGTCCGCGTTGAGGAACTCATCCGCCGCAGCGTTCGGGTTGGCGTAGTGAATGCTGTTGCTGATGTTGGCGATCACCTTCGGCTCAAGCAGGTAATTCATGTAGGCGTAGGCGTTCTTCTCGTGCGGCGCGCTTTTCGGCATGACCATCATGTCGAACCACAGTGTCGTGCCCTCGTCCGGGATCGAGTAAGCGATGTCGATGCCATTCTTCGCTTCCTTGGCGCTCGCAGCGGCCTGGACGATGTCGCCGTTGAAACCGATCACCGCGCAGACGTTACCGTTGGCCAGATCGCTGATGTATTTCGAGGCGTGGAAATACTGGATATACGGGCGGATCTTCAACAGCGCCTGCTCGGCCTTTTTATAATCCGCCGGCTCATGGCTGTGCGGCGGCAGGCCCAGGTAGTTGAGGGTGATCGGCAGCACCTGCGTCGGGTTGTCGATGATCGCGACGCCGCACTGGCTGAGTTTCTTGATAGTGTCTTCGTCGAAGAACATTTTCCACGAGCGGGTGACGTCGGTGTTGCCGAAGATCGCCTTGATCTTCTCGACGTTATAACCAATGCCCGCAGTGCCCCACATGTACGGGTAGCCGTACTGATTGCCCGGGTCGTTGACCTCAAGCTTGTGCAGCAACACCGGATCGAGATTCTTCCAGTTCGGCAGCTGTGACTTGTCGAGCTTCTGAATCGCGCCAGCCTTGATCAGCCGCGACAGAAAGTGGTTCGACGGGCTGACCACGTCATAACCGGTGTTGCCGGTCATCAACTTCGACTCCAGCACTTCATTGCTGTCATGGATGTCGTAGGTGGTCTTGATGCCGGTCGCCTGAGTGAAATTGGCCAGGGTGTCCGGGGCGATGTAGCTGTTCCAGTTGGAGATGTTCACGGTTTCGTCGGCGTAAACCGACGCCGAGCCGGCCGCGAGCACGACCGCCAGGGAAAGTGGATGGATGCGCATGTTCTGTCACCTGAGTTGAGTGGCTTTTGTTCTTGTGCGGAATGCGAAATTTCAGATTTCTGTTCTGGCCCTGACCGCCTCCACGCGCATGCGAAGCATGGCACCGATATCAAAAAAGGGGCGCGGTGGCAGCCAGCCGGGTTCGGCCCGCTGCATCACCGATTGCAACAGCGGCGAGTCAACGCCCGAGGCCAGTTCGGCGAGCAGCCGGCCCCACAAGGTTCCGCGCGCAACGCCGGAACCGTTGCAGCCAGCAACGGCGAAAACGCCCTCCTCGACCCGATCAAAAAACGCCTGGCCACTGCGCGTCGCACTCAGGTGGCCGGTCCAGGTGTACTGGATGTCCTGCTCGCCGAGGAACGGAAAGCGCCGTTGCAACCCCCGAACGTGATGCGCGCGACGGATCGCCAGTTCGCTGTGGCAAAGGTCGCGCGTACGGTATTCGGCGGTGTTGCGGATCATCACGCGCCGATCGGGCGTCAGCCGCACCGTCGCCCCCAGTGGCCGGGTCGACAGCACGCCCCACGGCTCGACGGCGCCGATGGCCTGAAACTCTTGATCGGTAAGCGGTCGGGTCAGGCTGGCGCTGAGTTCCATGGGGAAAGTCGAGCTGTCGGCGATTCCGACCCGAGGAATGAATGCATTGAGGCAGACCAGCACCTGCCGGGCCTCGATGCTGCCCGCCACGCCGTGAGCGCGCAGCCGGCCCTGACTCAGGCGCTCGAGACCGCTGATGTCGGTAGTTTCATAAACGGTGATATTGCCCGGCAAGGCGTTGAGCAAGCCTTTGACGTACTTCGCCGGTTGCAGCAAGGCGTTGCCGTTGCCGCAGCGGATCGCGGCCTGGTAGTGCCGGGTGCCCAACTGCTGCGCCAGTGCCGCGCCTTGCACAAACTCCGCTCGCGCACCGAGCGCGCGCAGTGTCGCCAGTTTGGCGTCGACCTGATCGAGCTTGGCCCGGTCGCTCACGGCGAAGTAGTAACCGCTGTCGCGAAAGTCGCAGTCGATGGCATGCCGGGCGATGCGCTGGCGCACTTCTTCGCTGGCCGTGCGCGAAATCATCGTGTCGACTTCAAACCCGGCAAAGCCCGGCGTGCCGATCAATTCGCTGTGCGCCGGATGCTCGTGGGCCACGACAAATCCCGAGTTGCGCGCCGAGGCGCCTTGCGCCGCACGCTGGCGATCGACCACGACAATGCGGGCCTGCGGGTGCAGCTCGGCGAGTGTATGCGCGGCGCTGAGCCCGGTAATCCCGCCACCGATTACCAGCCAGTCGGCCTTTTGCGCGCCACTCAGGCGACCGCGTTCCGGCGAACTGCCGGCCTGCGCGATCCAGCCACATACGTTTTCCATGCTTCACCTCATCGACTGTCGTTCTGCGCCTTGCTTCTGCCCGTCGAGCATGCGTGAATCGCATGCACCACTTGAGAAGATCGTCGCCAGAGCTAGAATCTATTAGGTCTTGGCCTGACCGACCAACGCTATAAAATCATCGAGCCATTCTGAAAACGCATGGATAAAATTCGTCACGCCCCTTCCTTGCAAGCCCTGCAAGCGCTGGTCGAAGTTGCCCGCTGTGGCAGCTTCACCTCGGCTGCGCAAAAGCTGTGTCTGACCCAAAGCGCGATAAGCAGACAGATCCAGCAACTGGAAAGCCACTTCAAGGTCGCGCTGTTCATCCGCACCAGCCGCAGCTTGCGCCTGACGCCGGAGGGCGAGCAGGTGTTGGCCAGCGCCCGCAGCATCCTCGAACAGTTGCAAACCCTCGAAGAACGTCTCGCCCCACAAAAGCGCCCCTTCCGCATCCGCCTGCACGTGTCGCTGGCGGTGCGCTGGCTGCTGCCCAGGCTCAGCGACTTTTACCTGCGCCACCCCGAGGTGTCGCTGGCGATTGAAACCGTTGCCACTGAAGTGGTTGAGCCGGCGAGCGACAGCGATGCCTACGTTGTTTATCTGCCGCAGCCGAGCAGCGCTGCCGATTGCCTGACGCTGTTCGAGGAAACGCTGGTGCCGGTGTGTTCACCCAACCTCGCGCACGCACCGCGCTCGATCGACGAGTTGCAGCGCTTTGCGTTGCTGCACCGCTCGGCCGATCGCCAGGCATGGATCGAATGGCTGGCGGCCAATGAGGGCAAACCGCTGGAGGATTACCGGCACATTCCGTTCAACCTCGATGAGCTGGCACTGGATGCGGCGGCGCGAGGATTGGGTGTGGCGGTGACGGACATGACGCTGGCGGCGGAGTCGATCGAGCGCGGGGTATTGGTGGTGCCGTTTGGCGAGCCTTTGAAGACCGGCGGGGTTTATTCGCTGTGCCCGCAACCTTCAGCGGCCTCGCATCCGGCGTTTGCCGGGGTCATGCAATGGTTTGCCGATCAGGTCGAACACGCGGCAGATTGATGCGTGCAATGCGAGGCCCTGCGCCGGTCGAAACTTCAGCTATCTTTTCTGCGGTTCACCCTCTCCGGGTGGGCCCCCAAGTAAGGATGCTTTATGAACCACGCCCGCCCTCGTCAGGGCCTGTTTGCCCTGACATTTGCCGCCGCCCTGACCGCCAGCGCTTTGCTCGCAACGCCGCTTTACGCCAGCGAAACCAGCACCATCAGTAACGTTGCCGGCCCCGTCGCCGGCACCAGGGTCACCGAACCCTATGTGCGCATGATGGCGCGCGAGGCGTACTTCTGGGGTTGGCCGATGGCCAATATTTTCAACCGTCGCCAGGCATTCAAGGACCTTCCCGAGCCGGGCTTGATGGGCGGAATTGTGCCGGTGGCGCCGATCAATCGACTGGCAATGCTCAGCGACTACATCGACCCGGCCGAGCGCCTCGTGGCTTGCCCGAATCAGGATGTGGTCTACGGTGCGGGCAGCATTGCTCTGGATCTCGAGCCGGTGGTGCTGCAGGTGCCCGATTTCGGCAGCCGCTTCTGGGTCTACCAAGTGGTGGATCTGCGCTCCGACAGTTTTGCCGAACTCGGCAAAATGTATGACACCCAACCCGGTTTCTACTTGCTGGCAGGCCCGGACTGGAAGGGCGAGGTGCCGGCCGGCATCAACAAAGTCTTCCGCGCACGCACAAACACCGGTTTTGTCATTCCCCGCGTCTTTCAGGACGACAGCGCCGCTGACCGCTCCGCGATTCAGGCTTCGCTGTCCGGCGTCGACATGTATCCGCTGTCGCAATACGACGGCAAGGTCAAACATCGCGACTGGGCAAAGTTGCCGAAATTCCCGGCACAGGCGGCTGGCAGTGGTGAGACCAAATGGGTGATGCCGGAAAAGTTCTTCGATGAACTGCCAGCCCTGCTCAACGACGCCAAACCGCTGCCGGGCGAGGAAGCACGCTACGCGCAAATGGCCGCACTCAGCGCGATTGCCAAAGCCGATCCGCAGCTCAAGGCAGCGATGATCGACGAAGCTAAAAAGGCCGACAGTGAGGTGATCGATCCACTGCTGCAATTTCGCAACTACGGCCTGCCCTTACCTGATCACTGGAGCACCGTCAGCAATGGCGCCGCCTTCGGCACGGACTACTTCAGCCGAACCGCCGTGGCGCGATCAAACATTTTCGTCAACCAACAGAAAGAGACCAAGTACTTCTATCAGGACCTCGACAAGTCCGGCACTCGCCTCAATGGCCAGAATGGCTACAGCGTGACCTTCGCCAAAGGTCAGCTGCCACCGGTCAAGGGTTTCTGGTCGCTGACGCTGTACAACGAACAGCACTTCTTCTCGCCGAACGCGCTCAAGCGCTACTCGATCGGCACCAAGAACAAGGCGCTGCAAGCCAACGCCGACGGCTCACTGACGATCTACGTGCAAAGCGATTCGCCGGGCAAGGACAAGGAAAGCAACTGGCTGCCCGCCCCCAAGGGCGCCGATTTCTCCTTGTACATCCGCGCGTACTGGCCAGAAGCGGCAGCACTGAACGGGCAATGGGTGCCACCTGCCGTTGTGAAAAACAACTGACCTGAACAAGGATGTCGCATGAACAGTATTATCAAGGCTCTGAGCCTGGCCGCCTCGATCAGCCTCAGCGCGCAAGCCGCCACGCATTATCAACAACTGGCTGAGCTGCCTTTCGCCGGGGGTTATCCGACCCTTGAGGGCGTCGCCCAACTGAAGAATGAACTGCTGTTCCAGCGCGCCGTGCAATCGTACATCTGGGCGCTGCCGGCACTGAACATGTACGCCATGAAAGAGGGTTCGGAAAAAGCCTTCGGTGCCGGGTACAACGTATTGCCGATCTGGAAGGATCGGCTCAACGCCAAGACCCGCGTGACCACGCCCAACTCCGATGTGATCTACGCCATGGGCTATCTGGACCTGAAGCAGGACGGGCCGATGGTGATCGAAGTGCCACCGGGTTTGCAGGGCATTCTCGACGATTTTTTCCAACGGCCGATCTGCTCCGAAGGCCACATCGAGGGGCGCCAATGGTGCGGTGACGTCGGCCTGCCGGGGCCAGACAAAGGCAAAGGGGCGAAATATCTGGTGCTGCCGCCGGACTACAAGGGTGACGTGCCAACCGGCTATCTGACCTATCGTTCACGCACCTATGGCGTGTTCGTATTCTGGCGCGGCTTCTTCAAGGATCCGCAACAGCTTGAGGCGCCGGTCACGGTCATGGAGCAGACGCGCATCTATCCGTTGGGCAAACAGGCCAGCGCCAAAGCAATGCAGTTTCCCAATGCTTCGAAAACCCCGGTCAACATGCTTTACCCCACCGACGGCAGCGCGTTCGACATGCTTGCGCGGTTTATCGATCACGAATACGTCGACCCGCAGGACATGGAGATGCGCGGCATGCTCGCGGCGCTGGGCATCATCAAGGGTCAGCCGTTCCACCCGGACGCGGCGACCCGCGAACTGCTCGACAGCGCGGCGAAAACCGCGAGCAAGATCGGCCACGCCATCTCTTACACGCCACAAACCATCGTCGCCAACGGCACCTGGTACCCGGATCGCAAGTGGCTGAACGTGTTCCCCGGCAATGCAACCTTCACAGCCGACACCTTCAACTACATCGATCCACGGACAGGCTTCTTCACCAACGCCTATTCGGCCAGCCCGGGCATGGCGGTGAACATGGAAAACGTCGGCGCCAAATACCCGGCCACGTTCGTCGATGCGCAAGGCGAGTTTCTCTCCGGCAGCAACCACTACACGTTCAACCTGCCCAAAGGCATTCCGGCGGCGTTGTTCTGGTCGGTCACCGCGTATGACTCGATCACGGCGTCTGGTCTGGACAACGGCCAGCCGTTCCCGTCGCTGAACACCATGGACAAACCCGTGACCAATGCCGACGGTTCGATTGACGTGCACTTCGGTCCGCAATCACCGGGCGCCGGCAAGAACTGGATCAAAACCCTGCCGGGGCAAGGTTTCTTTGTGATCCTGCGCTTGTACGGGCCGACCAAGGCGTTCTTCGACAAGGCGTGGAAACCGGGCGATTTGCACAAGCAATAAACCGGTGAGCGCTGCTGCAGCGCTGCGATCTGTTGATGTTGTTTTTACAGGCAAGATCAACAGATCGCAGCCTTCGGCAGCGCCTACAGGGATTACTTGAAGGTTTGCAGGTAGGCCAGCAGGTTGTCGAGTTTCTCTTCGTCGCTCAGGCCCCAGAAGATCATCCGCGTGCCTGGCACCACACCTTTCGGGTCTTTCAGGTACGCCCTTAACGTTTCATCGTCCCAGGTCACGCCCGAGTTTTTCATCGCATCGGAATACACGTAGTTGGCCGATGTCCCGGCAGGTCGGCCGACAATGCCGTTGAGTTGCGGGCCGAAGCCCGGACGCGCCGACTCGCCCACCTGATGGCAGCCACCGCACAGACGCGGGAAGATTTTTGCCCCGGCCTCGGGGTCGCCTGCGGCCTGAGCAGTGGTGGTGAACAGACCTGCACCGAGGATCAGGGCGAGGATCAATGACGCGCGGTTTTTCATCTGGATTTCCGGATCGGCATAATTCGGGCGGCGCAAGGGTAGCACTTTGTGGCGAGGAGGCTTGCGCCCTCCCCCAACGATCGGGTTTTACAGGTAGGCGCCGATGACCTTTCTGACCGTGATCAACGCCTCGCGCAAAACCGCCAGGCTCACCGAACCCAATGCCAGACGAATCGCGTGCGGCACATGCGTCGACACCGAGAACGGTTCGGCGGTGGTGACGGAAATCTGTTCGTGCATCAACTCCACGACAATCTGATCGGCGCGTACGTCTTCCGGCAGCGGCAACCAGAGGAAATACGAAGCCGGATGGCCTATGTACGGCAGGCCCTTCAACATCTCGGCTGCCAAGGCTTGCCGCGCCTGTGCATCGCTGCGCTTTTGTTGCTCAAGCACGGCGACCGTGCCGTCATCGAGCCAGCCACACGCAATCGCGGTCATGATCCCGGGGGTGTTCCAGGTCGTGGCGCGGATGATGCGCTCCAGCGCCGGCACCGTTTGCGCCGGCGCCGCGATGAACCCGACACGCAAACCGGTGGCGATGTTTTTCGACAGGCCGCAAACGTACACCGTGCGCTCCGGCGCCATCTCCACCAGCGGGCGGGGTGGGTTTTGCACCAGAAACGCGTAGGCCGCGTCTTCGATGATCGTCAGGTCATGCCGACGGGCAATCGCCACCAATTGCTCGCGCTGCTCCAGCGGCATCACCCAGCCCAGCGGATTGTGCAGCGTCGGCATGCTGTACACGGCGCGCACCGAACGGCTGCGGCAGAGCTTGTCGAGGGCGGCGAGATCTGGCCCGTGCTCACTGACCGGGATCGCCACCACTTCCAGATGCAGCGCTTCGGCCAACACTTTGAAGCCGGAATAGGTCAGCGCATCCGCCGCAATCACATCGCCCGGTTTGAGCAGCGCCATCAGCGTCACGGCCAGGCCTTGCTGGGCACCGTTGACGATCAGCACTTGCTCGGGCTCGACGTTTACACCTCGTGCCGACAGATGCCGCGCCACCGAAGCGCGCTCGTGGCTGCGCCCGGCGTGGGGCTGATAACGCAACAAGGCTTCGAGATCCCCGGACAAGGCTAATTGGCGCAAGGCCGTGCGCAGCAGATCCGCCTGACCGGGCAGCGACGGATAGTTGAAATTGAGGTCGATCATGCCGACGGCCACGTCTTTCTGGTCAATGCCCTGCCCTGGTGACAACGACGTTTCGCGCACAAACGTGCCGCGCCCGGCTTCGCCGCTGACCAGCCCCATCGCCTCAAGCTCCGCGTAGACGCGGGACGCCGTGACCAATGCGAGGCCTGCTTGCGACGCCAGTTGCCGATGCGTCGGCAGCCGCGTGCCGGGGGCCAGGCGCCCGGAACGGATGTCCGCCGCATACGTATCAACGATGGTCTTGTAGCGAGAGCGCGGCATGCCGGGATGTATCCATGACAATTTTTTGATTGTGCTGATTCTCGATCATAGGATTCACCTAAGGCAACCCCACTTTTGAGCGCGACCCGACATGGAACGAACCTCGAACCTGAGCAACCCGGCCTTGGAAAAAACCAGCGGCTGGATCAACGGCTTTATCGGCGTAGTGATTTTCAGCGGTTCACTGCCCGCCACACGGCTGGCAGTGCTGGAGTTCGACCCGGTGTTTCTCACCGTTGTACGCGCCGCCATTGCCGGGGTGTTGGCACTGGCCTTGTTGTGGCTGTTTCGTGAACGACGGCCGGCGCGCAATCAGTGGCTGTCACTGTTCATTGTGGCGATGGGCGTGGTGCTCGGTTTTCCGTTGCTGACCGCATTGGCGCTGCAACACGTGACGTCGGCGCATTCGATTGTGTTTGTCGGATTGCTGCCACTGGCCACGGCGATTTTCGGAGTGCTGCGCGGTGGTGAGCGGCCGCGCCCGGTGTTCTGGATTTTCTCGATTCTGGGCAGTGCGCTGGTCGTGGGTTTTGCGCTTTCACAAGGCCTGACCGCGTCACCCACCGGCGATCTGCTGATGCTCGCTGCCATCGTCGCCTGCGGCCTCGGTTACGCCGAAGGCGCCAAACTGTCGCGAACCCTCGGTGGCTGGCAGGTGATCTGCTGGGCGTTGGTGCTGTCGTTGCCGCTGATGGCGTTGCTGAGTCTGTGGCTGGCGCCCGCCTCGTTCAGCCAGATCAGCCTGTCGGCGTGGCTGTGCCTGGCGTATGTCTCGCTGTTCAGCATGCTGATCGGCTTTGTGTTCTGGTATCGCGGCCTGGCGCAAGGTGGCATCGCCGCCGTCGGCCAGTTGCAGTTGTTGCAACCGTTTTTCGGGCTGGCGCTGGCGGCGACGCTGCTGCACGAACACGTCAGCATCGGCATGCTGGCGGTGACCCTGGGGGTGATTCTGTGTGTGGCGGGGGCGAAGAAATTCGCCAGATAACCTTCAGGCGCCAGCCTTCCACTCGCGCGGACTAAGCCCGGTCTTGCGGCGAAAAGCACGGGCCAGCGCCGACGGGCTTTCATAGCCGACCTCGGCGGCAATCAGCGCAATTGGCCGGCCCTCACGCAAGCGCTTTTGCGCGAGGCTGACCCGCCAGCTCAGCAGATAATCGGCCGGCGTCTGCCCGACCACACGGCGAAACTGCTCGGCAAAACTGGCGCGGGAAAGATTGGCGGCCATCGCCAGCTCGGCGACGCTCCACGGTTTTTGCGGTTGTTCATGCATCAGCGTCAAGGCACGGGACAAGCGCGGATCGGCCAGCCCGGCGATCATTCCCGGTTGTTGTTCGCGGCTGCTGATCAGGTGACGCAGGAGCAGAATCACCAGCAACTCGAACAGCCGATCCATCACGGCGAAACGCCCGCAGTGACTGTCGAACGCCTCCTGGAACAGCCACTCCACAGTGCTGCCGAGCTGGGGAATATCAGTGAGTTTGAGCACCAGGTAATCCGGCAGCGCCGCCGCCAGCGCATTGCCCGCGCCGCCGTCGAACGTCAGCGTTGCGCAGACCACTTGCGTGGCCATGGCGTCGTCGGCAGACATTCGATGGGCAAAAGGTCGGGGGAAGAAAATCAATGACGGCTCATCAAGACGAACCTCGCGCTCATTGCCCGGTTTGAGCAACAACGCCCCGGCCTGCAATAAATGCAAATGCCCGGTCGGCTCGCCGTCATGAACACTGACGCCACAGAACGTGCCGCTGTGAAAGGTGCCGGCATTCACACCGAAATGGCTGAGCAAGGTTGAAAGGCGATCCATGGACGACTCCGCAGGACAACTCTGGACGATCTGTTGCATATCCTCGACGATTTGCAGCCAATGCACCAGCTGCGCTCCCTAACATGGCTTCCATTCCCGGCGCACATCGCACCGGACACCTGGAGCATCAGCATGAGCCGCATCAACACCATCAGCCTCGACACCGCCACCGACGCCACCCGCACTGTGCTCGACGGCGTGAAGAAAAAGATCGGCTTTTTGCCGAACCTGTTTGCGACGCTGGCCAACGCGCCGGTCGCCCTCGACACTTACGTACAAGCCTCGGCCATCCTCGGCAAAAGCTCGCTGAGCGCCCAGGAAAAAGAAGCGGTGTACCTCGCCACTTCGCAAGTCAACGGCTGCGACTATTGCTTGGCTGCACACACCCTGTTCGGCGGCAAGGCCGGGCTGTCGCCGCAGGACATTCTTGCGGCACGACAGGGCGAATTGAATGCCTACGCCACCCTCGCCTATCAACTGACGGAAAGCCGCGGGCACTTGAACGATGAACAAATCGCCGCCGCCCGCGCCGCCGGCATCGATGACCGCAAGATCATCGAAGTGATTGCCGTGGTAGCGGTGCAGACCTTGACCAACTACCTGAACAACGTGGCACTCACCGATATCGATTTCCCGGCAAGCGACGCCTGATCAGCATTTGCTCCTGCTGCGTTGTGTAGCGGACTTGGATTTTTGAGATGAAAAGCCAGGGTCGCTGCGCAACCCAACGGGGATAAATCCCCTCGCCACAAATGTGCAGTCTGACGCATCGTGCGTGGTGCGCAGATTCCTCCCTCCCAACAAAAAACCTGATGCAAAAAAAAACACACTCCCCCCCCTGTGGCGAGGGGATTTATCCCCGATGGACTGCGCAGCAGTCCCCCACTTTCAAAGCCAGAACAAGCCCCCCCGAAACACCCCGTCACCGGCAAATCCCCTCACCACGAAATGTTTTGTCCGACGCATCGTGCAATGATGTACAAGGCCCTGCTTCGCCAACAGGCAGGTGCGCTGAACCCGACAGCGCGCACCAGGGTCTTACATCAGAGACTGACGTCAGGAAAGCCACAAACCCCATGACAGACTGGTTGCAAAACAACGGCGAGATGGCCGAGTTGATTCGACGGCACGACTGGGCGAATACCCCGCTCGGCCCGTTGGAGCAATGGCCCGATGTGCTCAAGACCACCGTCTCGCTCAGTCTCGACTCGCACTTCCCTCAGGCCATCGTCTGGGGGCCTGAGCTGACCACCCTGTTCAACGACGCTTTCATGCCGATCCTCGGCGACAAGCCGCTCGCGTTGGGGCGGCCGTTCAGTCATATCTGGCAAGAAGCCTGGCGCGAAATCAGTCCCATCGCCACGGCGGCATACGCCGGCCAGGCGACTTACATCGAAAATTTTCCGCTGGTCGTCGAGCGCGGCAATGGCCCGGAACAGGCCTATTTCACCTTCTGCTACAGCCCGATTCGCGACCCGCAGGGCACGGTGGTCGGCCTGCTCGACACCGTCACCGAAACCACCCAGACGGTGTTTCTCAACCAGCGCCTGGCGGTGCTCGACGCCCTCGGCAACGCCGTCGCCAATGCTACTGAAGCACCAGCGATTCTCGCCGCGAGCACGCGGTTGATGGTCGAGCAATTGCACTTGTCCAACTGCGCGTACGCCGACATGGATGCCGATGAAGACGGCTTCACCATTCGCGGCGACTGGGCCGCGCCGGGCTCGCCGAGCATCGTCGGCCATTACCAGTTGCGCGACTTCGGCGAGAAGGCGGTGACTCTGCTGCGGGCCGGCAAACCGCTGATCATCCACGACAACCGCGCCGAATTGCCACCGCAAGAATCGGCGACTTTTCAGGACATCGGCATTACCGCGACCATTTGTGTGCCGTTGATCAAACAAGGTCGGCTGACCGCTTTGATGGCCATTCACGACAAAGTCGCACGGGCCTGGTCGCCCTTTGAACAGGCGTTGTTGAGCGAAGTGACCGAGCGCTGCTGGGCGCACATCGAACGCGTGCGCGCCGACGCCGATGTGCGCGCGGGCCTGACGGCATTGGCGGAATTGAACGCCACACTGGAGCAACGTGTCGAGGAGCGCAGCGTGCGCCTCGCTCACGCCGAGTCGGCATTGCGCCAGTCGCAAAAGCTCGAAGCCATCGGCCAACTCACCGGCGGCGTCGCCCATGACTTCAACAACCTGCTGACGATCATTCGCTCATCGGTGGACTTTTTACGCTTGCCCAACCTGTCGGAAGAACGTCGCCAACGCTACATGCGCGCGATGTCGGACACGGTCGAGCGTGCCGCCAAACTCACCAGTCAGTTGCTCGCCTTCGCCCGGCGCCAGCCGTTGAACCCACAGATTATCGATGCCGGTGAGCGTCTGGCGAACATCGGCGAGATGCTCGAATCCGTCACCGGGGCGCAGATCCATGTCAGCGTCGAACTGCCCGATCAACCCTGCTACATCCACGTCGACCTGAGCCAGTTCGAAACGGCGCTGATCAACATCGCGCTGAATGCCCGTGATGCGATGGAGGGCCAGGGTTTACTCAAGCTGCGTCTGCGAGGTGATCTGCCATTGCCGCCGATTCGCGGCCATGCGGGGTCGCAGAGTGCGTTTGTGGCGATCACGCTGACCGACAACGGCTCGGGGATCGACGCGAAAACCCTCGAGCATATTTTCGAGCCGTTCTTCACCACCAAGGCTGTCGGCAAAGGCACCGGCCTGGGGCTTTCACAGGTGTTCGGGTTTGCCAAACAGTCGGGCGGCAACGTCGATGTGTCCAGCGTGCCAGGCCAGGGCACGGTCTTCGCCTTGTACCTGCCGCAAGTGGAAAGCGCGAGGGCGCGGGCATCGACCGAACTGGCAGACCCGGGCGAAGCGCCACCGGTGCACGCCAAACGCCGGGTGCTGGTGGTCGAGGACAATCTGGACGTCGGCCGCTTTGCCAATCAGATCCTTCAGGATCTGGGTTACGAAACCGCTTGGGCGACCAACGCCGAGCAAGCCCTGCAACTGGCCGGAACGGACGCGATGGCGTTCGACGCGGTGTTTTCCGATGTGGTCATGCCGGGCATCAGCGGCATTGCGCTGGCCCGGGAGCTGCGCCGCCGACGCGCGGATCTGCCGGTGATCCTCACGTCGGGTTACAGCGAGGAGCTGGCGCGCAGCGGTTACGACGGTTTCGAATTTCTCGCCAAGCCGTATTCGGCCGAGCAGGTCTCGCGCATTCTTGCCAGGACCTGGGGCTGATCGACGCAGGCTTCAGTCGTGGGCGACACCTGCACGCTTGAGCAGTTTCTTGCAGCGTTCCGAGAGATGAAACACCTGCAAGTGCTTGCCAGCCTTGGCGTAGCGCTCACGCAGGGTTTTCAGTGCGGCGATCGCCGAGTAATCGACAAAGCTCAGGTGCCGGCAATCGAGAGTCACGTGGGCCGGGTCATTGGCCGGGTCGAATTGATTGAGAAACGGCGTGGTCGAGGCGAAGAACAGAGTGCCGTGCAGGCGATAGAGTTTGCTGCCGTCGGCTTCGACATGCTCATCGGCGTACAGCTCGCGCGCCTGCTGCCAGGCGAAGTTCAGCGCCGCAATGATGATGCCGCACAGCACAGCGGTGGCCAGATCGGTGAACACGGTGATGGTGGTCACGGCGATGATCACCAGCACATCGTTGAGCGGCACTTTGTTGATCACCCGCAACGACGCCCAGGCGAAGGTCTGCTGCGACACCACGAACATCACGCCGACCAGCGCCGCCAGTGGAATCCGCTCGATCAGCGGCGACAGGAACAGGATGAACAACAGAATCAGCACGCCCGCGACCACGCCGGACAAGCGCCCGCGCCCGCCGGAGCTGAGGTTGATCACGGTCTGGCCGATCATCGCGCAACCGCCCATGCCGCCGAACGCGCCGGAGACCATGTTGGCTGCGCCGAGCGCCACACATTCGCGGTCCGGGTAGCCACGGGTTTCGGTTATTTCGTCGGTGAGGTTCAGCGTCAGCAGCGTTTCCAGCAGACCGACCAGCGCCATCAGGATCGCATACGGGGCGATGATCCGCAGGGTCTCCAGGTTCCACGGGATATCGGGCAGTGCGAACGTCGGCAGGCCGCCGGCAATGTGCGCCATGTCGCCGAGGGTGCGGGTCGGCAAACCGAACAGGTAGACCAGCAGGCCAACGCCAAGAATCGCTACCAGCGCCGGCGGCACAGCTTTGGTCAGGCGCGGCAGAATGTAGACGATGGCCATGGTCAGCGCCACCAGGCCTGCCATCAGGTACAACGGCGTGCCGCTGAGCCACTCTTCAGCGCTTTTGAAATGCTCCAGCTGCGCCAGCGCAATAATGATCGCCAGGCCGTTGACGAAGCCGAGCATCACCGAGTGCGGCACCATGCGCACCAGTTTGCCCAGGCGCAACAGTCCGAACGCCATCATGATCAGACCGCCGAGCAACACCGTCGCCAGCAGATACTGCACGCCCTGCTGCACCACCAGCGCAACAATCACCACAGCCATCGAACCGGCCGCACCGGAGACCATGCCCGGCCGGCCGCCGAACAGCGCGGTCAGCGTACAAATGATGAACGCGCCATACAGGCCCATCAGCGGATTGAGGTGCGCCACCAACGCGAACGCAATGCATTCGGGCAACAGGGCAAACGAGGTGGTGAGTCCGGCCAGGACATCGGCGCGCAGACGAATCGGTTTCATGGCATACCTGACTGAGCGGCCGAGGAGCTCGGCCGCCGGTGTTCGGGGGAAAAGAGGGTTGCGGATGTTACGGAATTGTCCGGGATCGGGCCAGTGATCGCTGACACTTGTCGACTCGGGCTTTATGCTGGCGCACCTGTGTATGCGTTGAGTTCGACCATGTCATCTTTTCTAAGCGCGCGCGAAGTGTGCCAGCGCCTGCGCGACGCGGCACTGGGCGTATTGCCGTTCAAGGTCTGCGAGCCACCTGCCGCGAGCGGGTTGGTCGCGGTCGAAATCGAGGGTTGGCGCCTGCTGCTGGATTTTGAGGGTGGGCGACTGCATCACTGTGAACAGGCCCGCAGCGGCGACGGGCAGGAGGGCGCGCTCGATACCTGGCAGCGTTACGGCACCGATCCGGTGAGTTTGCTCAGTACCTGGGAACTGGCGCAGATCGAAGGATTGTTGACGGATTGCCTGTCAGCCCTGACGCAAGTCGAGAAGGTAGGTGTAGTAACCGCTGTCGCGCACATACCCGAGTGACTCGTACAAACGCTGTGCAGTGATGTTGTCGATGGCGGTTTCCAGCACCAGGCCTTTGGCGCCGGTCTGCAAGGCAAAGTCGCGCGCCGTGTTCATCAGCAACCGGCCGACGCCGCGACCACGGGCAGTCGGCGCTGTGAACAAGTCGCTGAGCAGCCAGGTGCGGTGAGCGTCGATGGATGAAAACGTCGGATACAGCTGCACGAAACCCAGCGCCTCTGCCTCTTCGCCCTCAGCCAGAAAAATCGCCGACTCGTTGCCCGCCATGCGCTCGGCGATGAATGCACGCGATTGCCCGAGGTTGGAGGGCTGCTGGTAAAAGCCCCGATAAGCGTCGAACAACTGCGCAACCGCGTCCAGCTGTGGCGTGTTGGCGCGCACTACCTGAATTGTCATGGCCCTTCCTCGATCGCTCCAATCATCGATCCAGCATAGCGCTGTGCGTCGAGTCTGCTGGCTTCACCGCTATATAGTTTTGTATATTACGAAACCGAAATCGCCAGAACCTTGCCATGCCGTCCATTTATTCCGTATTTCCATGAGCGCAATAAGAGTCCGCAACGAGCAGTTGATCCTTGCCGCCGCCAGCGAAGAATTCGCCGCCAATGGCTTCGACGCCACCCAGACCCGCGACATCGCCGCCCGCGCCGGGGTGCCCAAGGCGAATCTGTATTACTACTTCCAGACCAAGGAAAACCTCTACAGCAAAGTGCTGCTGGGGTTCGTCGAACCGTTGCTGGAAGCCTCGGCGGTGCTGCGCGAAAGTGACGATCCGCTGATCGGGCTGCGCGCCTACGTCGCGGCGCGAATCCGGATTGCCCGTGAGCATCCGGCGATTGCCAAGGTGTTCAGTGGCGAGTTGCTGCTGGGTGGCCGGCAGTTGCCCGACGAGTGTCGCGACCTGCTGCACGCTGAAGCGCGGCGCAATGTCGAGTGCCTGCGCAGCTGGATCGAGCGTGGTCTGTTGGCGCCGGTGGACCCGGAGCATTTGATGCTGTTCATCTGGTCGGCGACGCGCACTTACACCAATATTGGCTGGCAGATGGGCTGCATCACCGGGCGCGCCGAACCGCAGGATGAGGATTATCAGACGGCGGCGGAAACGATTACGCGGATGGTGCTGGAGGGTGTGGTGGTCGCGCCACGGGTTGGGGAGATTCGCGGGGTGTTGTTTGCGACTTGAGTTGTGTGGGGGGTTGAGGGCTGCTGTGCAGCCCGTCGGGGATGAATCCCCTCACCACAGGGGTTGTGCAGCCACAGAGGGTTACGTCAGGGCATGAATTCGATAGGCAGTTCGAGGTTGTTTTTCATGCGTTCATGCCAGGCCTGCAAAGCTACAGGCAACCGGGTTTTCCATTTCGGCACGTTGGTGTAATAGCGCAGGCGCGACTTGCCACCCTCGTATGTCACCAGCAGCACCCAGAAGCGCGCGCCGCTGGCACGCATGATGACGCCGGTCCCGCCCAGACCGCGCATCCACATTTCGGTGACCTGACTGTCCGGCACGTCTGATGAAGGTTGCGCGGTCATCAATGACCCCGACGTGCCCACCGCCCGTTGGTAATCGTCTTCAAGCAGCGCGTGCAAGGCCTGGTTTTCGGCAGGCGTGCGCGCCAGGCCCAGGCTGAGCATGTCGTAATCCAGGGTCAACGGCTGCTCCGAAGCGATAAAGCGGCCGGTGTAATACACGCCCATCCCGGCGCTGCAATAGCCGCCAGCGCCCGCGTGCGAAATGTCCAGCACGCCGTTGATCGGCGTGAGCAACAGGGTGCATTCGTCTTCCGCGTAAATCGCTATGCCGTCCTTGAGCGTGGCGACGCCTTCAATATCGCCGGAGTTGCCACCCTCACCCGCCTCTATGCTGATGAAAACGTGCGTGGCGTCACGGCGCTGGGTGGTCGCGGTCGCCGACGTTGTCGTGCTGGGCGGAATGAGTTGCCAGGTCGCATCCCAACTGAAGGGTTGCGTGGCATGTTCGAGTTCGGCCAGGCGCATCAGATACTGGCGGCGCAAGCAGGCCGTCAGGTCGCCACAGCCGTTGCTTTTTTTCAGCCATTGGCGCTGATCGGTCTTGAGCGCCTTGGGGTCGGGGACGTTGGCGAGCGTCGTGCGCCAACGCTCTGCGAGCTGCTCATCGAGACGCGAAAGATCGGCATCGGCACAAATGGCTTTTTCCACTTTGCTGGCGGCGCTGGCGCAATCGAAACTGGCGGCGTGGACACTGGAGGCAAACGCGAGGGCTGTCAGCGCCAGGGCATGACGAAGGGTCAAGGCGAACATCGATAGATTCCATTCTTCGGACGGCGCGCAGTATGCCAGTGCGGCCACCGAAAATCCTCGCAGGAGCAAAGCTTGCTCGCGAAGGCGGTGGCACTGCCGGCCTTTTTGGTGGCTGGGCGGGCGCTTTCGCGAGCAAGCTTTGCTCCTACGGGGGTTATGGTCAGAAGGTGATGGTAGCGGCGGGTTTGACGTCGATGCGGGCGACGGAACCGGTCAGGTGGGCGAGGTCTTTGTTGTGTTCGGCGATGATGTCTTCAGCGCTCATGTTGCCGTTGTCGACGGTGGAATGCGCGTCGGCGACGAGCACCACGTCGTAACCGAGCTGATGCGCCTGGCGCACGGTGGCGTTGACGCAGTAATCGGTTTGCAGGCCGCAAATCACCAGACGCTCGAAATCCTCGCTCGGCAGCAGTTTGCGCAAGTCCGTCTGATAAAACGCATCCGGCGTGGTCTTGCGCACGCGCAGGTCTTGGCTGGAGGTTTGCAACGCTTCAGCCAGTTGCCAGCCTTCAGCGCCATGGGCCAACGGGCTGTCGGCTTCTTCGTGCTGGATCAACACGACAGGCACGCCCGCCGCGCGCGCGCGGCGGCTGAGCGGGTTGATGGTATCGATCACACGATGGATGTCATGGCACTGGTATTCGCCCGCGCAAAGCGCGCGTTGAACGTCGATGATCAGTAATGCGGTGGTCATGATGAGCCTTCCTTGATCAATCCTTGAGACAGGTGCGGGCCTGAGCCCGCGCCTTTTTTTACGCCCTCAGTAACCCAGTGACAACCCGGTATTGCGCCGTGGATCGTTGGCGCCGTAGAAGCGGTTTTTGCCGACCGGTTTACCGCCCAGCGACGGCGCCCCGACCAGAATCGCGGCGATGTGGTTGGCATCCTGCGGTCCGGCGAACTTGTGCCCCCAGCTCTCGAGAATTTTCTTCGTGTCGGGGCTGGCGGCGAAGTCTTCGAGGTTGGTTTCCTCCGGCATCCACTGCTGGTGGAAACGCGGCGCGTCGACCGCTTCCTGCAGGCCCATGCCGTAGTCGATGACGTTGAGCATGGTCAGCAAAGTCGCGGTGATGATCCGACTGCCGCCAGGCGTCCCCACTACCATCACCACTTTGCCATCCTTGGTAACGATGGTCGGGCTCATCGACGACAGCGGTGCCTTGCCCGGCGCGATGGCGTTGGCTTCGCCCTGCACCAGGCCGTACATGTTCGGCACGCCGACCTTGGAGGTGAAGTCGTCCATTTCGTCGTTGAGAATCACCCCGGTCTTGCTCGCCATCACGCCCGCGCCGAACCAGTCATTGAGGGTGTAGGTGACCGAAACCGCATTGCCCCACTTGTCGACGATCGAATAGTGCGTGGTGTTGCTGCCTTCATGGGGTGCCGTGCCGGGTTTCAGTTCCGCCGAGACGCCAGCCTTTTGCGGCTGAATCGCGTCGCGCAGCTTGGTCGCGTAGTTCTTGTCGAGCAGGTGCTCGATCGGGTTTTTCACGAAGTCCGGATCGCCGAGGTAGCTGTTGCGATCAACATACGCGTGGCGCATCGCTTCGATCTGGTAGTGCATGCCTTGGGCCGAATGGAAGCCCAGGTCCTTCATCGGATAACCCTCAAGGATATTCATGATCTGGCAGATCACCACACCGCCGGAGCTTGGCGGTGGCGCCGAGACCACGTGGTAACCACGGTAATCACACTCCACCGGGGCCAGTTCACGGGTCTTGTATTTGTCGAGGTCGGCCTGGGTGATGATGCCTTTGTTGGCCTGGCTGGAGGTGACGATAGCGTCGGCGACCCAGCCTTTGTAGAAGCCGTCGGCACCTTTTTCGGAAATGGTCCGCAGGGTCTTGCCGAGGTCCTTCTGCACCAGTTTTTGCCCGACCTGCATCGGCTCGCCGTTGTGCAGGAAGATCGAGCCGGAATCGCGCATGTCCTTCTTGAATACGTCGGTGGCGTACTCCAGCAACTCGACGTCGCCCTGCTCCAGTTCGAAGCCGTCTTCAGCCAGCTTGATCGCCGGGGCAATCATGTCCTTGCGCGGTTTGGTGCCGTACTTGCTCAGCGCCAGCTCCATACCGGACACGGTACCCGGCACGCCAACGGCCAGGTGGCCACGGGTGCTGAGGTCGGGAACGACGTTGCCTTCTTTGTCGAGGTACATGTTGGCCGTCGCCGCCAACGGGGCTTTTTCGCGGAAATCGAGGAAGGTCTTGCGCCCATCCGCCAGCTGGATGGTCATGAAACCGCCGCCACCAAGGTTGCCGGCTGCGGGATAAACCACCGCCAGCGCATAGCCGACGGCAACCGCCGCATCCACCGCGTTACCGCCGTTTTTCAAAACGTCGACACCGACATGGGTGGCCAGATGTTGTGCGGTGACCACCATGCCGTTTTCGGCGGCGACCGGTGCGACGGAGGCGGCGTGAGCCATCAGACAGCTGAGTGCCAGTGAGGTCGCTATCAGCGATTTGGCCAAAGGTTCGTACTTCATGAGTCGATCTCTTTTTTTGTTTTAGGGTCTGTGCAAAACAGAGGGGAACGCTTCAAGGGCAACAAGCAGTATGGTCGGCTTTGCGGTTTGCGCCTCCCTGATCAGGCAGTATGCTGAGCGCTGTTGCCGTACTGATCCGGAGCCCGTTGCCATGTCTTACACGTTCATTACCCTGCCCTCGCCGGTCGGCGAACTGAAGCTGGTCGCGAACGGTTCACGACTGGCGGCCATCCTCTGGGAAAACGACAAACCGAACCGGGTGCGCCTCGGCCCGATGAGCGCAGCACCGGACAACCCGATCCTGATCAAAACCGCTCGGCAACTTGAAGAATATTTTGCCGGCACGCGGGATCGCTTCGAACTTGAACTGGACTTTGCCGGCACAGCGTTTCAGCAACAGGTCTGGGCGGCGTTACTGACCATCCCGTTTGGTGAAACGCGCACCTATGGCCAGATCGCCGAGCAGATTGGCAATCCCACGGCCGTGCGGGCAGTGGGCGCCGCGAACGGACGCAATCCGATCTCCATTGTGGCGCCGTGCCATCGGGTGATCGGTGCGTCGGGGAAGCTGACCGGGTTTGCCGGGGGACTGGAGGCGAAAGAACGGTTGCTGACGCTGGAGGGTGGGCAATGGCCAGGGACTGGGCGTTTTGAAGGGTTTTAAGATCAAAAGATCGCAGCCTGCGGCAGCTCCTACAGGGGAATTAGTGCAGGCTGCGATCTTTGTTATCGGGAAAACAGGTTATTCATCGCCGCGTACTGCAACAGCATGATGGTTTTGGCGTCGCAGATTTCGCCGCGCTGGAACGCTGCCAGCGCCTCATCGAAAGACCACTCCAGCACCTCCAGCTCTTCGGTTTCTTCTTCCAGGCCGCCACCCTCACTGACTTTCGACGCTGCGTCGTACTCGGCAATGAAAAAGTGCAGTTTCTCGGTCACCGAGCCTGGGCTCATGTAAGCCTCGAACACCTTTTTCACGTCGCTGACGCGATAGCCGGTTTCTTCTTCCGCCTCACCACGAATCCGTTGTTCCGGCGCTTCACCTTCAAGCAAGCCCGCCGCCACTTCGATCAACAAGCCGTCATGGCCGTTGACGAACACTGGCAGGCGGAATTGCCGGGTCAGCACCACGCTGCGCTTCTCGCGATTGAACAGCAGAATCGCCGCGCCATTGCCGCGGTCGTAGACTTCCCGGGTCTGGCGCTGCCAATCGCCGTTGTTGCGTTGATAGTCAAAGGTGATTTTCTTCAGCAGATACCAGTCGTGGGACAGCACCTGAGTGTCGACAATGTTGACCCGCTCAGCGGTTTTGGACATGACGCCTGATCCTTTTTTCATCACTAGGCCGCCATAGTCGAATAATCGCGCGCACAAAAAAAGCCCGGCAGCGCTACCGGGCTTTTTCACTTGCAGCTAACGCGCGGTGTTCGCCAGCGTTTGATCGTGGTCCTGCCCGAGTGAACGAGCGCCGTGAATCAGCGGCCCATAACGCCGGCTGAATTCCCAGTTGTAAGGCACATGATCCTTGCTCGCGCCGTTATCCCAGTTCACCGACCAGGTCATCAGGCCCTTGATCGGATAACCCTTGATGGCCAGGCGTTTGAGCACGTTGCCCACCACGGTTTTGTCGATGACGTAACCGGTGGCCGCCGCATCGACGTTGGCCGGCAGACCGATGACAAACTTGTCCGGCGGGATCCTGATGAAACCACGCGTTCCGGTCACCAGACTTTCAGTCAGGTAATAGAGGAAATCCTCCTTCAGCGCATCATTGTTCTGCGCGATCCACGCGCCTGCGCCGTTGTTGGCCTCCGGCACCCAGACCCCGTCACCGCCCTGGTTATAGAACTGCGGGGCGATGAAATCGTAGTAACCCTCCAGCGCCTGCAAGTAATCGACGTATTTGCCGGCGCTGGTCAGGTACGGAAACTCCGGGGCCATGCTGATGATAAAATGCTTGCCCTGACCGGCGTAGTGATCCTTGACCAGTTTCAGTGCCGCTGGCAGGACGGTCTTGTTGGCAGCGAAGTCAATCGCGCTCTGTTCAAGATCGATGTCCAGCCCGTCGAAGCCGTAGGTTTCCACCAGACGGATGATTTCATTGGCCAGCGGTTGTTCCTGACCGGCGCGCAGCTCGATGTGCGCATCGGCGCCCCCCAGGGAGATCAGCACCGCCCGCCCCTGACTGTTGAGGACAGCGACCTGCCGGCGGAACTCGGCGTCGGACACGTTGAATGGCTTGAAGGTCGGAATGCCGCTGCCTTTCATGAACGCCACCGCGACCACGTTGTATTCCTTGGGCACCTCTTCCAGCGAGAGGCTCGCGAAGCGGCCCTGACGGTAGCCGTCACTCGGCCCCGCCGGCCAGTTGTGCCAGAAGCCCATCAGAATCTTTTTGCCGGCAATGCTCGGCATCAACGAGGCTGCATCGCTCGTCGGATTCTGCATCAAAGAGAAGTCGATTTTTGACATGTTCTAATCCTTCAGAACGTGTGAATGGGGTGTCGCCGACTTATTTGAAGTCGACGTCGAAGGCCTGATAGAAGGCATTGCCAGTGTTGGCAACGATCCACATCAGCACGATGACGTGACGGCCCTTTTTGTCGTCCGGCAGTTTCACCGCGTGATTGACCTTGGCCTTCAGCTCGTTGGGATAGCTGTAATACGGCACCTGGGTGTAGAAATCCTCGAAGAACGGTTGGGCTTCCAGTTGCGCACGGGTGATGCGTTGTTTCGGGTCCCAGCCGTCCTTGGTGATCAACCAACGATAGCCGCGCGTGGTATGCGGCGCGGTGTATTCCCATTTGATCTCCAGTGCCTGCCCCGGGGTGACATTGAGCAGCGGCCAAGTGAACGGGCGACCGAGCTTCTTGCTCATTTCCTCGTCGGTGAAGTTCACGCAATCGCGGGCATCCGCCTTGCCGCCGCTGAGGATGTAGCCGTCAGCCGGTGGTGCAACGCTGGCCGAGTCGGTCTGATATGGCGCAGGAAACGGACCGGCCACCAGCGCCGGGAAGTTCTTGCCACCTTCCATTTCGTTGACCTGCCAGGCGCCGAGCAATCCTTGCTCGATGGCGACCGCACCGCGGCTCGCCGGGGAGGTCACTCGACCGTGTTTCAGTTGGGTTTGTGCTTGTACTTGATTCATGTTTTTCACTCCGTTGATTTAAGAACTCTCCCTTCCGAGGAGAGGCCTTCAACCTAACGGAGGTGGTTTTTTTGTCCATCGGCGCTTTTGTCGCAGCCAGAGCGCACACCGTTGGCAAAAACCCGAAAACACTGGATATATAAACAGTTAATTGTGAGGCATCGCACTCGACGCGTAGCCAAAGGCGTACACGTCGAGACGACGAAAACCTGCAGTCAGCGGTTTACGACAATTGTGCCTGGAACTCTTTTTCGTATTGCCCGGCGAGCTGTTCTTTCTGCTTCTCGTTGAGCAATTTGCCAGCCATCTGGAAGAACTTCTGCTCTTCTTCCTTGAGGTGGTGATGGACTTTGTCCGAGAGCTTCTTCGCGGTCGCGAGCCATGCCGGGCTGGACATCTCGGTCTCGTCCAGTTCCTCCATCATCTCGTCCATTTCATGGTGCTCGGAAATCGCGTGGCGGCTGAGGTCGACACCGTTGTCGAACTCCATCAACGGGATATAGAAATGCCGTTCTTCCGCGGTTTCGTGGGCTTGCAGTTCAGCCTTCAGTTGTTTGTAGGCCTCCACGCGTTCCGGCGTATCGCCACTGGTCTTGATCAGGGCTTTGGCGTAGCTGCGCTGGCGGTCATGGCTTTCGCGAAGGGCTTCGAAAATATTCATGGGATGTCCTCATCAACCGCGTGCTGGAATGACGCTGTAAAGCCTAGACCGCAGCGCGCGAACGGCGGTTCCACCGGTTTTGCGCAGGGGCTTGGAACACGACCGCCGGGCAGGATAGTCTGGCGACTCAGACCACAAGGAAGTCCTGCATGAACCTGCGCATCGAGTTGTCGGCAAACCCCAACGAAGAACAACGCAACGCCATCCTCGCGCCGCTGCGCGCCCACAACATCGCCAAGGCCGGGCCGTCGAAGATGGAGCCACTGGCGCTGTTGGTGCGCGATGAGCACGACGCGATTCTCGGCGGCCTGTATGGCCACACGTTTTATCGCTGGTTGTTCATTGAGTTGCTGGCGGTGCCGGAAGAGGGGCGCGGTCAGGGCATCGGTTCGCAGCTGATGCAAATGGCCGAGGACTTTGCGCGCAAGAACGATTGCGTCGGGATCTGGCTCGACACCTTTTCATTTCAGGCGCCGGAGTTTTACAAGAAGGTCGGGTATAGCGAATGTGGCGAGATTATCGATTATCCGCTGGGGCATAAGCGGCATTTTTTCCAGAAGCGACTTATTGGTTGAATGTCAGGGCCCCTTCGCGAGCAAGCTTTGCTCCTACAAGGATGTGCCGTTCACCCATTCTTGTAGAAGCAAGGCTTGCCCGCGAAGGCGACAGCCGCTTTAACGCCTGATCAGAGGCAGGTGGCCAACGCCGCCAAGCGCCGCTTGGCCACAAAATCATCCTTCTGCGCGTAGTAATTCAGCGTCGTGCCCGAAGCCTCGGTGATGACGTCGACAAACGACTCGGCCGAACGCGTATACACCGTGGTGCCAGCCGGCTTGCGTGGCTCCAGATAGGCTGCGGCGTCAACACCGAACACTGCCTCGTCCTGCCAGCCGAATTGCACGCACTGCGCGACGACTTTCTCCGGTTTGTCCGAAGTCAAAACCTTGTAAGGGGCTTGCGTGCGAGCATCGTTCATCACCGAACCCGCGCAACCGGCCAGCAGCGTTGCCGCCAGCGCTACCATCAGCATTCGCATTGCATTCGCTCATTCAGAAAAAAGCGGACTGTATCACCGCAGCGGCCAGAATCGTTCTGCTTTACTGAATTTATAGCGCGACACGCGCGCACCGCTGCGGCAACCTAAGGTCATCAGCCTCACAAGGAAAACCCATGGCGCCTACCGATCAGCGACATGAACACGCCCTGAAAGTGTTTCTCGATGCACGCCCCGAGCTGCGCGAAAGTCTCGACCATCTCAATCCCTTGCTGGCCCAGGCCAAAGGCGAAACTCAGGCGCAATATCGCGAAGAGCGACTGCATGAAGCCTTCGAGGCCGAGGCGGAAAACCTCGGGTTATTTGCCTGGGAGCTGACTTTGCAACTGACCGCCGAGACGCCTGAGGACTATCAGGCGCAGCGCCGAGAGGTGCACCGTGAGGTCGCAGAGATGGCCGGCATGGACTGGCTGGAATATTGCGACCTGTATGGGATAGAACCTTAACCGCCGCGCAAGGATACCGTCACTGATGTTGCCCTCCGCCTCGACTCACCGCGCCAGTCCCGGCCATCTGCACACGCAAAAATGGCGCGGGCGTGTGGGTCTGGCGCTGGTTGCCAGCCTGTCGGTACTGGCCGGCATGACCGATGCGATCGGTTTTATGGCCAGCGGCGATTTCGTCTCGTTCATGAGCGGCAACACCACCCGACTGGCGGTGGCGATCAGTGATGGCGATCTCGGGCTGACCTTGCGCCTGGTGATTCTTGTCGCCACTTTTGTGCTGGGTAATGCCTTGGGCGTTGTCGTTGCGCGCTTTGGCGGGCGACGCGCGTTGCCGCTGCTGCTGTGCATCGCCACCCTGCTCTGCGCGGCGGCGGCTTGGCCGTATGACACGCAACTGCCGGCGTTGCTTGCGGCGATTGTCGCCATGGGCATGCTCAACGCGTCGGTCGAGGAAGTGAATGGTTTACCGGTCGGGCTGACCTATGTCACCGGCGCCTTGTCGCGATTCGGCCGTGGCCTGGGCCGATGGCTGCTGGGTGAACGGCGCAGTGGCTGGCGGGTGCAACTGGTGCCATGGAGCGGGATGTTTATCGGCGCGATTCTGGGCGCGGTGCTGGAACACCACTTGGGACTCAAGGCGATGTTTGTCAGCGGTCTGCTGGCCGCGCTGATCGGGTTGCTCTCCCTGAAAATCCCGCGCCGCTGGCAACTCGGCTACATGCCCCGCTAACACGAGACTGCGATCTCTTGATCCTGCCCCGCAAAATCAACATCAAAAGATCGCAGCGTGCCGCAGCTCGTGTTGCCCTGTAGGAGCTGACGAGTGAAACGAGGC
>NZ_AKJD01000202.1 GCF_000282515.1 Pseudomonas sp. GM80
GGCTGCGATCTGTTGATCTTGTGGTTAAAAACAACATCAAAAGATCGCAGCCTGCGGCAGCTCCTACCGGGCGTTCACCTCAACTGATTTTGCCGTCGCAGGCTTCAACACCAGCCACAACGCGATCGCAATCAACACCCCGCCGTAGATGTGCGCCATCGACAGCGGCTCATCCAGCAACAACGCCCCCCACAGCACGCCGAACGGCGGAATCATGAAGGTCACGGTCATTGATTTCACCGGGCCGATGGAACTCAGCAGGCGGAAGTAAACGATGTAGGCAAACGCCGTGCACCCCAGACCCAGGCCAAGCAACGACAGCCAGACATTCCAGCCACCCCAGCTGACGGGCGGCTGAGTGGCCACGCTGTAGGCAAACAGCGGCAGCAGGAACAGCGTCGCCCCGAGCATGCTGCCCAAGGCGGAAAGACGGCTGTCCAATCCACCGGCCTGATCCAGCCAGCGCCGTGCGAGGAATCCGGCAAAGCCATAACAGGTGGTCGCCAGCAGGCAGGCGAGGGCGCCCATCAGCAGTTGCATGTCGAATGCCACGGGACCGGCGCGCGTCAGCACACCGACACCGAACAGGCCGAGAAACACTCCGCCGAGTTTCGCGGCGGTGAGTTTTTCACTGAAGAACAACCCGCCAATCAGCACGCCCATCAATGGCGTGGTGGCGTTGAAAATTGCTGAATAGCCAGCCGGCAGCACCTGCGCGGCCACCGAGTACAACGTTGCCGGAATGCCTGAGTTGATCACGCCGAGCAGCATTACGGTTTTCAGTTTGCCTTTGAAATCCCAACTGATGCGCATCAGCCCGAGAATCACCAGCAGGCCGACGGCGGCAATCGACACGCGAAAGAATCCGGTCGGAATCGTGCCGATCACCGGCGCAATAATGCGCATGAACAGAAAACTCGCGCCCCAGATGGCCGCCAGCGACAACATACGGAAAATATCGACAGGGCTCACGGCGGTCTCCTTCCAGAATCGGGACGAGAGTGTTGCCGAGCGCCCTGATGAAGGCAACCGCTATTCGGGCATGCAACTTTTCGCTCAGATTACAAAACGCGTGACCAGCCCGTTGAGGTCAACGGCCAGGCGCGACAGTTCCTGACTGGCGGCAGAGGTCTGCGTGGCGCCGGCAGCGGTTTGCGTCGACAGATCGCGGATGGTCACCAGATTTTCATCGACCTCGCGGGCCACCAGTGCCTGCTGCTCGGCGGCGCTGGCGATCACCAGGTTGCGCTGATTGATCTGCGCAATCGATGCGGTGATTTTCTCCAGGGCCTGCCCGGCACTGTTGGCGCGGCGCAAGGTTTGCCCCGCCTGCTCGGCACTGCTTTGCAGCGCCCCGACAGTGGCACCGGTGCCTTGCTGGATGCTGCTGATCATCAGCTCGATTTCTTCGGTGGAGTTCTGTGTGCGTTGCGCCAGCGAGCGCACCTCATCGGCGACCACCGCGAAACCGCGCCCGGCCTCACCGGCGCGCGCCGCTTCGATCGCGGCGTTGAGCGCCAACAGATTGGTCTGCCCGGCAATCCCGCGAATCACTTCCAGCACTTTGCTGATGTCCTGCGCCTGTGTGGCCAAGCCTTCAGCTTGCTCGGATGCGCCGAGCACGGCGCTGACCAGTTCCTGAATCGAGCTGATGGTTTCGCTGACCTGCACATGGCCGTGCTTGCTGTCCTCGTTCGACGCCTCGGACGCCTCGGCGCTGGACACCGCGTTGGCCGCGACTTCATCCACCGCCGTACTCATCTCGGTCACGGCGGTGGCGGCCTGTTCGATTTGATCGTTCTGCTGCTGCAGGCCACGGGTGCTTTGTTCCATCACCGAACTCATTTCCTCGGCAGCGGAAGCCAGTTGTTGCGCCGATTCGCTGATACCGCGAATGGTCGAGCGCAGATTGCCCTGCATCTCGGCGAGGGCGTCGAGCAACTGCGCGGCCTCGTCTTTACCGCTGCTGGCAATCTCGCCACTGAGGTTGCCGGCGGCAATGCGTCGCGCCACCTCCAGCGCCTGATTGATCGGCGTGGTGATGCTGCGAGTCAGCGCCCAGGCCAGCAGCAGGGTGGCGATCAACGCGACCACGATGATCGTCGCGACAATCCACAGTGCCCGCTGATACATCGCCGCCGCTGCTTCGGCCGCGGCATCGGCGCCTTGCTGATTGAGCGTAATCATTGCCTCCAGCGTCTTGTCGAGCACTGCGCCCTGCGGCGCCAATTCGTTGTTCAAACGGGCGGAAGCCTGTTCGTTCTGGCCTGCGTCGATCTGGCTGACGATCTGATCGAGGATGCTCAGGTATTTGCCGACGGCGATACTCAAGCTGTCGAGCATTGCCTGTTCTTCATCACTGGCAATCAAGGCCTTGTGGTCGCTGAGGCGTTTGAGCAGTTCTTCACGCTGCGCCTTGAGAATGCCTTTGCTTCTGTCTCGACTGGCTGCCTGGGTATTGGCCGTCAGGCGCAACGATTCGAGACGGATGCTGGCGATGTTCGCCGCCGCGTCATGAATGCTTTCGATGCTCGGCATCCATGATTCTTCGATCACCGCTGCGCTCTCGCGCAGGGTCTTCATCTGGGCAAGCCCGAACAGGCCAACCACCACCAGCAGACCGGCCAAAACGGCAAAACTCAAACTGGCGCGCAAACCGATGCGCAGATTGCGGATAGACATCTTTGTGCTCCTTGATCTTTGAGGGAGAGGTCGTCCTCGTCAGCGAGGATCTTGTTTTGCGGGGGGTAATGGCGGGATGTATATCAAAGTGCCACTATTTTGGTAAGACCAATCCGGGTGGTGTCACGAAGCATCGCCCCGTTGCGGGAAAACCGCGGGCTAGAGAGGTGCACTGGTAATTGTCTGCCAAGGCCGGTTATTTCGCGGGCTGGCGCAAAGGCACCCGCGAGACTGAACAGGTGATTTTTTGACCGAACGGTCGATTTAAAAAACTTTGCAAAAAACTGTGTCGGATTCAAAGGCCCCTTCGCGAGCAAGCTTGGCTCCAACAGGATCGTGGTACGAACTTGCCGTGCTTTTGGCAGAAATTGCACTTCACCTGCGCCCGCATCCGTGGCTAAGCTCAGGCACAGATTTCCAAACGCACGCCGAGGTCTCCTTTATGCCGCAGCAATGGCCAGCCACCGACATCGCCCGCATGATCCTCGATGGCTTTGACGATTACCGCGAGCATTTCCGGCGGATCACGGATGGCGCCCGCGAGCGCTTCGAGCAGGCACGCTGGCAGGAGACCCAAACCGCGTCGGCGGCGCGGATCAACCTTTACGAAGAAAAAGTCGGCGAAACCATCGCCCGTCTGCGCGAATATTTCGACGATGAAACGCTGATGAATGTCAGCTGCTGGCCGCTGGTGAAAAGCGCCTATATCAGCGTCATCGACCTGCGTTTCGACGATGAGCTGTCCGAGACCTGGTACAACTCGATTTTCTGCGGCCTGTTCAGCCATGACCTGATCAGCGACGGCTGCATGTTCATTCACACCACACGCCCGAGCCTGCGCCGTGCCCGCGCCGCGCAAACCCGCACGTACAAGCCGCAGGGCCAGTTGTCGGGGATGCTCGCGAGCATTTTTGCCGACTACCGTTTCAGCGAGGATTACGCTGATTTGCCCGGCGACCTGCCGCGTCTCGAAGCGCAACTGCGCGAGAACCTGCCGGACTGGGTGTGCAAGGACCCGGAGCTCAGCGTCGAGTTGTTTTCCTCGGTGCTCTACCGCAACAAGGGCGCGTATCTGGTCGGGCGCATCTACACCCGCGACGAACAGTGGCCGCTGGTGATTCCGCTGCTGCACCGCGAAGGGCGCGGGATTCAGATCGATGCGTTGATCACTGACGAAGCCGATGTGTCGATCATCTTCTCGTTCACCCGTTCGTACTTCATGGTCGATGTGCCGGTGCCGGCGGAGTTCATCGGCTTCCTGCGGCGCATCCTGCCGGGCAAGCACATTGCCGAGCTGTACACCTCGATCGGTTTCTACAAGCACGGCAAATCCGAATTCTATCGTGCGCTGATCAATCACCTGGCCAACACCGACGATCAATTCATCATGGCCCCCGGCGTGCGCGGCATGGTCATGAGCGTGTTCACCCTGCCGGGCTTCAACACCGTGTTCAAGATCATCAAGGACCGGTTCTCGCCGTCGAAAAACGTCGACCGAGCGACGGTGATCGAAAAGTACCGACTGGTGAAAAGTGTCGACCGGGTAGGGCGGATGGCCGATACCCAAGAGTTCGCCGATTTCCGTTTTCCGCTGAGCAAGTTCGATCCGGCGTGTCTTGAGGAATTGCTGGAAGTCGCGCCATCGACGGTATCGGTCGAAGGCGAAACCGTGCTGATCCGCCACTGCTGGACCGAGCGGCGAATGACCCCGCTCAATCTCTACCTGGAAAACGCCAACGACGCGCAAGTGCGCGAGGCGCTGGAGGATTACGGCCTGGCGATCAAGCAACTGGCGGCGGCGAATATCTTTCCCGGCGACATGCTGCTGAAGAACTTTGGCGTTACTCGTCACGGCCGCGTGGTGTTTTACGACTATGACGAGATCTGCTTTCTGACCGAGGCCAACTTCCGGCACATCCCGGCACCGCGCACCCCGGAGGACGAAATGGCCTCGGAACCGTGGTACTCGATCGGGCCACTGGATGTGTTCCCCGAGGAATTTCCGCCGTTCCTGTTTGCTGATTCGGGGCAGCGCAAGTTGTTCGATCAACTGCATGGCGAGTTGTACAACGCCGATTACTGGAAGAGCCTGCAGGAGGCGATTCGCGCCGGCAAAATCATCGACGTCTTCCCGTACCGCCGCAAAGGCCTCGATAACGAATAACTCCCCCTGAATACATTGTGGCGAGGGGATTTATCCCCGATGGGGTGCGAAGCACCCCCAAAACCATTCAACTCAGACGCTTCAGATCGACGTTGATATCCAGTCGGCGACTGCTGCGCAGCCGATCGGGGATAAATCCCCTCGCCACAAGAGCACCTCGCAGTCGTGTTCGGTGCCGCAAATCTGCGACAATCGGCCCCCTGCACAAATAGACGACCGAATTGCCTACCCGATGACCGACGAATCGCCCTCCATCGACAAACTGCTGAAAAACCTCGACCACGCCATGCTCGCCGACCGTCACCGGCTGCGGCGGCAGTTGCTTGAGCTGCGCAAGAAACCCGACGAGGCCAAACTGGCCCAGTGGGTGACGCGCATGCAGGCGTCCTGTGATCAGGTGCTGGCGCGCAAGGCCAGCCTGCCGGTGATTCGTTACGACGACAGTTTGCCGATTGCCGCCAAGCGCGACGAAATCAAAAAGGCGCTGGAAAAGCACCAGGTGCTGATCATCGCCGGCGAAACCGGTTCGGGTAAAACCACCCAGTTGCCGAAAATCTGTCTGGAGATCGGGCGCGGCCAGCATGGCTTGATCGGCCATACCCAGCCACGCCGGATTGCTGCGCGCAGCGTCGCCAGCCGTGTTGCCGAAGAACTTGGCACGCCGCTCGGGTCGCTGGTCGGCTATCAGGTGCGTTTCGAAGATCAGAGCGATGCCAACACCCTGATCAAGCTGATGACCGACGGCATCCTGCTCGCGGAAACCCAGAACGATCGCTACCTCGAACGCTACGACACGATCATCGTCGACGAAGCCCACGAACGCAGCCTCAACATCGACTTCCTGCTTGGTTACCTGAAAACCCTGCTGCCGCGTCGTCCGGATCTGAAAGTCATCATCACCTCGGCGACCATCGATCTGGAGCGTTTTTCCAAGCATTTCGACGATGCGCCGATTGTTGAAGTCTCCGGCCGTACCTTCCCGGTCGATACCTGGTATCGCCCGCTGACGCTGGAGCAGGACGAGGAGGGCAACCGCGTCGAGGATGACCTGACGGTGGATCAGGCGATCCTCGCCACCCTTGATGAAATCGCCGCTTACGAGCGCAGCGAACGCCGCAGTCCGGGTGACGTGCTGGTGTTCCTGCCGGGCGAGCGCGAGATTCGTGACGCTGCCGACATGCTGCGTAAAGCCCAACTCAAACACACCGAAATTCTGCCGCTGTACGCGCGCCTGTCTCCGGCCGAGCAGCAGCGGATTTTCCAGTCGCACCCGGGCCGTCGCGTGGTGCTGGCAACCAACGTTGCCGAGACGTCGCTGACCGTGCCGGGCATCCGTTACGTGATCGACAGCGGCACCGCGCGCATCAGCCGTTACAGCTACCGCGCCAAGGTGCAGCGCCTGCCGATCGAGGCGATTTCCCAGGCCAGCGCCAATCAGCGAAAAGGTCGCTGCGGCCGGGTCGAGCCGGGTATTTGTATTCGTTTGTACAGCGAAGAAGATTTCCTCGGTCGCCCGGAATTCACCGATCCGGAGATTCTGCGCACCAACCTGGCTGCGGTTATTTTGCAGATGCTCCATCTACGGCTTGGCGAGATCACCGCATTCCCGTTTATCGAGCCGCCGGATGGCAAGGCGATCAGCGACGGTTTCAACCTGCTGCAAGAACTCTCGGCGGTGGATCGCAACAGCCAGTTGACGCCGCTCGGTCGCCAATTGGCGCGCTTGCCGGTCGACCCGCGCATGGGGCGCATGCTGCTTGAAGCGGCGAAACTCGGCAGCTTGCAGGAAGTGCTGATCGTCGCCAGTGCGATGTCGATTCAGGATCCCCGCGAGCGGCCGCCGGAGCGTCAACAAGCGGCCGATCAGGCCCACGCGCAATGGAAAGACGTTGATTCTGACTTCGCCGGATTGGTGAATCTATGGCGTGGTTTTGAAGAACAACGCCAAGCGCTGACAGCAAGCCCGTTGCGCAACTGGTGCCGGAAGAATTTCCTCAACTATCTGCGTCTACGCGAATGGCGCGATTCCCATCGCCAGTTGAGCCTGATCTGCCGCGACATGCAGCTCAGCGTTAATAAAGAGCCGGCGGATTACCCGAAACTGCACAAAGCGGTGTTGGTCGGTTTGCTCAGCCAGATCGGTCAGAAAACCGAGGACGGCGATTACCTCGGCGCGCGTCAGCGGCGCTTCTGGATTCACCCCTCGTCGGGCATCGGCAAGAAGCGCCCGCAATGGCTGATGACCGCCGAACTGGTGGAAACCACCAAGCTATACGCGCGCATGGTCGCCAAGATCGACGCCGACTGGATCGAGCCGCTGGCCGGGCACTTGATCAAGAAAAACCACTTCGAACCGCACTGGGAGAAGAAGCGCGGCCAGGTCGTGGCGTTTGAACAGATCACCCTGTTTGGATTGATCGTGGTCGGTCGCCGCCCGGTGCATTACGGCCCGGTCGATCCAGTGGTTTCGCGTGAGCTGTTTATCCGCGAAGGTTTGGTGCGCGGCGAGATTCAGTCGAAAGCCAAGTGTCTGAACGCCAATAAACAACTGCTGGAACAACTCGACGAACTGGAAGCCAAGGCCCGTCGCCGTGACATTCTCGCCGACGAAGAAACCCTTTACGCGTTCTACGACGCGCGGCTGCCGGCGGAGATCCATCAGACCGCGACGTTCGACAGCTGGTATCGCATCAACAGTCAAAAAGATCCGCAGTTGTTGATCATGCGCGAAGAAGACGTGCTGGCCCGCGAGGCCAGTGAAGTCACCGCACTGCACTACCCGGACACGCTGCACATCGGCGATCTGGAGTTGGCGCTGACCTATCACTTCGAGCCCAATCACCCGCGCGACGGCGTGACCTTGCGGGTGCCGGCGCCGCTGCTGCCGATGCTGCCGCCGGAGCGTCTGGAGTGGCTGGTGCCGGGGCTGATCGAGGCCAAGTGCATCGCCCTCGTGCGCAACCTGCCGAAAGCGCTGCGCAAGAACTTCGTGCCGGTGCCGGACTTCATCAAGGCTGCCTTGCAACGCATGACCTTTGCCGAAGGTTCGTTGCCGCAAGCGCTGGGCCGTGAACTGCTGCGCATGACCGGCGCGCGGGTCAGCGATGAAGCGTGGGCGGAAGCTGAGCAAGGGGTTGAAGGGCATCTGCGGATGAACCTGGAAATCGTCGACGGCCAGGGCAAGTTCCTCGGTGAAGGGCGTGATCTGGCCGAGCTGACCGCGCGGTTTGCCGAGGCCAGTCAGGCCGCATTGGCGGTGCCGCAGAGTGCGAAAAGTCAGCAGCCGGTCGAGGCCAAGGTCTTCGCGCCGGTGGCGGAAAAGACTCAACAGAAGATCGCCGGGCTGTCGATGACGGTGTATCCGGCGCTGGTTGAAGAGGGCGGCACGGTCAAGGAAGGGCGTTTCTCGACGCCGGCCGAGGCCGAATTCCAGCACCGTCGCGCGTTGCAGCGCTTGTTGATGCAGCAGTTGGCCGAGCCGGCGAAATTCCTGCGCAGCAAGTTGCCGGGGCAGACCGAATTGGGCCTGCTTTATCGCGATCTGGGTCGGGTCGATGCGCTGATCGAAGACATTTTGCTGGCCAGCCTCGACAGCTGCATTCTCGAAGGCGAAGACCCGTTGCCGCGTGACGGCGCCGGTCTGGCAGCGTTGGCGGAACGCAAACGCGGTGGCTGGACTGAGCACGCCGAACGCGTGGCGCGCTTGACGCTGGAGATCCTCAAGGTCTGGCACGCTCTGCAAAAGCGCTTCAAGGGCAAGATCGATCTGGCGCAGGCGGTGGCGCTGAACGACATCAAGCAGCAGATCAGCCATCTGGTGTATCCGGGGTTTGTCCGCGAAACGCCGATGCAGTGGCTTAAAGAGCTGCCGCGTTACCTGAAAGCGGTCGAGCAGCGTTTCGAGAAACTCGGCGCGCAGCTGCAGAAGGATCGCGTCTGGAGCGGCGAACTCGCCGGCCTCTGGGCGCAATACCAGACCCGCGCGGCCAAACACGCGCAGGAAGGCAAGCGCGATCCGCAGCTTGAGCTGTACCGCTGGTGGCTGGAGGAATACCGGGTGTCGCTGTTCGCCCAGCAGTTGGGCACCAAGGTGCCAATCTCCGACAAACGCCTGAGCAAACAGTGGAGCCAGGTAGAACCCTGATCTGGCGTAATCCCCCCGATCCCCTGTGGCGAGGGGATTTATCCCCGATCGGCTGCGCAGCAGTCGCAAAACCAACACTCTCGGTATGACTAATGAACCGAGGTGTCAGGTTTGGGGCGGCTTCGCCACCCAACGGGGATAAATCCCCTCGCCACAAAAGTGCGCCCTTGCAGTGAATGGCGGTTGTGCTTGAGAAAGGCGCCAAATCCCTGCGTTTATGGCAAACTTCGCGACCATAAACGCCGGTTTCGCGACCCAGAGCCTTCGGCGATGTCGCGCAGCGGAATAAAGCGATGCCAGGTTTGTGTCCCCCGGTTGGGAATAGACCCTTTGTGTGTTGGTACGACGGTTCCAGCACTTTCTGCCTGAACAGATTAGAGAAACGACCATGCATAACGTCGTCATCAGCGGCACCGGCCTGTACACCCCGGCCAACAGCATCTCCAACGAAGAGCTGGTGCAGTCTTTCAATACCTACGTCGCGCAGTTCAACGCCGACAACGCCCAGGCCATTGCCAGCGGCGAAGTCCAGGCCCTGACCGAATCCAGCGCCGCCTTCATCGAAAAAGCCTCGGGCATCAAGAGCCGCTTTGTCATGGACAAGGACGGCATCCTCGACCCGCAACGCATGGCCCCGCGCCTGCCGGAGCGTTCCAACGACGAATGGTCGGTGCTTTGCCAGATGTCCATCGGCGCCGCCGAACAGGCCCTGCAACGCGCCGGCAAAACCGCCGCGGACATCGACGGCGTGATCGTTGCCTGCTCCAACCTGCAACGCGCCTATCCGGCCATCGCCATCGAAGTTCAGGAAGCCCTGGGCATCCAGGGTTTCGGTTTTGACATGAACGTCGCCTGCTCCTCGGCAACCTTCGGCATTCAAGCCGCCGCCAACAGCGTGCAACTGGGCCAGGCCCGGGCGATCCTGATGGTCAACCCGGAAGTCTGCACCGGTCACCTGAACTTCCGTGACCGCGACAGCCACTTCATCTTCGGCGACGCCGCGACTGCGGTGATCATCGAGCGCGCTGAAACAGCGACGTCCAAGCACCAGTTCGACGTGGTCAGCACCAAACTGCTGACCAAGTTCTCCAACAACATCCGCAACAACTTCGGCTTCCTCAACCGTGCAGCAGAAGAGGGCGTCGGTGCCCGCGACAAGCTGTTCGTGCAGGAAGGCCGCAAGGTGTTCAAGGATGTCTGCCCGATGGTCGCCGAGCTGATCGGTGAGCATCTGCAAGAGAACCAGCTCAACGTTGGCGATGTGAAACGCTTCTGGCTGCACCAGGCCAACTTGAGCATGAACCACTTGATCGTGCGCAAACTGCTCGGTCGCGAAGCCACCGAAGAAGAAGCTCCGGTGATTCTCGACACCTACGCCAACACCAGCTCCGCCGGTTCGGTGATTGCGTTCCACAAGTATCAGGACGATCTGGCCGCCGGTTCGCTGGCTGTGTTGAGCTCGTTCGGTGCCGGTTATTCGATCGGCAGCGTGATTCTGCGTAAACGCTGATTGCGTTTCAAAAGATCGCAGCCTGCGGCAGCGCCTACACGGATGGTATGAAATCCGTTCTTGTAGGCGCTGCCGAAGGCTGCGATCTTTTGTTTTTAACGCTTTGCAAAGAGACGCCAATGGCCGCAATGGACGACACTCAACTGCTCGAACGCCTGTTGGCCGGCGAGCAAAAAGCTTTCAAGGAGTTGGTCAGCACTTACCAGAGCGCCATGCGCGCCGTGGCCTATGCGATTGTTGGCCAGCGTCATGTCGAAGAAGTGGTGCAGGACGCCTGGCTGTCGGTTGTGCGACACATCGCCAGTTTCGAAGGGCGTTCCAGTCTCAAGACCTGGCTGTTGACCATCACGGCCAACTCAGCCAAAAGCCGTTACAAACAAAATCGCCGCGAAGTGTTGATGGATGACCTGCCTTCGCCCCATGGCACCATCGACGACGAGCGCTTTTCTTCCGGCGACGGCCACTGGCTGATCGCCCCGTTCGCCTGGCACCAGGACACACCGGAAGCGCTGCTGACCGAGAGCGAGTTGCGCGACTGTCTGGAACACACGCTGTTGAGCCTGTCGGAACTGCAAAGCAGCGTTTTGCTGTTGCGTGAACGCCAGGGGCTGGAGTTGGAGGAGATCTGTAATCTTCTGGAGATCTCGCTCTCCAATGTCCGTGTGCTGCTGCATCGTGCGCGGCTGAAAGTCTTCGCGACCGTGGAGCATTTTGAGGAGACCGGGGAATGCTGACCTGTAAGGAACAAGTGGCGCGCTCCAGCGATTATCTCGATGGGCAATTGAGCTTTCGGGAAAAATTGATGGTGCGTCATCACTTGATGTTCTGCCCCAATTGCCGGCGATTCATTCGCCAGATGAAATTGATGCAAGCCACGCTGAAAGCGCTGCCTGAGGAACCTGAAGAAGGCGTGGATGCCTTGGCCGAACGCCTCGCCGAACAACGCCGCAAAGACCTGTAGGAGCTGCCGAAGGCTGCGATCTTTTGATCTTGTTTTTAAAGATCAA
>NZ_AKJD01000203.1 GCF_000282515.1 Pseudomonas sp. GM80
ATCTTTTGATCTTGTTTTTAAGATCAAAAGATCGCAGCCTTCGGCAGCTCCTACAGGTCCATTCAGGGTTTGGCGGAGGCGAGGTACGCGCCGAGGCGACGGCCCATCTCTTCGCCCAGCGCCTGCAGTCCGCTCAGTGGCCGCACCATCACTTCAAACTCGACAATCTTGCCGTGCTCATCAAAACGAATCATGTCGATGCCTTTGAGCTCCTTCGCTCCCACCCTGGCGCTGAATTCCAGAACCACGTTCAAACCATCCGCTGTCGCCAGTTCACGGTGGTAGTGGAAGTCCTCAAACACCTCGAACACCGTATTGAGGATCATCGACACCACCGGTGCGCCGGGATAGGGCGTGTGTGCCATTGGCGAGCGAAACACGGCTTGCGCATCGAGCAGCTCGGGCAGGGCGCTCAAGTTGCCGGTGCGGATCATCTCGTGCCAGCGGTTCAGGGACTCTGCAACGTTGGCTTGCAGCTTCAGCTCAGTCATGTGCACTCCGTTTATTTTTGTTGTTGTTCAGACGATGGCGATGACTCTAGATCAACACGCCAACAAGGCAACCATGTTGCTATCCCCTGAATATCCCCCCATGCACACTTGTAGGAGCTGCCGCAGGCTGCGATCTTTTGACTTTCAATCTGGAAAGAAAAGATCAAAAAATCCCAGCCGCGGCAGGATCAGATGTCATCTGATACGCTTTTTTCGTTTCAATCTGCCTCTGTAACCGGTTCAGTCACAGGCTCAGAATAGCTGCGCAGTCCGGTCAATCGCGACAGTTCTTCATCCCGAAGCGTCCGGTGCACCGCAAGCTCAGCAATGGAGAGAGCAACATGAACAAGATGGCTTTTTTTCTCGGTGGATTTCTGACATTGACCATTCTGATCGGCATGCTGGCAACCATTTCTCCGGTCTGACCTCACAACGACGTCTGAGCGTGTGAAGTTCACGGATTGGGGCGCATTAATCATGTTTTAATGCCGCGCCCAAAAAACTGCAAATGGACTTCACACTCATGGCCGAACAACGTATTCGCGCGCTCGCACTCTGCGTCTTTCATGACAAAGGCCGGATCCTCGTCAATCAGTTTCACGACCCCGTCACACAGCAGACGATCTACCGGCCTGTCGGCGGTGGCATCGAATTCGGCGAAACCAGCGCCCAGGCAATTGCCCGAGAAGTCGAAGAGGAGCTGGGCTTTGCGATGACCGCGCTTCAACTGCTCGGGACGCTCGAAAGTCTGTTCGTCTACAACGGCACGCCCGGCCACGAGATCGTCCAGGTCTATGACGCTCACTTCGCCGATTCCAGCCTCTATGAGCGATCCCACCTTGAGGGGCATGAAAGTGACGGCGCTGCCTTCACCGTGCGCTGGCATGACAGCGCCAGCTTCAGCGAACAGACGCCGTTGGTGCCGGTGGGGCTGGAGGCGCTGCTGAAGAACGCCGGGTTGCTTGATTGAGTTCAGCGCAAGGTCGTGATGTGCGCCTTGCGCCTGATTGCAACGTGCATCGCCTCAATGATTGCGTGCGTACTCGATCAGGTCTTTCGGGTAGAACATGTGATCGATTTTGCTGTCATCGATGTTGTACAAAAAGGCAATGGCTGCCGCTTCGATCGCCCAGTAACCGACGAAGTTGCCGCACTCGCCCTGCAAGTGAGTGTCATGCCAGGGAGCGTGTTCGAAGGACGCGTACCAGCCCTGGCAAAACTCATCCAGGCGCGCCGAAGCCGCCTCAGCCGTCTCCACGTAAATCGCCTGAACAAGCGGCGTATAGGCGTCGTGATACCACTGATCGATGTCATGCCGCCCCGGCAGCACTTTTGTCAGCAGATCCTCATACAGCGTGTCATCGCCGGCATAACCAGCCTGGTCCAGCAGTTTGACGAAGCGTGCCAGCAAGTCGTGGCGGTGCAACAAAATGCACAGCCCCATGACTTGAACCGCTTCTTGATACTGGTCCGGCCAGTCATCGATCGCCAGCGGGGAAATATGTTCGAGTTCGTTATAGATCTCTAGCGCACGCTGGACCACTTCATACTTTTCAATCACATCCTCAAGCAATGGCACCAGTAACTCGATGGCTTCTCCGGCCGTGTAAGTCGCCAGTAGCTTATCCAGAGCGAGGCTCTGCATGTGTCTCGCACGCAGGGAGGCTTCTTCTTCGTCGGAGTCGGATTCGAATCGGTTGGTCTTGCAAAACTCGATCACCTCATCGTGTTCTTTGAAGAAGTTTTCGTAGTGGCGCGCACTGAAATACGGCTGACGCTCGATTGGCATACAGGGATCCATCCATTGGAAAAAAAACGCGTGAAGGGTGCGGCATTCGGGTAGGCCGATCAAGCGCACGAACGTATTCTGTTGATCTTGAAAAACAACATCAAAAGATCGCAGCCTGCGGCAGCTCCTACATTGGAAGGGAAATCAGGGGGCGCCGAACAGCATTGTCCAGTAAACCCCTTTATCGCTGCGCGCCTCACTGGCAAAACCGGCGCCGACCTGTGTGAACATCGGGTTCATGAGGTTGGCGCAATGCCCGGGACTGGCCAGCCATCCGGCCATCGCCTTGCCCGGTGAACTCTGCCCGGCGGCAATATTTTCGCCGACCTGCCGACCGCGATAACCCGCCGCCCGAGCGCGATCCGCCGGCAGATCACCATCAGGATCGCGGTGGGCGAAATAGTTGCCGTACGCCATGGCTTTGCTGTGGCCCTGAGCCGCTGCGCCCAACGCCGCATTCCAGCTCAATGGTCGCGCCGCCGCGAAACGCTGGCGGCCGCACATTCTTGGGCGGGCGCGGGCGGCGTTGACCTCGGCGAGCAACGCTGTGCCGACACTGCGATTGTCACCGACGCGGCTGTCGAGCACCGGGCGGGCCAGCACCACTTGCCATTCGCTGCGAGTACGACGGATGCCGATGTCGGCGTAGGTTGCATCCAGCAATGCACCGCAATAGTCGCTTTGCAGTCGGTCGAAGGCTTCTTCTGCGTCCTGCGCACCGACGATGCGGATACTGCGCACGGCCACCGCCGAATACCCCGCTGACCTCAGCGCCTCGCGCATGCCGCCGCTGTAGCGATAACCGTTGGGTAGCACCAGATTGGATTTCAGTGCCAGCGGCGCCAGCCGTTGGGCGGGGCGCCGATCACAGCGCTGTGGGTGCGCGCGGTAATCATTGATGGCGGCCACCAGTTGCCGTTCTGCACCGGCGTGGGCGGTGGTGGTGAAGAGGGGGGAAAGGATCAGCAGGCACAGCGAAACAAGGCGAGACGAGCGAACGGCGTGGCGCATGGGGTGGATGGCTCAGAAGGAAGACAGCGCTCAAATGGGTTGCGCCGCAGAAAGCGGCGCGAATAGGACTGGGGTTTCTGGACTTGGTTCACGGACGGATAAAGGCTTTGCATGGCGCCGACATGTTGCGTGTTTCAGGGGCGTTGATGGCTATCTAGCTGGCCTCATCGCTGGCAAGCCAGCTCCCACAGAGATTTGAGTCGTACACGTCATTTCTATTCATCACAAAAATTGTGGGAGCTGGCTTGCCAGCGATGTGGCCATTCCAGGCACTAGAGGGACATCAGGGGAAAAACATCACCGATTCAACACATCCCCCATCCACCGCCAATACTCCCGACGCTCGGAAATCGAGTTATGCCCCGAATCCGGCACGATTTTCAGCGTCGCCACGCCGTTGGGGAAATTCTCCAGCAAGCGCTGCGTACTGTCCCGCGCTATCACCTCGTCATCACTCGCCGCCAGCAGCAACGCCGGCACGCGTAAATGCGCGGCGTACTTGCCCGACTCGTAGCGATCCTTGAGCAACCATTTCACCGGCACCCACGGATACTGTTTCACGGCGACTTCTTCGAGGCTGTTGTACGGCGTCACCAGAATCAGATTCTGCACCGGCCGCTGACTGGCCAGACGCACGGCCACCCCCGAGCCCAGGCTGCGCCCGACCACGGCGATTTGCGGATGGCTGGCATACACCTGATCAAACAGCGCCAGGGCATCCTCGGCAATCGCCTCTTCGGACGGCGAACCGCCGCTGCCACCGAAGCCACGGTAGTGCAGGAAATACAACGCGTAATCGGGAAATGCTGCGGCGAACTCCGGCACGTTGCGCGAGACGTCTTCGGCATTGCCGCCAAAATAGATCAGTGCCCGCGCGCCGACGCGCTCGTGCGTGCTCACCCAAACGTCCGCATCGGGCATTGCCAGTTTCAGGCGCGAATCTGCCGAATTCACCGCACTGGGCTGCGGAAAATAGATCAACGAGCGCTGAAAAAAGAACAGCGCCGCACACAGCGCCAGGTACACGGCGACGATCAATACGACGAGTGACATCAGGGTTCGGGACATTCGGCTACTTTTAACGGGTACGAAGGTTTGCTGTCGCAGTGTAGTTCAGGGGGTTTCACCGGGCAGCCTGCGCACACAACATGCAACAGATCCACGCAGCAGGGGAACCAGCATGAGCCACACTGAGGGTTACTCCCGTCGCCGATTGCTCACGCTGGCTGCCGGGGTTTCGGCAGTCTTCACTTTTGATCGGGCGCTGGCCACTGCCGCGCCACCCGCGACTATCCGAGGCCAAGCCATGCAGACCCGCGCCATCCCCTCCAGCTCAGAGTCATTGCCCCTGGTCGGTCTGGGCACGTATCGCGGTTTCGATGTGGCGCCGGGCGACCCGGTTTATCGGCAACTGCCCGCGGTACTCGATGAGCTGTTCACCAAGGGCGGCACGGTGATCGACAGCTCGCCGATGTATGGCCGCGCCGAGCAGACCACCGGTGAACTGCTGTCGATCCATGAACCGCGTTCGCCGGCGTTTCTGGCGACCAAGGTGTGGACACGCGGGCGCAAGGAGGGCATCGCACAAATGGAGCAGTCGTTCAGCCTGTTGCGCACCGAACGCATTGACCTGATGCAGATCCACAACCTGCTCGACTGGCAAACGCACCTGCCGACCCTGCGCGAATGGAAAGCGCAGGGGCGCATCCGCTACATCGGCATCACTCATTACACGCCGTCGGCCTACGATGAAGTCGAAGCGGTGCTGAAGGCCGAACAGCTGGATTTTCTGCAAATCAACTACGCCCTTGATGACCGGGGCGTCGAGAAGCGGATTCTGCCGCTGTGCCGCGAGCGAGGGGTCGCGGTGATCTGCAATCGGCCGTTCGGCGGCGGTGGTTTGCTGGGCCGGCTCAAGGGTAAACCGCTGCCAGCGTGGGTGTCGGACGTCCAGGTCAACAGCTGGCCGCAACTGGCACTGAAGTTTCTGCTGGCGCATCCGGCGGTGACCTGTGTGATTCCGGGGACGAGCAATCCGCGTTATATGGCCGACAACGTCAGGGCCGGATTCGGGCCGATGCTCACGGATGCGCAGCGGCATCAGTTGATTGCTTTACTGGGCTAGTCTGCGGGGATATCCAGCTTGTGCCATGCGCGCGGGCCAACTCTTGCAACAAATTCTGCAGGAGCCGAGCTTGCTCGCGAAAGCGCTGTATCAGTCAGCGAAAATATCGACTGATATGGCCTCTTCGCGAGCAAGCTCGGCTCCTACAGAAAGCAGGTTGGCGGTTGGGGTCAGGGACGATAGCGCAACGCTTCCAGCAACAACGCAAATGCCGGTGCTGCCTGGCGCCGGCTCGGGTAATACAGGTGGTAACCGGCGAAGGTCGGGCACCAATCCTCCAGCACTTGCACCAGGCGCCCGTCGGCCAGATACGGTGCAACGATGTTTTCCGGAATGTAGCTCAGACCGAAGCCATCCAGCGCCGCATCAAGCAACGGGTAGACGCCGTTCAAGGTGATCTGCCCGGACACCCGCACTTTCAGGCTTTCGCCATCCTTCTCGAACTCCCAGCTGTAGAGCCCGCCATTGGTGGGCAGGCGCAGATTGTTGCAGGCGTGGTCGGTCAGGTCGCGTGGGGTTTGTGGGGCGTTGCGTTTGGCGAAGTAGGCGGGCGAACCGACCACCGCCATGCGCATGTCCGGGCCGATGCGCGTGGCGATCATGCCTTGCGCCACGTCTTCGCCCAAGCGCACGCCGGCGTCGAAACCCTGCCCGGCGATGTCGACGAAACCGTAATCGCAGCTGACTTCGACGGCGATGTCGGGGTATCGGGGCAGGAATTCCTTGAGTACCGGGCGCAGCAGCCAGTCCAGCGAATGGTCTGTGGCGTTGATGCGGATCTTGCCCGCCGGGGTTTCGCGCAGGTTGCTCAGGGCGGCCAGTTCCACTTCGATCTCTTCGAAACGCGGGCCGATGGTTTGCAGCAGGTGTTCGCCGGCCTCGGTGGGAGAAACGCTGCGGGTGGTGCGCGTCAACAGGCGCAGGCCAAGGCGCGCTTCGAGCGCCCGAATGGTGTGGCTTAGCGCCGATTGCGAGACGCCGAGCTTGGCGGCAGCTTTGGTGAAGCTGCGTTCGCGGGCCACGGCGAGGAAGGCGAGCAGGTCGGTGGCGTTTTCTCGGAGCATTGATGAGTGTCCTGCATAAGTTTTTTCGAATTCTAGTCGATTATCAAAAGAGTGCGGATCGGTAAAGTGATTGCATTGATTCTGAGGAGGACATTGCCATGAATCCGATTGCTGCTTCTGCGTTGACCCTGTCCCTGCTGGCGGGTGAGGTACAGGCCAGTGAAAATCCCCGCGTGAGCGTTACGCCCAATGGCTCGCAACCTTCGGCCCGTGGCCCGGCGGATTGGTTCACCGGCACTGTGCGCGTCGATGCGCCGTTCAAGGGCTCTGATGAAGCGCGGGTCAGTGGCGCGACGGTGACATTTGAGCCGGGTGCGCGCACCGCTTGGCACACGCATCCACTGGGACAGACATTGATCGTCACCGCCGGGGCGGGGTATGTGCAGGAATGGGGGCAGCCGGTGCGCGAGATTCGTCCAGGCGATACGGTGTGGATTGCGCCGGGCGCCAAGCATTGGCACGGTGCGGCAGCGACCACGGCCATGACCCACATCGCCATTGCTGAAGTGCTCGATGGCAAAGTGGTGGAATGGATGGAGCAGGTGAGCGCCGAGCAATACCCACAGATCGACTAATGGTCCCTGTAGGAGCTGCCGCAGGCTGCGATCTTTTGACTTAGGATTTTTTAAAAGCAAGATCAAAAGATCGCAGCCTGCGGCAGCTCCTACAGAGTTAGATCATTTCGGGGAGTGAAGAGAGGATTTTATCGAGGGTGATCGGGTAATCCCGTACCCGCGCTCCGGTGGCGTTGTAGATGGCATTCGCCACCGCCGCGCTGACGCCGCAGATGCCCAGCTCACCGACCCCTTTGGCCTTCATTGGCGACGAGATCGGATCGGTTTCATCAAGGAAAATCACCTCCTGATGGGGAATGTCGGCATGCACCGGCACCTCGTATCCGGCCAGGTCATGGTTGACGAAAAAGCCGAGCTTTTTGTCCACCGACAACTCTTCCATCAACGCCGCACCGACGCCCATGGTCATTGCCCCGATCACCTGACTGCGCGCCGCTTTCGGGTTGAGAATTCGCCCAGCCGCGCACACCGCCAACATCCGCCGCACGCGCACCTCGCCGGTTGCTGCGTCCACCGCGACTTCGACGAAATGCGCGCCGAAGGTCGATTGCTGATACTGCTCGGCAAGGTCGGCGAACTCGATACTGTCCTCGGCGGTTATTGCGCCGTTTTGCGCCGCATTGCGCAGCGGCACATGCTTGTCGCCTACTCGTACCTGACCGTCGACAAACTCCGCTTGATCTGCTGCCAAACCCAACTTGCCGGCTACTGCCTCGCGCAGTTTCATGCACGCGGCGTAGACGCCGGCGGTCGAGCAGTTGGCGCCGAATTGCCCACCGGAGCCGGACGAAACGGGGAAGCTCGAATCACCCAGATGCACGGTCACATCCTTCAACTCAACGCCCATCATTTCCGCTGCCGTCTGCGCGATGATCGTATAGCTGCCGGTGCCGATGTCGGTCATGTCGGTTTCCACCGTGACCTTGCCGTCGCGCTCCAGCCGTACCCGCGCGCCGGACTTGACCAACAGGTTGTTGCGAATCGCCGCTGCCACGCCCATGCCGATCAACCAGCGACCTTCGCGCCGTGTCCCGGGTTGTGCTTTGCGTTGGTTCCAGCCGAACTTTTCAGCACCGACTTGCAGGCATTCGATCAACTGTCGCTGAGAAAATGGCCGGTCGGTTTTGACCGGGTCGACCTGCGTGTCGTTGAGGATGCGGAACTGAATCGGGTCGAGTTTGAGCTGCTCGGCCATTTCATCCATGGCAATTTCCAGCACCATTAACCCCGGGGTTTCGCCCGGCGCGCGCATGGAGTTGCCTTCTGGCAGATCCAGCGGTGAGAGACGCATGCTGACCAGACGATTTTCAGCGGCGTAGAGCAATTGGCTAGGCTGCGCCGCAACTTCGACCTTGCCTTCTGCGAGGTTGCCCGACCAGCCTTCGTGGGCGATCGCGGTGAGTTTGCCGTCCGCCGTCGCGCCCATGCGAATGTGCTGAATGGTGGCGGGGCGGTGGGTGGTGTTGTTGGCCATCTGCGGGCGGGCGAGGGCGACTTTTACCGGTCTGCCAGCCATACGCGCACCGAGGGCCGCAAGGATTGAGTCGGCGCGGATGAACAGTTTGCCGCCGAATCCGCCACCAATGTACGGCGAGATCAGCCGAACTTTTTCCTTCGGCAGACCGAGGGTGGCAGCGATGTCGGCGACGCTCCAGGCGATCATCTGATTCGACGTCCACAGGGTCAGTTGATCGCCTTTCCACGCGGCCAATGTCGCGTGCGGCTCCATCATCGCGTGGGACTGATCCGGCGTGGTGTAGGTCTGGTCGAACTGCACCGGTGCGGTAGCAAAAGCCTTGGCGAAATCGCCGTGTTTGACATCAGGCAACTCGTCTTTCGGCTCGACGCCTTGGTCGCGCACGCTGGCCAGGTCGAACTTGCCTTCGGCGGTAACGTAATCGACCTTGACCATTTGCGCAGCGGCGCGGGCCTGTTCGAAGGTTTCCGCGACCACCAGCGCTACGGCCTGGTGATAGTGCTGAATCTCGGGCCCGGCCAGCAATGGCGCGGCGTTGTATTTACCCTTGCCGAGTTTGCCGGCGTTGGCGGCGGTGACAATGGCCAGGACGCCGGGCGCGGCTTTGGCGTCCTCCAGATCGATGTTGTTGATCCGCCCCTTGGCGATGGCCGAGCCGACCATGAAGCCGTAAGCCTGATTGGCCACGGCCTCATGCTGCTCATAGGCATAAGGCGCCTGGCCGCTGGTTTTCAACGGGCCTTCGACGCGGTCGGTGGCTTTGCCGACGACCTTCAACTGGTCGATCGGGTTGGTGGTGGCGGGCGTGTCGAATTTCATGCTTCGTCCCTCGCTTGGGCCAACACCGAGCCGAGCGTGCGCTCCACCAAGGTCAGTTTGAATTGGTTGTCATGGGTTGGCGTCGCACCGTCGAGGAGACGTTGGCTGACGGCTTTTGCGCCTTTGGGCAACAGCGCTTCAGCGGCTTCCACGCGCCACGGTTTCGGCGCAATGCCGCCGACCGCAATCCGCCCGCTGCCGTCCTTTTGCAGGATCAGGCCGACCGAAACCAAGGCAAACGCGTATGACGAGCGATCGCGTACCTTGTGATAGATGTGTATGCCGCCGACGGGCGCCGGCAGTGTTACTGCGGTGATCAATTCGCCGGGCGTGAGGCTGGTTTCGATGTTCGGCGTGTTGCCCGGCAACAAATGAAAATCGGCCATGGCGATGCTGCGTGTGCTGCCGTCAGGTTTGATCGTTTCAATCTGCGCATCGAGGGCACGCATGGCGATGGCCATGTCGCTGGGGTGCGTGGCGATACAGGCGTCGCTGACACCGATGATCCCCAGTTGCCGACTGACTCCGCCAATCGCCGCGCAACCGCTACCGGGTTGGCGCTTGTTGCAGGCCTGATTGGTGTCGTAGAAGTAAGGGCAGCGCGTGCGTTGCAGCAGGTTGCCGGCAGTGGTCGCCACGTTGCGCAGCTGTCCGGAAGCACCGGCAAGCAATGCACGGGAAAGCAAACCGTAGTCCTTGCGCACGCGTTGGTCGGCGGCCAGATCGGTGTTGCGCACCAGCGCGCCGATGCGCAAACCGCCCTCTGGCGTGGCCTCGATTTGATCAAGGCCCAAGTGATTGACGTCGATCAGGTGCAGCGGGGTTTCGATGTCGAGCTTCATCAAATCGAGCAGATTGGTGCCGCCGGCAATGAAACGCGCACCTTCGGCTTGAGCGGCTTGCGCAGCGGCGGCGGGGGAATCGGCGCGGCTGTAACTGAACGGTCTCATGCTGGCACCTCCGCGACTTCGCTGATGGCTTCGATGATGTTCGAGTAGGCGCCGCAACGGCAGATGTTGCCGCTCATGCGCTCTTGAAATTCCCGGGCGATCAACTGTGGCGCCTCGGTGAGGCTTTCACTGACGTGGCTTGGAATGCCGTCACGGATTTCCTTGATGACAGCCACTGCCGAACAGATTTGCCCGGGCGTGCAATATCCACACTGATACCCGTCGTGCTTGATGAACGCGGCTTGCATCGGATGCAGATTGTCGGGCATGCCGAGGCCTTCGATGGTGGTGACTTCGCTGCCGTCGTGCATCACTGCGAGGGTCAAGCACGAATTGATCCGCCGGCCATCGGCAATCACCGTGCAGGCGCCGCATTGGCCGTGGTCGCAGCCTTTTTTAGTGCCGGTCAGTTGCAGGTGTTCGCGCAGGGCATCGAGCAGGGTGGTGCGGGTGTCGACATCAAGCGCGCGCGGCTTGCCGTTGACGTTGATCGTCACTTTGCTCATGGCCGGTTGCTCCAGGTTGGCCGCGTAGGCCTTGAGGCTGATAAATGGCGGCATCGCGAATGCCGTGGCGGTCACGGCGCCGAGGATCAGAAATCCGCGTCGGGAAATCGTCATGGTTCGATTCCTTTTCTCTCTCAATCAGGGCAGCAGGGTCGTCGATGGCCCAAGCGGGCAGCCAGCGTGATCGCCGGTCTCGTTAAGGAGTGACTGCTGGAGAGAGGAAAAGGTTTTTGCGGATTTTCGCTATAGAGTTATGCGCAGGGCTCATCAATCGCAGCTGCGACACGCATTACATGTAGGAGTGAGCCTGCTCGCGATAGCGCCTTGTCAGCCAACCTAGTGTTGAATGACATGGCCCCATCGCTGGCAAGCCAGCTCCCACAGAGTTGCATGTTGTGAGTGAGATTGTGTTTACAGCACAAATCTCTGTGGGAGCTGGCTTGCCAGCGATGGGGCCAGATCACCCAACCTTAATGCCCGCCAACCACCATGGAGGTGAACGGCGCCACATAGGCCTGCAATGTCACCAATCCACCGACCAGTATCGCCAGCACGATCGAGTGGAAGAACACGTAGCGCAGAATCTCACCCTCATGCCCATACCAGCGGGTTGCGGTGGAAGCGACCACGATCGACTGCGCATCGACCATTTTGCCCATCACGCCACCCGAACTGTTTGCCGCCGCCATCAGCACCGGACTGATGCCGAGTTGCTCTGCCGTCACTCGCTGTAAACCGCCAAACAGCACGTTCGAGGCCGTATCGGAGCCGGTGAGCGCCACCCCGAGCCAACCGAGCAACGTGCCAAACATCGGGTAGAAAATCCCCGTCGCCGCAAACGCCAGCCCCATGGTTGCGTCGAGACCCGAGTAGCGCGTAAGAAACCCCAGCGCCAGCATCGCCGCAATGGTGATCAGCGAAAAACGCACCACCCACAGCGTGCGCAGATACTGCTTGATCAGTTGCGGAATCGAGTAGCCCATCAGCAACCCGCCGACGATTGCTGCCAGCAATATCCCGCTGCCAGTCGCCGTGAACCAGGTGAATTTGTACACGGCTTCTTCAGCCTTCGGCGCGGCCACCACCGGCGGGACTTTTTCGATCTGCAGGTGCAGAGAAGTGAAGATCACGGCCGGGGCGAAAATCGGGTTGGCTTCGTTGACCGGTTTGCCTTGCGGATCGAGCTTGGCCGAATGGGTGACTGGATCCATCGCCGGACGCACATCGAAGATGTTTTTGAAACCCTGCGTGCCCCAGGCAAATACGAACACGGTGAGGATGATCCACGGCATCCACGCACGCATGATGGCCGGGCGCGCCTGATCGCTGAATGCGGCGCTGGCGGTGACTTTCTCTTCATCGACTTTCGAGTTGTCGACCCGCCCGGAAAGCGCCGCCGAGGTGTGGATGGTCGCCGGTTTCCATACCTTCAAAAACAGCGTCAGGCAGGCCATGGAAATCAGTGCGGCGATCACGTCTACCAGCATCGGCCCGTGGTAGTTCGACACGAGAAACTGCGGCACGGCGAAACTGACGCCGGCCACCAGAATCGCCGGCCAGATTTCCAGCATTTTGCGCCAACCGGCAAAGGCCCAGATCAGCCAGAACGGCACCAGCACCGAGAAGAACGGCAACTGCCGACCGACCATCATCGACAACTCCATTTCATCCAGCCCGGTGACTTTTGCCAGGGTAATAATCGGCGTGCCAAGTGCGCCAAACGCGACCGGAGCGGTGTTGGCGATCAGCGCCAGGCCAGAGGCTGCCAATGGCGAAAAGCCGAGCCCGATCAGAATCGCCCCGGTGACCGCCACTGGAGTGCCGAATCCTGCCGCGCCTTCAAAAAACGCGCCGAAGCAGAAGGCGATCAGCAGCAACTGCAAACGACGGTCATCGGTGATTCGGGCGAGGGAATCCTGTAGCACTTTGAACGAGCCGTTCTCGGTGGTCAGGCGATGCAGAAAGATGATGTTGAGGACGATCCAGCCAATCGGCAACAAGCCATTTGCCGCGCCGAACAACGCCGCCGAGCCGGCCATGCTCGCCGGCATGCCGAAGGCGAAAATCGAGATCAGCAGCGCAGATGCCAAAGCCAGCAGCGCTGCGAGGTGAGCCTTGACGTGGAAGAACGCCAGCGCCGCGAGCATCACCACCACCGGCACGGCGGCCATCAGTGTGGAGATCAACGGATTGCCGAACGGATCGTAGATTTGCTGCCAGACCATGGTCCACCTCTGCTTGTTGTTATTGAGGGCGCAGATCCATTGCGTGGGGCTAGGTTGCAAGGAGTATAGGTGGCATTTCGCCGCCGTCCGCACAGGGCCGGCGGGGCGACAAACGGTCGCTAGTGGCCAGTGAATCAACCTCGATTTGCCCGGTCGTATCTGCGGCTGCGCGCACCGCGTCCTGAAGGCGTGGGCAGCGTGGCCGATTCCGTCGTCAAGACCTTGGTTTTAGGGAAGTGTTGAATGAAGCGCGCTACAACGATGCTGCTGACCGTGACCGCCGCCGTTTTGCTCGGTGGCTGTGTGGCGGATTTTGATGATGACCACCGCCATGGCCGGCATTACGACCGCGACCATGGCCGTAATTACGACCATGACCGGCGTTGGGATGACCGTGACGATCGCCGCGACGGGCGTCGCTACTACCGTGATCGGGATGATGATTGATTGAACAGAAAAGGGCGTCCCGCGATGGGACGCCCTTTGTTGTTAAAAATGAGCGCTCGCCTGGACGCTGGATCGCGCAGGCACAGAGGCCTCGATGTCCAGCAAATGGGTGGCGAGAATGTCGCTCAGAAAGCGGAACTGATCGTTGATGCCCACCACTTCATTGCTGAAATGATTGGTGGCGGCGGGCATCAGCAAATCTTCAAAATCTTCGTTGAACAGCAGCGCCTGCGCTTTGTGCGACACCGCGTGCTGGTCGTAGTAGTTGCTGCCGAACACCGGGAAACTCACGGAGAGGGTGACGTGGGTGTGAATCATGTTGTGTGCTCCTCGTTGTGTCTCGGATGGGGTAATCGTGCCTATCGTTGGCGGCGGGCGGAAGGCAATCGTGGCGATGGTGAATATCGACGACAGTGATGGTTCGGGTTTTTGTGTGAATTTGCGGGCCCCATCGAATTTGCGGGCCCCATCGCTGGCAAGCCAGCTCCCACAGGGAGCCATGTTGTGGCTAAGGTTATGTTTCCAACATAAGTCTTTGTGGGAGCTGGCTTGCCAGCGATGAGGCCGGTACATCCACCATCAGGCCCGGCTGATCCACCTATAATCAAAACTGCCTCTTCCTCATTCAAAGGACGCCCTCACCGTGAACCTGCGTGCGCTGGTCGTCGCCGCACTGTTCCTCCTGGCCGGCTGCGCCACGTCGGCGCGAGCCCCGGTGTCAGCGCCGCAGGCCGTGGTGGTTTCGCCTGCGACCTGGCAGCAGATCGACCGCGAAATCGTCAGCGCTTCGCAACAGGCCACCGAGCAGGTCAAGCTGTTCGCCCGTGGCTCGATGGAACATTGGCGTACTCGCGTCTATGAGCAAACTGAAGAAAATTTCATCCCGTGGTTCAGCAGCTACTGGACGCAGGAATGGCTGTCGATGAAGGTCAGTTGGTACACGATCAGCGCTGGCGGAGAGCAGGATGCTTCGGCCAAGCGTCTGGCGACGTATCTGCTTGAGCAATATCAGGAAAAAGTGCTGGCGCCGGTGGCGGTGGAGATTGATCCAGATGCGATTCTGGGTCAGGCCACGGCGTTCTATGCGCAGTTGATGGCGCAGCAAATGCCGCTCATCGCCCAACGTCATGGCGTGCCGGTTGCGCAGCTCAATGGCCGTCTGCAAAAGATTCCGGCGATTGCCCTCGGCCCGCCCCCGGCGCGCGATGCTTCGCTGTTTCAGGTCATCAGCACCGAACCGCTGAACACCTTGCCGGCCTATGCCGCGCTGATTGACAAGATCCACACCGATGGCGGCGCCAAGGGCATTGCCTCGACCGACGCCGGCATGGCGCCGGTGGCCAAGCGGGCCAGCCAGCGCATTGAAGCGGAAATGGCGCCTCGCAGTGCGGCGAGTGCCGTCGCCGCTGCCGCGGGCAAGCTCGCCGGGGCAATGATCTCGGTGGGCGTGGTGGGCATCCGCGCGATCATTCAGGCCAACGATCGCCCTGACAGCGAAGCACTGATCCGTAGCAGCCTGGGCAACACCTTCGACAAGGCCTGGTTGAAACTGGTGCAGAACCCGACCACCGGCGTCATGGCGGGTACGCTGCACATGGCCGGGCAGATCGAGCGCAATCTCGGGGCGAGTGACGCGCCGTCGGTCGGGTTGGGTGCCAATCGTGTCGAATGGCAGCCACCGCAATCGACCAATCAGCAGATCGAACCCAACGTGCAAGGAGAATGATCATGGCTTACATCGATATTTTTGTAGCATCCGTGCCGACCGCCAATCGTGAGCAGTACAAGCAGCACTGCATCATTGCCGCCAAGCTGTTCAAGGAATACGGCGCCCTGAGCGTGGTCGAGTGTTGGGGTGATGACGTGCCGGACGGCAAGCTCACCTCGTTCCCGATGGCAGTGAAACTCAAGGACGGCGAGACCGTAGCGTCCGGCTGGCTGATCTGGCCAGACAAGGCCACCCGCGATGCCGGCATGGCAAAAATGATGGAAGACCCGCGCATGCAACCGGACGTCAACCCGATGCCCTTCGACGGCCAGCGGATGATATACGGCGGCTTCCAGGATCTCCTCGAACCCTGAACCACACCCACACCCCTGTAGGAGCTGCGGCACGCTGCGATCTTTTGATCTTTTTTTACAATCAACATCAAAAGATCGCAGCGTGCCGCAGCTCCTACAGGGAATGTTGTCACTCGGGTGAGGGGGTGATGCGGCAGCTTTTGCGCTCGCGAATCTGTTCGTCCGTGGGGCGTTCGCGGACGAATTCGAAGCGCGGTTCACCCTCGCTGTAATGCACCAGCCAGCCCCATTCCAATTCCTGTTCGTCCTGCCCGGGCTGCGGCGGGCGGGCCCACCATGGCTCTTTGCTGAGGATCTCGCGCATGGCGGCCTCCGTTGATGGCAATCCTTGAACTATAGCCTCCCGTGACGAGTCGTCAGTTCAGGCTGTGTAGAATCCGGCGGATCAGGATAAACAGGGGAGCAGGGCCATGAACGATGAAGCGAAGCGACTGTTTTTCGCCCTCGATTGCCCGCCGGCGCAGCGCAAGGCAATTGCTCAGTGGCGTGGGGAGTTGGGTTTGCGCACCGGTAAGCCGGTGCCCGCGGATAACTTTCATCTGACATTGCTGTTCCTCGGTGCTGTGCCGCTGGCGCAGATCAACGAGGTTTGCGAGGCGGCTGGCAACGTGCGAAAACCGGGTGAGCCGTTGCGGATTGCGCTGGATCGTTTGCAGGTCTGGCATCGCGCCGGCGTGTTGTCGCTGGCGCCGGAGCAGGCGCCGCAGGCTTTACTGCGGCTGGTCTACGCGCTGGAGCAGGCGATGTTGCCGTTCGGCCTTGAAGAGACTGCCCGCGAGTTTCGTCCGCACCTGACCTTGGCCCGCGACTACCGCGCACCGGAGCCGGAATCCGCCACGCCACCGGAGTTTTTCCTGCGCGCTGAACGTTTTGCCTTGTTTGAATCGCACAAGGGCCGCTATCGGATTGTGCAGGAGTGGTCGCTGATTTGAAGGCACAAAAAAAGGCGCCCGAGGGCGCCTGAATTCACCTGAACCGAGGGAGCCAGGTGAGGCCGTTCATAGCAGGGTGCAGCGGTGGTAAGGCGCTGCGCGAACGGGAAATAATTAATTCTTTAAGTACGTAAAATCGGCATTGGGTACTGTATTCAATGTGATCAAAAATCCTGTGGGAGCTGGCTTGCCAGCGATGGGGGCGGCACGTCCAGCATCATCGTTACCTGACCCACCGCTATCGCTGGCAAGCCAGCTCCCACATGTTCATCAGTGTTGTTGGAATCCCAACTCCGTAAGTTACTTACCGAGTTTCACCCGGGTCCAGCCGCGCGTCATGATGCGCTGGGTGGCAATCGGCTGATCCGGCACCGCATACAGCGTCGCCATCACCGCTTGCGACGGGTACGAACCCGGGTCGTTGCGGATCGCTTCATCCACCAATGGCGTGGCCGCCGCGTTGGCGTTGCTGTAGCCGTTGCTGTTGGTGATCTCGGCGATGATGTCCGGGCGCATCAGGAAGTCCATGAACAGGTAGGCGTTGTCGACGTTGGCGGCATCGCGCGGGATCGCGACCATGTCGTAGAAGCTGCCGGCGCCTTCCTTGGGAATGCTGTAGTCGATCACCACGTTGTTGCCCGACTCCACCGCGCGAGCCTTGGCCTGCAGCACGTCACCGGAGTAACCGACCGCCACGCAGATGTTGCCGTTGGCCAGATCGGAGATGTATTTCGAGGAATGGAAGTACGCCACGTTCGGGCGAATCTTCATGAACAGCGCCTCGGCTTCCTTGATGTGCGCGGTGTCCTTGTCGTTCACCGGGTAGCCCAGATAGTGCAGGGCGGCCGGGATCATCTCGGTCGGCGAGTCGAGGAAACTGATGCCACAGGCTTTGAGTTTTTCAGCGTTTTCCGGCTTGAACAGCAAGTCCCAGGAATTGGTCGGGGCGTTGGCGCCGAGCACTTCCTTGACCTTGGCCGGATTGAAACCGATGCCGATCGAGCCCCACATGTACGGGAACGCATGGGCGTTGTCCGGATCACTGGCGGCGGCGTTTTTCAGCAGCACCGGGTTGAGATTCTTCCAGTTCGGCAGCTTCGATTTGTCCAGCGTCTGATAGACGCCGGCCTTGATCTGCTTGGCCAGGAAACTGTTCGACGGCACGACCAGGTCATAGCCGGATTTGCCCGCCAGCAAACGCGCCTCAAGGGTCTCGTTGCTGTCGAAGACGTCGTAGGTCACGCGGATGCCGGTCTCGTCTTCGAACTTCTTGACGGTGTCCGGTGCAATGTAATCGGACCAGTTGTAAACACGCAGCACCTTGTCGTTGGCCTGGGCGCCCATGACCATCGCGCCCATTAAGGACAGTGTCAGCAGAGTCCTGCCAAACATATTCATCGGTACAACTCCATTCTTCTTATTCAAAAAACTTTAATCAAAAGCACAAACCAGCTGTACACATAACCTTGTGGCGAGGGGATTTATCCCCGTTGGGCTGCGAAGCAGCCCCTTGCAGTTCAACCTGAAAACTGTGTATTCAGGTTTTACGACTGCTGAGCAGCCGAACGGGGATAAATCCCCTCGCCACAGTTGTTCATCGGTGTTGCTTAGGCAGTCGCCGTTGCCGGCTGTTGCCACGACTCGTTTGCGGTCTGATCCATCGCTTCCTGAATTGCCCGCTTGCGGTTGGCCTCTGCCTTGCGGCCGAAGTACCAGACCAGGAAGGTCACCAAGGAAACCGCCAGCAGAATCAGGCTCGCCACCGCGTTGATCTCAGGCTTCACGCCCAGACGCACCGCCGAGAACACTTCCATCGGCAAGGTCGTCGAGCCCGGCCCGGAAACGAAGCTGGCCAACACCAGGTCATCCAGCGACAAGGCGAACGACATCATCCCGCCCGCTGCCAGCGACGGCGCGATCATTGGAATGGTGATCAGGAAAAACACCTTGAACGGCTTCGCTCCGAGATCCATCGCCGCTTCTTCGATCGACAGATCCAGTTCACGCAGGCGGGCGGAGACTACCACCGCCACATAGGCGGCACAAAAAGTGGTGTGGGCGATCCAGATCGTGACGATGCCACGCTCCTGCGGCCAGCCGATCAACTGCGCCATCGCCACAAACAGCAGCAACAGCGACAGACCGGTGATCACCTCCGGCATCACCAACGGCGCGGTCACCAGACCACCAAACAGCGTGCGACCCTTGAAGCGCGTCACACGAGTCAGCACGAAGGCGGCGAGGGTGCCCAATGCAACAGCGGCAATCGCGGTGTAGCAGGCGATTTCCAGCGAGCGCACCACCGAGCCCATCAGTTGCGTGTTGTCGAGCAAACCGACGTACCACTTCACCGACCAGCCACCCCACACCGTCACCAGTTTGGATGCGTTGAACGAGTAGATCACCAGAATCAGCATCGGCAGATAAATGAACATCAGGCCGAAGATCAGCATGAACTTGGAAAAACCGAAGCGTTTCATCCCCGTGCCTCCATCTCTTTGGCCTGGCTGCGGTTGAACAGCAGAATCGGCACAATCAGGATCAACAGCATCACCACCGCCAGCGCAGACGCCACAGGCCAGTCGCGGTTATTGAAGAACTCTTGCCACAGCACGCGACCGATCATCAGCGTCTCCGGGCCACCCAACAGTTCAGGGATCACGAACTCACCGACCACCGGAATGAACACCAGCATGCAGCCGGCGATAATCCCGTTCTTGGCCAGCGGCACGGTGATTTTCCAGAAGTTGTTGAAGTTGCTCGAACCCAGATCCTGCGCGGCTTCCAGCAGGCTGCCGTCGTGCTTGACGAGGTTGGCGTACAGCGGCAACACCATGAACGGCAGGTAGGCGTAAACCACACCGATATAGACGGCGGTGTTGGTGTTGAGGATCTCGATAGGGTGATCGGTGAGCCCCGTCCACATCAGAAACGCGTTGAGCAAACCGTTGTTGCTGAGGATGCCCATCCACGCGTAAACGCGGATCAGGATCGCGGTCCAGGTCGGCATCATGATCAACAGCAGCAGGACGTTTTGCGTTTCCTTGCCGGTTTTGGTGATCGCATAGGCCATCGGGAAACCGATCAGCAGGCACATCATTGTGCTCAGCGCCGCGACTTTCAGCGAACCGAGGTAGGCCGACAGGTACAGCTCGTCTTCGCCGAGCATGGTGTAGTTGCCGATGTTCAGCAGCAGCTGGAATTTCTGTTCGGCGTAGGTGTAGATCTCCGAGTACGGCGGGATCGACAGCGCGGCTTCCGAGAAGCTGATCTTCATCACCAGGAAAAACGGCAGCATGAAGAACAAGAACAGCCAGATGAACGGAATACCGATCACCAGTTTTCGTCCGCTGGGCACCAGGCGCAGGAATTGCTGATTGAAGGTTCTCATGAGCGCAGTACCACGCCGCTGTCGTCTTCCCACCACACGTAGACTTTGTCGTCCCAGGTCGGACGCGCGCCACGGCGTTCGGCGTTGGCCATGAACGACTGGACGATTTTGCCGCCGGGCAATTCGACGTAGAACACCGAGTGGCCGCCGAGGTAGGCGATGTCATGCACTTTGCCTTCGGACCAGTTGTAGCGGAACTCGGGTTGGGTGGTGCTGACGAGCATTTTTTCCGGACGGATCGCGTAGGTGATCGACTTGTCCTGCACCGAGGTGCTGACGCCGTGACCGACGTAGATCTTCTGCTGCAAGTCCGGGCTGTGGATGATCGCGTGACCTTCAAGGTCTTCCACCACGGTGCCGTCGAAGGCGTTCACGTTGCCGATGAATTCGCAGACCATGCGGCTGACCGGTGCTTCATAAATGTCGATCGGGCTGCCGATCTGGGCGATCCAGCCGAGGTGCATGATCGCGATGCGCTCGGCCATGGTCATGGCTTCTTCCTGGTCGTGGGTCACCATCACGCAGGTCACGCCAACACGTTCGATGATCTGCACCAGTTCCAGTTGCATCTGCGAACGCAGCTTTTTATCCAGCGCACCCATCGGTTCGTCGAGCAGCAACAGCTTCGGACGTTTGGCCAGGGAGCGGGCGAGGGCGACGCGTTGACGCTGACCGCCGGACAACTGATGCGGTTTGCGTTTGGCGTATTGGGTCATGTGCACCAGGCGCAGCATTTCATCGACGCGGGCATCGATTTCACTGGCTGGCAAACGGTCCTGCTTCAGGCCGAAGGCGATGTTCTGCGCCACGGTCATGTGTGGGAACAGCGCGTAAGACTGGAACATCATATTGATCGGCCGCTCGTACGGCGGCATGTCAGTGATGTCCACGCCGTCGAGCAGAATCCGCCCTTCAGTCGGCCGTTCGAAACCGGCGAGCATGCGCAGCAGGGTCGATTTGCCCGAACCGGAGCCGCCGAGCAGGGCGAAGATTTCGCCCTGATGGATCTCCAGGGACACATCGTCCACTGCGGTGGTTTCGTCGAACTTCTTGGTGACACGATCGACTTTCACCAGCACCTTTTTCGGTTGCTGATGACCTTCAAGTGCCTTCCTGTAAGTGCTGGAGGCGTTTGCCATGTGAAACTCCCAACAGGTTTCAGTCGCGCGGCCAATGTGGCCGGGCTTAAGTGGATTGCAAGCCAGGAACAACCATCCCCCTCACACATGGCCCTGTAGGAGCTGCCGAAGGCTGCGATCCTTTGATCTTGTTTTTTACAATCAACATCAAAAGATCGCAGCCTTCGGCAGCTCCTACAGGGGCCACGTTTTCAGTGGGTTGCCCTGGCTTGGTCGGCGCCGCCGTCCTGGCTGCCTGGGTCGTACTTGTTGTTATTACGGGTGTTGCTGTTCACGAATGACGGATGCGCGCAGGCACACCCGATATTCATGGGGGCAGTAAATCGTTACTAATTCCTGGGTTGGATCAGCGCTGGTTGCGCCGCGCCGCCCGTTGCCGGCAAGCCTCGCCGAATGCCTGGAAAATCTTCAGGTAGTTCGGGTTGTCGAGCACTTGCCATTCCGGGTGCCATTGCACGCCGAGGGCGAAGGTCGGGCTGTGCTCGACCGAGACCGCCTCGATCAAACCGTCCGGCGCCAGCGCTTCGGCACGCAGGCCGGGCGCGAGGCGGTCGATGCCCTGGCTGTGAATCGAGTTGACCTGAAACTCGCCCGGCAGCTCCAGTGCTTCGAACACACCGCCACCAAGCACGGTCACCGCATGGGCCGGTGCGTATTGCACGGCCACATCAGGGCTGTCGGCTTCGCGGTGATCGAGCATGCCCGGCAGCTCATGCACCTTTTGATGCAGGCTGCCGCCGAACGCCACGTTCATTTCCTGGAAGCCCCGGCAAATGCCGAGCACCGGAACGCCCGCCGCGATGGCTGCACGTAATAGAGGAAGGGTGGTGGCATCCCGCGCCGGATCGTGATCCGTGCCGGGGGCGCTGGCCGGGCCTTGATAGTGGAAGGGTTCCACGTTGGAGGGCGAGCCGGTCAGCAGCAGACCGTCGAGTTGACCGAGCAGGTCTTCGATTTCAGTCAGGTTGCCAAGGGAAGGAATGACCACTGGCAACCCTTCAGCGCCAACGGTGACAGCACGTAAGTACTTGTCGCCGCTGATGTGATAGGGATGCAGGCCAATCTGTTTGACGCACGCAGTAACACCGATCAATGGCTTGAATGCCATTTTTATTCACCTCGAAGTTTGACACTTGAACGAGCTTTTCCGGAGCTTAGCCTCGTTGATTTTAATTAACAACTGCCATGTAAAAAATTCTAAACGCCATTCATCATATCTTCATGATTTTCGGGGCTCTGGCGCCTGTATTGGCACTCAAGTGTTAAAAAAAGCCTGAAAAATAAACCCTGAGCGGTCATCTGTTCGCTATTGACTTCACTTTGCCGTTCGGGTTGACTGGCTCGGCGAAACAGCAGTGAACATAATAATTAACAGCTAAATAGGTGCATCATGTCGGTCCCTCTGCGTACCGTTCAACTCAACGAAGCAAACGCATTCCTTAAGAAATATCCTGAGGTTTTGTACGTCGACCTTCTGATTGCGGATATGAACGGTGTGGTGCGCGGCAAGCGCATCGAACGCACCAGTCTTCATAAGGTTTATGAGAAAGGCATCAACCTGCCGGCCTCGCTTTTCGCCCTCGACATCAACGGCTCCACGGTGGAAAGCACCGGCCTGGGTCTGGACATCGGCGACGCTGACCGCATCTGCTACCCGATCCCCGGCACCCTGAGCATCGAGCCGTGGCAGAAACGCCCAACCGCACAACTCTTGATGACCATGCACGAGATCGAAGGCCAGCCGTTCTTCGCTGACCCGCGTGAAGTGCTGGCCAACGTCGTGCGCAAATTCGACGACCTCGGTCTGACCATCTGCGCCGCATTCGAACTCGAGTTCTATCTGATCGATCAGGACAACGTGAACGGTCGTCCGCAATCGCCACGTTCGCCAGTGTCCGGCAAGCGTCCGGTGTCGACTCAGGTGTACCTGATCGACGATCTCGACGAATACGTCGATTGCCTGCAAGACATCCTCGAAGGCGCGAAAGAGCAGGGCATCCCGGCTGACGCGATCGTCAAGGAAAGCGCCCCGGCGCAATTCGAAGTCAACCTGCATCACGTCTCCGACCCGATCAAGGCGTGCGATTACGCGGTCCTGCTCAAGCGTCTGGTGAAGAACATCGCCTACGACCACGAGATGGACACCACCTTCATGGCCAAGCCGTATCCGGGCCAGGCGGGCAACGGTCTGCACGTACACATTTCGATCCTGGACAAAGAAGGCAACAACATCTTCGCCAGCGAGGATCCCGAGCAGAACGCCGCACTGCGTCACGCGATCGGCGGTGTGCTGGAGACCCTGCCTGCGCAAATGGCGTTCCTGTGCCCGAACGTCAACTCGTACCGCCGTTTTGGCGCGCAGTTCTACGTACCGAACTCGCCAAGCTGGGGCATCGACAACCGCACCGTGGCCGTGCGGGTACCGACCGGTTCGCCGGACGCCGTGCGCATCGAACACCGTGTTGCTGGCGCCGACGCCAACCCGTACTTGCTGATGGCTTCTGTTCTGGCCGGTATTCACCACGGTCTGACCAACAAGATCGAGCCGGGCGCGCCGGTTGAAGGCAACAGCTACGAGCAGAACGAACAGAGCCTGCCGAACAACCTGCGCGACGCACTGCGCGAGCTGGACGACAGCGAAGTCATGGCCCGCTACATCGACCCGATGTACATCGACGTGTTTGTCGCGTGCAAGGAAAGCGAATTGGCCGAGTTCGAGAACTCGATCTCTGACCTTGAGTACAACTGGTATCTGCACACAGTCTGACGGTTGACCCACCGCCGTAACCCTGTAGGAGCTGCCGAAGGCTGCGATCTTTTGATCTTGCTTTTAAAAAATAAAAGTCAAAAGATCGCAGCCTTCGGCAGCTCCTACAGGGGGTCGGGTTAGCAGATTTTGATCGGCGGCGTTCGTCCGCCGATCACCCCATCCCCCTTGTCGAGCCACAACAATGACAACGACCCGCAACGACTGGGAACAACGCTTCCAGTCCCTGACCATCGAAGCCCGCGCGTTCATCAACGGTGAATACCGCCCGGCCATCAGTGGCGATACCTTCGAATGCCTGAGCCCCGTCGACGGCCGTTTCCTCGCCTCCGTGGCCAGCACCGATGAAGCCGACGCCAACCTCGCCGTTGAAGTCGCGCGCCAGTCTTTTGAATCCGGCGTGTGGGCGAAAAAAGCCCCGGCCGAGCGCAAGCGCATTCTGATCCGCTTCGCCGATCTGATCCTGCAGAACCAGGAAGAACTGGCGCTGCTGGAAACCCTCGACATGGGTAAACCGATCAGCGATTCGATGAGCATCGACATCCCGGCGACCGCCAACGCGATCCGCTGGAGCGCCGAAGCCATCGACAAGATCTACGATGAAGTCGCCGCGACTCCGCACGACCAACTCGGCCTCGTCACCCGCGAGCCATCCGGCGTGGTCGCGGCCATCGTGCCGTGGAACTTCCCGCTGATCATGGCCAGCTGGAAGTTCGCTCCGGCGCTGGCCGCAGGCAACTCGTTCATTCTCAAACCTTCGGAAAAGTCGCCGCTGACGGCGATCCGCATCGCGCAGTTGGCGCTGGATGCCGGCATTCCGAAAGGCGTGTTCAACGTCCTGCCAGGCTTCGGCCACACCGTCGGCAAAGCGTTGGCGTTGCACATGGACGTCGACGTGCTGGCCTTCACCGGCTCCACGGCGATTGCCAAGCAACTGATGATTTATGCCGGCCAAAGCAACATGAAACGCGTCTGGCTCGAAGCAGGGGGCAAGAGCCCGAACGTGGTGTTTGCCGACGCACCGGACTTGCGCGCGGCAGCACAAGCAGCGGCCGGCGCCATTGCCTTCAACCAGGGCGAAGTCTGCACCGCCGGTTCGCGTTTGCTGGTCGAGCGTTCGATCCGCGAACAGTTCATCCCTTTGTTGGTGGAAGCGCTGCAAGCGTGGAAACCGGGTCACGCACTGGATCCGGCGACCACCGTCGGCGCCGTGGTCGATCAGCGTCAACTCGACAACGTGCTGCGCTACATCAGCATCGGTCGTGAGCAGGGCGCCGAGCTGATTACTGGCGGCCAGCGCACCCTCGAAGAAACCGGCGGCCTCTATGTGCAACCGGCGCTCTTCGACGGCGTGACCAACGCAATGACCATCGCCCAGGAAGAAATTTTCGGCCCGGTGCTGTCGCTGATCACCTTCGACACCGCCGAAGAAGCGCTGCAGATCGCCAACGACAGCATCTTCGGCCTCGCCGCCGGCGTGTGGACCAGCAATCTCAGCAAGGCGCACACCTTCGCCCGCGGCCTGCGTGCCGGCAGCGTCTGGGTCAACCAGTACGACGGCGGCGACATGACCGCGCCGTTCGGTGGCTTCAAACAGTCGGGCAACGGCCGCGATAAATCGCTGCACGCGTTCGACAAGTACACCGAGCTGAAAGCGACCTGGATCAAGCTCTGACTCTATTACAGCGGTGGTCGCCGTTCATTGGCGGCCCTCGGAGAAACGTATGAAACAGCAACACGTAAACAGCTACTACGCCGCCACTCGCAACGAAGTCATCGACTTCCCGGCTCTGGAAGAAGCGGTGGACTGCGATGTCTGCATCATCGGCGCGGGCTACACCGGCCTGTCCTCGGCACTGTTCCTGACCGAGGCCGGCTACAAAGTGACCGTGCTGGAAGCGGCGAAAGTCGGCTACGGCGCCAGCGGTCGCAACGGCGGTCAACTGGTCAACTCCTATAGCCGCGACGTCGATGTGATCGAAGAGCGCTACGGCGACAAGACCGCGGAAATTCTCGGCAGCATGATCTTCGAAGGCGCCGACATCATCCGTTCGCGCATCAAGGAATACGACATCAAATGCGACTACCGCCCGGGCGGTATCTTCGCAGCGATGAACAAAAAACAACTCAACGGTCTGGCCGAGCAAAAGCGCAGTTGGGAACGTTACGGCAACCGCAATCTGAAGATGCTCGACGCGGCCGACATTCGTCGTGAGGTCGGCTCCGATGCTTACGTCGGTGGCCTGCTGGACATGCAAGGCGGGCATATTCACCCACTGAACCTGGCGCTGGGTGAAGCCGCCGCCATCGTGCGTCTGGGTGGCAAAATCTACGAGCAATCCGCTGCCGTGGAAATCACCTATGGCGAGCCGATTACCGTGCGCACTGCCAAAGGCCTGGTGCGCGCCAAGTACCTGCTGATCGCCGGCAACGCCTACCTGCCGCAAGGTCTGGACAACCGCGTGACCGCGAAAAGCATGCCGTGCGGCTCACAGATCGTTGTCACCGAACCGTTGACCGAGAAACAGGCCCGCAGCCTGATCACCAACAATTACTGCGTCGAAGACTGCAATTACTTGCTGGATTACTACCGCCTGACTGCCGACAACCGCCTGCTCTACGGCGGCGGTGTGGTCTACGGCGCGCGCGAACCGGACGATATCGAACAACTGATCCGCCCGAAGATCCTCAAGACCTTCCCGCAACTCAAAGACGTCAAAATCGATTACCGCTGGACCGGCAATTTCCTGCTGACGATGTCACGCATGCCGCAATTCGGCCGTATCGAGAAAAACGCCTACTACATGCAAGGCTACAGCGGCCATGGCGTTACGTGCTCGCACCTGGCCGGCAAACTGATCTCGGAAATGATCCGTGGCGACGCCGAGCGCTTCGACGCCTTCGCGTCCTTGCCGCACATGCCAATGCTCGGCGGCCGCACCTTCTCGGCGCCGCTGACGGCCCTGGGCGCCGTCTACTATTCGCTGCGCGACCGCTTCGGCATCTGAGTTACCTCCCCGGCGGCGGTCCCCAAGGCCCCGCCGGTTTTTCTTATCGCAACACCGCAGATATCCAGATGTGGGCGCTGGCTTGCCAGCGATGAGGCCAGCCAACACAACATCAATCCGACTGAAACACCAAAGATCAAATTGTAGGAGTGAGCCTGCTCGCGATGAGGCCAGCCCAGTCAACATCCCTCCCGCTGACACACCACAAAATCCTGTGGGAGCTGGCTTGCCAGCGATAGCGGCCGATCAGCAAAAGGGATGTTGAATGTGCCACCCAATCGCTGGCAAGCCAGCTCCCACAGGTTTTGCATTCAGCCCGGAATTACCACCGGCAGGTTCATTTCACCCACCGTCCATCGAACCTGCTGAGCAACACCGGCAAACGTGATTTAATAGCCGCCTTTCACGGTTCCGGGACACGGGAGCAACGTGATCCGCGCCCTCGGCGCGTCACCCGCCACCCACCCCCATCGCCCTTAAGTCGTTCTCACATAAGGCTGTCATGGATACGGGTTCTCGACTCAAACTAGTACGCGAAAGCTACAAACTCTCCCAGCGCGAGCTGGCCCGGCGTAGCGGCGTGACCAATGCCACCATCTCCCTGATCGAACAGAATCGCGTCAGCCCTTCCGTCAGCTCATTGAAAAAGCTGCTCGAAGGCATCCCGATGTCCCTGGCCGACTTCTTCACCTTCGACCAGCCCCCGCGCGAACATCAATACGTATTCCGCGCCAACGAACAGCCGGATCTGGGCCGCCATGGCCTGCGCCTGCTGCTGATCGGCGCCTCGGTGCCAAGCCGCCAGATGCGCCTGCTGCGCGAGCAATACGCGCCGGGCGCAAGTTCCGGGGAAGAGCCGATTGTGCATGCCGAGGGCGAGGAGTGTGGGCTTGTGACGCGCGGGACTGTTGAGTTGACCGTGGATGGCTCGGTGAGTGTTTTGAATGCGGGGGATGGGTACTATTTTCCGACGACGCTGCCGCATAAGTTCCGCAATATCGGGGCGGATGAGGCGGAGATTATCAGTGCGAATACGCCGGCGAATTTTTGAAAATACTTTCTCCAAGTACGAACTTTCCCGTTATGGAGACTTGGCTTCTCGTCAGTGAAAGTAGAGAGGCGGCTAGGCCTGTTTAATTAAAGAGGCCTAGCCGTTTTTAAGTTTTAATTATTTCTTTTTGCTTTGCTGTAACTCTGCACCAGGATCGCTGCAGTGTTGGTTTTGGCATTGCTGTGGAGTAGCGTTTTCCGTAACAATAAAATCCCCCCTTGCAGCTCCACGTGCTGCACATCTGTCGCACCATACTTCGTGTTTTATATCGTATCCGTTGATATTCCCTGCTTTCATCTCATCTCTCCTTAAGGTTGTATGGCTGATCCGAACGCTATCAAATCGCTATCGCTATTTCCATGCCCAATCACGGATATATGGGGCTATCGAAAAAATATGGGGGTGAAATGACAGCCAATTTCCGAACCTATTTCTTCTACGTTGCAGTCTCAAACCCCCGCTGTTCAATTACCCGAAACACATCACTCACATCCTGCACGATGATTCTGGCGATGTTGGTCACGGTGTTGATGTCGTGTTCGGCGTAGTCGGGGAGGCCGGTGCAGGCGATGAGGTCGAGGTATTTGAGGACGGCATTGAGGCGTTCGGCTAGGCAGGCGTGGAGGTCACGAATTGGGGCGTCGGCGTCGATGAGGAGGACAGGGTGGTCGGTGGCGGGGTGGGACATGTGGGCGTAGTGGTGGAGCGGTTTTTTGATCGTCATAAGATTGCTCTTCAAATAATTAAGAAGTGCCACCTTTCTGCTGCGAAACAAAGGGGTGGCAGCTGTATGCGGGTTCGCAGACCGGAGAAGAGCCAAACCGGCAGACCCGAAGGTCTCCCACACACAGCCGCCATATAACGAAACGGCGGCGAATTTTGCCACAGTTGTCATCTAGCGGTGTGTGTCACTTCTGAGGGCTGCGAAACCCATCGCCAACTGCGGTCAGCGACAACCCCACTCTAGGCAGCAATTCCCGCATCCACAACCGACCTGTAGGACGCAAACCCAACCCTGTGGCGAGGGGATTTATCCCCGATCGGCGACGCAGTCGTCGTAATCCGGCGCCCACGCTATGTCAGGAGAAGTCAGCTCGCCGGATTGGGGCCGCTTCGCAGCCCAGCGGGGATGAATCCCCTCGCCACAAGGGGTGTTTTCCTACGCGTTTTTCAGACTTCAAATTCAGTCGAATCTCAAATCATGGCTTTGCATCCCGTTTGGAACTTTCCTTTAAAACGATGTCAATTTGATGGCGTGTCGCGACGCCCATTTCGATCGGATCATCCAGTGCCGGGCTGTTTCCCGGCAAACCCAAGGAAGTGTGAGATGAAACTGATTCTTGCGATGTTGTTGATGTTCAGCGGTTACGCTTTTGCCGGTTGCGGCAATATTGATGACCATGACCAACGTGCCTATTGCTATACACGGGAGAGTGGTGGCAGTTGCGGCAACATTGATGATCATGATTTGCGTGAGCGCTGCAATGCGGAAAATGGCAATGGCTCCTGTGGCAACATTGCTGATCACGACCAGCGCACTTATTGCAATGCCAGGAAGAGCGGCGGCAGTTGCGGCAATATCGATAATCATGATTTGCGTGAGCGCTGTAATGCAGAAAATGGCAACGGCTCCTGCGGCAACATTAGTGATCATGACCAGCGCACTTATTGCGAGGCCATGAAGGGTAATGGGAGCTGCGGCAATATCAGCGACCATGACTTGCGTACCCGGTGTGATGCCAATAAGCGCTGATAACGATGGTGAAGACAGCCCGGCTATGAGCCGGGCTTTTTTATGTAGTGAGCATCACGGATTAGCCGTTCGTTGCTTTCATTTTGCCTTCCATCGTCCACCCCCACTTTCACAATCAATCTTCGCCTGCCCCAGATTCTCCGCACCGTAGTAGTACGTGGTCACCTGCGCACCATCAGGAATATTCAACGCTTTGGCGTTTTTATCCTTGCTGGTGGAGTGCGGGTTGGCCAGTGATTCCTGGGTGAGGGTGGCGATGCAAGTGGCTTGGTAGTGGTCATCGCACTGTTGGACCTTTTTCTTGACGGCGTTAACCATGTCTTTGCTTTCGTTGCTGCATGACCAGTCGATGGAATTGACGGGCATGCCGTCGTATTCGTAGCAGCTGTGGCCGGATACGGCCGGCACCGAGGCGCTGGAGGAGCGGGTTTCGACGTCGCAACCCTCGGCCATGACGCAGGTGGGGATGACGCTGAAAGTGGCAAGCAGGAGCAGAAATCGAATGTTCATCGCTGTTTCCTCTGCGGTGACGCCATTGCCGATCACTGACAGGGCGTCTCTTTCTTTCGAGATGACGTGGCGCAGGGAGGTTCAATCAGGTTGTTCGTTTGCACCGCTCCGGTAGACTGCCAACCATCGCGACTCTCCAGCGCCCCAAGGATCGGAACATTGCCATGATCGAAATCGGCAGCCGCAACAACGCCCCCACGCCGCAACACAAAAGCCACGATGTGTATCTGTTCAGTATCGACCCGTCGCGGCCGGCGACACCGTTCTGTTTCGAGCAGTCGATTGGCGGTGGGCATGCCGAGCAGGGCGGGGCGCGCTGGCTGGCGCTGGACGAGCTGGACGCCTGGCCCGGCCAATGTCGGGAGCACCTGAAAAAAGCCGATTGTGCCTGGGTCGTCGAGTTGCTCGATGCCCACCCCGATGCCGATCAGGCAGCGCTGGTGTCGATGATTCTCAAGCAGCATGCCGAGGCGGGTACGTCCGGTGGGCGCTTGAAGGCGATTGGCGGTTGGCTCAAGCGCAATATTCATGTTGGCGGCCGCTACGGCCTTTAACCTTCGGAGACTCCCATGACTCAGACACTCGAACGCGCCATTGCCATCGCTGCCACGGCTCATGCGGGGCAGGTCGACAAGGGCGGCGCGCCGTACATTTTGCATCCGCTGAAAGTGATGATGCGCATGTCTTCGCTGGAGGAGCGCATCGTCGCCGTGCTGCACGATGTGGTCGAGGATTGTGACATCAGCCTTGAGGACCTGCGCCAGGAAGGTTTCAGCGAGGACGTGCTGACGGCCATTGCAGCCGTCACCAAAGTGCCTGGCGAGTCCTACGAGGACTTCGTCGAACGCGCGGGCCAGAACCCGATCGGGCGAGTGGTGAAACTGGCGGATCTGGAAGAGAACAGCGACCTCTCGCGTATCGCCTCGCCGAGCTGGGAAGACCTCGAGCGGATCGAGAAGTATCGCCGCGCCATCGCAAGACTGCGCAACTGAAACCCCGTCTGGTTGAAAGGACGCCACACCGCATCCGGTAGGAGCTGCCGCAGGCTGCGATCTTTTGATCTGCTTTTTGAAGAACAAAGTCAAAAGATCGCAGC
>NZ_AKJD01000204.1 GCF_000282515.1 Pseudomonas sp. GM80
GGGGGGGGGGAGCCGCTGACACTGGCTGCCGTCGCGCCTGATCGCAGCCTGGAACTGTGGGTGATTCCCGCCGACGGCAAACCGATCTCGCTGGGTGTGATCCCGGTGGGGGGCAAGGGTAAAGTCGAGTTGAGCGAGGCGCAGAGGGTGTTGATTGGTCAGCCGATTGCGCTGGCGGTGAGTCTGGAGCCGAAGGGTGGTTCGCCGACCGGGCAGCCGACTGGGCCGGTTCTGTATCAAGGGGCGCTGGCGGCTCTCTGAGTGCATAAAGTCAAAAGATCGCAGCCTTCGGCAGCTCCTACATCGATCCGTGTAGGAGCTGCCGAAGGCTGCGATCTTTTGATCTTAAAAAAAGGCGACCCGAAAGTCGCCCTCTCTTACTTACGCCGCACTAAACAACTTATGCGGATCAATCACAAACTTCTTCGGCACGCCCGCATCGAACTCGCCATACCCTTCCGGCGCCTGATCCAGACTGATCACCTGCACGCCGACCACTTCGGCGATATTGATGCGATCCCACATGATCGCCTGCATCAACTGGCGGTTGTACTTCATCACTGGGGTCTGGCCGGTGTGGAAGCTGTGGGACTTCGCCCAGCCCAGTCCGAAACGAATGCTCAGGCTGCCCATTTTTGCAGCGGCATCCACAGCACCCGGATCTTCGGTCACGTACAGGCCCGGGATACCGATTTTGCCCGCTACGCGCACCACGCCCATGAGCGAGTTGAGCACGGTGGCCGGGGCTTCCGATTTCGCGCCGTCGTGGCCATGACCGCGTGCTTCGAAGCCGACGCAGTCCACCGCGCAGTCGACTTCCGGCTCGCCGAGCAGCGCGGCGATCTGTTCGTGCAGCGGTGCATCTTTCGACAGGTCGACGATTTCAAAACCTTGCGCCTTGGCGTGGGCCAAGCGGATGGTGTTGACGTCGCCGATGATCACCACCGCAGCACCCAGCAGACGTGCTGAAGCAGCAGCGGCCAGGCCGACCGGGCCAGCGCCGGCGATGTAAACGGTGCTGCCCGGGCCGACGCCGGCAGTGACCGCGCCGTGGTAACCGGTCGGGAGGATGTCGGAGAGGCAGGTCAGGTCGCGGATTTTCTCCATGGCCTTGTCGCGGTCCGGCAGTTTCAGCAGGTTGAAGTCGGCGTAGGGCACCAGCACGTACTCGGCCTGGCCACCGGTCCAGTCGCCCATGTCGACATAACCGTAAGCGCCGCCGGCACGGGCCGGGTTGACGGTCAGGCAGACGCCGGTGTGTTGCTCCTTGCAGGAACGGCAGCGCCCGCAAGCGACGTTGAACGGTACCGAGACCAGATCACCGATTTTCAGGTTTTCGACGTCGGAGCCTTTTTCGATCACCTCGCCGGTGATCTCGTGGCCCAGCACCAGACCGGTCTGCGCCGTGGTACGGCCGCGCACCATGTGTTGGTCGGAGCCGCAGATGTTGGTGGAAACCACTTTGAGAATGACCCCGTGCTCGATCTTGCGACCGCGCGGGTCCTGCATTTTCGGATAGTCGATTTTCTGTACTTCGACCTTGCCCGCGCCGAGATACACCACACCACGATTGCCAGACATGCTTTCACCTCGCTGTTGTTTTTATGGAACCGCGTTGCCCAGGCAGGCAGCGCGTTAAATGCTCGGTAAATCAAAAGATCGCAGCCTTCGGCAGCTCCTACATGAATCGCACCCTCCTGTAGGAGCTGCCGAAGGCTGCGATCTTTTAGCGATTTAAAGAACGACCGTGCGATTGGCGTTCAAAAACACCCTTCTTTCGATGTGATAACCCACGGCCCGCGCCAGTGTCAGGCCTTCAATATCGCGCCCCTTGGCAATCAGATCCTCAGGGTAATGACTGTGATCCACCGCCTCGACGCCCTGGGCAATGATCGGCCCTTCATCCAGATCGTTATTGATGTAATGCGCCGTCGCGCCGACCAGTTTCACGCCTTTGTTGTAGGCCTGGTGATACGGCTTGGCGCCCTTGAAACCCGGCAGCAGCGAGTGATGAATGTTGATCGCCTTGCCATCGAGCTTGCGGCACAACTCCGGCGACAGCACCTGCATGTAGCGGGCGAGGATCACCAGTTCAGCGCCGGATTCTTCGATCACCTGCCACACCTGACGCTCCTGCGACGGCTTGTCGTTGGGGTCGAGGGGGAAATGGTAGTAGGGAATCTGGTGCCAGTCGGCCAGTGGCTTCAAATCCGGGTGGTTGGAGACCACCGCCGCGACGTCCATCGACAACTGGCCGATGCGCTGGCGATAAAGCAAATCGTTGAGGCAGTGATCGGCCTTGGAGACCATGATCACCACTTTTGGCCGGTAGTTCGGCGCGGTCAGCTCGAAGATCATGCCAAAGGCCTGGCCACGTTCGGCCAAGCCTGCGCGGAAGGACTGCTCGTCGAAGCCATCCGGCTGGCGGAATTCCACGCGAATGAAGAAGCGCCCGGAGAGGCGGTCATCGAACGAGTGGTGCTCGGTGACGTAGCAACCCTGCTCGAACAGAAAACGCGTGACCGCGTCCACGGTGCCGAGGACGCTGGGGCAGTCGGCGGTCAGAATCCATGTGTCTGGGGCGCGGCTCATGGTGCGGTGACTCCTGTTACAACAACGGTGAGCAGAGTGAACTCTGAACTGGGCTGACCTGTGCTGAACTGCTTTTGTGGCGAGGGGATTTATCCCCGATGGGTGGCGAAGCCGCCCCAAAAACAATCACCGCGGTTTATCAGGTAGATCGTATTCACAGGTTTTGCGACTGCTTCGCAGCCGAACGGGGATAAATCCCCTCGCCACAGAAGCAGGCACGATAGCCATTCAGTGTCAGGCCTGGACGCTGAGGCCGTACTCGGCCGATGCATCCTGCAACCACAACCACCAGTAATCCGAAAAGCTGCGACGGATCAGCAGTTCCCAAGTGTCTTCCGCCGTATGCCGAATCATCAGCTGCGACTTGGCGAACACCGTGCCGACCGCTTTACCCACCGGAAAGTTATTCGGATGCACGTCATAACTGGTCGACTTCATCAGCACCTGACGCACGTTCGGCCCGCTCAGTTCGAGCACTTGCTGGCCGCCGCTGACGTTGACGATCGCGATGTGCAGATCGCCCAGTGCTTCACGCAGTTTCTGTTCGGCGGCGAACTCTTCACCGCTAGGCACGATCAGCAGCCACTCGTCCGGCCCCATCCATTGCAGGCTGGTTTCACCTTTGACGATGACGCTCAGCGCGCCGGGCAGTTCGATGCCCAGGGCCTTGTGCACACCGGCGGCGAACGCGGCATCGTGGCCATCGCCACGAATGGTCAGGTGGCCGAGGAGTTTCTTTTCACGCACGATCACGCCGGCGTTCTTGCGGCCCTTGCCGACCAGGCTGGCGAGGTCGGCATGGTGCAGCGACGACTCGGCCTTGGCACCGGTGGTCGGGCGTTGTTGGTAAACATTGGCTGTGGTCATAAAGCACCTTTGCTGAATTTGATCGTTCCCACGCTCTGCGTGGGAATGCCGCCATGGACGCTCTGCGTCCGCTCTTGGGACGCAGAGCGTCCCGGGATGCATTCCCACGCGGAGCGTGGGAACGATCAGTGTCAGATGTTCTGGCGATCACCCTTCGGATCAAAGAACACCGAAGACACGATTTCCGCCTCGATCACGCTGCCATCGGCCAGCGGTGCAAACACCCGCTCACCGAGGCGCTTCAGACCGCCCTTGACCACACCCATGGCAAACGAATAACCGAGGGAGTTGTGCGCGTAACTGGAGGTCACGTGGCCGACCATGGTCATCGGGATCGCCTGCTTGGTGTTGAACACCAACTGCGCACCTTCCGGCAACCACACGTTCGGATCGATCGGCTTCAGACCGACCAGTTGCTTACGCTGATCTTTCACGCAATCTTCACGGTTCATCCCACGCTGGCCGATCCACGAGAACGGTTTGGTGCGACCCACGCACCAGCCCATGTTCAAGTCGTCCGGGGTCATCGAACCGTCAGTGTCCTGACCAACGATGATGAAACCCTTCTCGGCACGCAGTACGTGCATGGTTTCAGTGCCGTACGGCGTCAGGTTGTACTGCTTGCCGGCCTCGACAATTTTCTCCAGCACGCCCATCGCGTAGTCGGCCTGCACGTTGACTTCGTACGACAGCTCACCGGTGAACGAGATGCGGAAGACCCGCGCCGGCACGCCGCCGACCAGACCATCTTTCCAGGTCATGAACGGGAAGGCTTCGTTGCTCAGATCAATGTCGGTCACGGCGCTGAGCAGCTTGCGGCTGTTCGGCCCCGACAGGGTCATGGTCGCCCAGTGGTCGGTGACGGAGGTGAAGTAGACCTTCATGTCCGGCCATTCGGTCTGGTGGTACAGCTCCAGCCATTGCAGCACGCGCGCCGCGCCGCCAGTGGTGGTGGTCATGACGAAATGGTTGTCGGCCAGACACGCCGTGACACCGTCGTCGAAGACCATGCCGTCTTCTTTGCACATCAAACCGTAGCGAGCCTTGCCCACGTCGAGCTTGGTCCAGGCGTTGGTGTACACGCGGTTGAGGAACTCGCGGGCATCCGGACCCTGGATGTCGATCTTGCCGAGGGTCGAGGCGTCGAGCAGGCCGACACTGTCGCGCACGGCTTTGCATTCGCGCTTCACGGCGGCATGCAGATCTTCGCCGTTTTTCGGGAAGTACCAAGGACGTTTCCACTGGCCGACGTCTTCAAACTCTGCGCCATTTTTCACATGCCAGGCATGCAGGGCGGTGTGACGCACCGGTTCGAAGATGTGCCCACAGTGACGACCGGCCACGGCGCCGAAAGTCACCGGCGTGTAGTTCGGGCGGAACATCGTGGTGCCCATCTGCGGGATGGTCACGTTCAGCGAGCGGGCCGCGATGGCCAGACCGTTGACGTTGCCGAGCTTGCCCTGATCGGTGCCGAAGCCCAGCGCGGTGTAGCGTTTGACGTGCTCGACCGACTCGAAACCTTCACGAGTTGCCAGCTCAATGGCAGCAGCGGTCACGTCATTTTGCAGGTCGACAAATTGCTTCGGCGCCCGTGCGGTGTTCTTTTCATGCGGCACCTGGAACAGCGCCAGCGTCGGTTCTTCGTGACGGCTCAGGGCTTTCGGCAGCACGCCTTCGACGGTCTGAAAACCGGCTTCAGCAGCAGCGCGCACGCCACCTTCAAAACCGTCAGCCAGCGAATCGCCGAGACCGTAAACACCGTTGATGCCGCCGACGCATACGCGCTTCTGCGGTGCTTCGCCCGGTACAAAACCGAGGATGTCTTCACGCCAGGTCGGCTTGCCACCCAAGTGCGAAGCCAAGTGAACGACCGGGCTGTAACCGCCGGAACTGGCAACCACATCGCAGTCGAGCCATTCGCCCGGACTGGTCACGGCGTGGGCTTTGACATCAATCGCAGCAACGCGGGCAGCGGTGACGCGTTTGCTGCCACGGGCCTCGATCACGGCGCTGCCAGTGAGAATCCGAATACCTTTGGCGCGGGCTTCTTCTACCAGTGCACCACGCGGATTGCTGCGCGCATCGGCGATGGCCACCACTTGCAGACTGGCATCGAGCCAATCCAGAGCAACGCGGTAGGCGTGATCGTTGTTGGTCGACAGCACCAGTTTCTTGCCCGGTGCCACGCCATAACGGCGTACGTAAGTCGACACCGCACCAGCAAGCATGTTGCCCGGCACGTCGTTGTTGCCGTAAACCAGCGGACGCTCGCAAGCACCGGTCGCCAGCACTACACGTTTGGCGCGAACGCGGTGAATGCGCTGACGCACCTGGCCAATCGGCGCGCGGTCACCGAGGTGATCGGTGAGACGTTCGTGAATGGTCAGGAAGTTGTGGTCGTGGTAACCGTTGACCGTGGCGCGCGGCAACAGCAGCACGTCCGGGGTGTTCTTCAGTTCTGTGATGACACTGGCGACCCAGTCCATCGCCGGTTTGCCGTCGAGACTTTCGCGGGAATCGAGCAGGCTGCCGCCGAACTCTTCCTGCTCATCGGCAAGAATCACTCGGGCACCGCTGCGCGCAGCGGCCAAGGCAGCGGCGAGACCGGCCGGGCCAGCGCCGACGATCAGCACGTCGCAGTGCTGGTTCATGTAGTCGTAGGTGTCCGGATCGACTTCGGTCGGCGAACGGCCCAGACCGGCAGCCTTGCGAATGTACTTTTCGTAAGTCATCCAGAACGATTGCGGGTACATGAAGGTTTTGTAGTAGAAACCCGGCGGCATCAGCTTGCCGCCGACCTTGCCGAGAATGCCCATCATGTCGTTGTTGACGCTCGGCCAGCCGTTGGTGCTGGTCGCCACCAGACCTTGATACAGCGCCTGCTGCGTGGCGCGCACGTTGGGGATTTGTGTAGCTTCGGTAGCGCCGATCTGCAGCACCGCGTTCGGCTCTTCGGCACCGGCGGCGAAGATGCCGCGCGGACGCGAATACTTGAAGCTGCGGCCAATGATGTCGACGCCGTTGGCGATCAGCGCGGCGGCCAGCGAGTCACCCTCGAAGCCTTTGTAGCTCTGACCGTTGAAGGTGAAGCTCAGCACTTTGTTGCGGTCGATCCGTCCACCGTTGGACAGGCGATTGGTCTGGCTCATACCTTCTCTCCCAGCGCCGTCGTGGCTGTTTTCGCCGAATCAGCCTTGTCGGTGAATTGCGGCTTGGTGCCGATCTTGTAGGTTTCGAGAATCTCGTAGGTCACGGTGTCGCGGGTGACGTTGAAGTACTGGCGGCAACCGGCAACGTGATCCCACAGCTCGTGATGCAGACCGCGCGGGTTATCGCGAAAAAACATGTAGTCGCCCCACTCTTCATCAGTGCAGGCGGCTGGATCGAGCGGACGCGGAATGTGCGCCTGGCCGGATGCGTGGAATTCCTCTTCGGAGCGCAGTTCGCCGCAGTGAGGACAGAAGATATGCAACATGGGGATTTCTCCTGTTAGTGGGCAACCGCAGCAGCGCCGTGTTCATCGATCAACGCACCGTTGTGGAAACGGTCGATGGAGAAAGGTGCGGCCAACGGGTGCATTTCACCCTTGGCCAGACTCGCGGCAAACACGTTGCCCGAGCCAGGTGTGGCCTTGAAGCCACCGGTGCCCCAACCGCAGTTGAAGAACATGTTCGGTACCGGGGTTTTCGAAATGATCGGGCACGCGTCCGGCGTGGTGTCGACGATGCCGCCCCACTGACGGTTCATGCGTACGCGCGACAACACCGGGAACATCTCGACGATGGCCTGAATCGTGTGCTCGATCACCGGGTACGAACCGCGCTGGCCGTAGCCGTTGTAGCCGTCGATACCGGCGCCGATCACCAGGTCGCCCTTGTCGGACTGGCTGATGTAACCGTGCACGGCGTTGGACATGATCACGCTGTCGATAATCGGCTTGATCGGCTCGGACACCAGCGCTTGCAGCGGGTGGGATTCGATCGGCAGACGGAAACCGGCGAGCTTGGCCATGTGCCCGGAGTTACCGGCCGTGACCACACCGACGCGCTTGGCGCCGATGAAACCCTTGTTGGTTTCAACACCGATGCACACACCGTTTTCCTTACGGAAACCGATCACTTCGGTCTGCTGGATCAAGTCCACGCCCAAAGCATCGGCAGCACGGGCAAAGCCCCAGGCCACGGCATCGTGACGGGCGACGCCGCCGCGACGCTGAACGGTCGCACCCATCACCGGGTAGCGGGTGTTTTTCGAGCAGTCGAGGTACGGAATTTCGTCAGCGACTTGCTTGGCGTTGAGCAGTTCGCCATCGACGCCGTTGAGGCGGTTGGCGCTGACCCTACGCTCGGAATCACGGATGTCCTGCAGGGTGTGGCACAGGTTGTAGACGCCACGCTGGGAGAACATCACGTTGTAGTTGAGATCCTGCGACAGGCCTTCCCACAATTTCATCGCGTGTTCGTAAAGATGCGCCGACTCGTCCCACAGGTAGTTGGAGCGCACGATGGTGGTGTTGCGCGCGGTGTTACCGCCGCCCAGCCAGCCCTTCTCGACCACGGCGACGTTGGTGATGCCGTGTTCTTTCGCCAGATAGTAGGCCGTCGCCAGACCGTGCCCGCCGCCGCCGACAATGACCACGTCGTAGACCTTCTTCGGCGTTGGCGTGCGCCACATGCGCTGCCAGTTTTCGTGGTGGCTGAGGGAGTGTTTGAAGAGGCCGAAGCCCGAATAGCGTTGCATAGTCAGTTACTCCAGAACACTCAGCGATAAACCGGGAAGTCTGCGCACAGGGCCGACACTTGCTGGGCAACATTGGCCTCGACATCGGCATCGCCGAGGTTGTCGAGGATGTCGCAAATCCAGCCAGCCAACACTTCGCACTGAGTCACCTTGAAACCGCGAGTAGTGACCGCCGGGGTACCGATGCGCAGACCCGAGGTCACGAACGGCGATTGCGGGTCGTTCGGCACGGCGTTCTTGTTGACGGTGATGTGCGCGCGGCCAAGGGCGGCGTCGGCATCTTTGCCGGTCAGGCCCTGACGGATCAGGCTGACCAGGAACAAGTGGTTGTCGGTGCCGCCGGACACTACATCGTAGCCACGTTTGATAAACACGCTGGCCATCGCCTGAGCGTTGTCGATCACTTGTTGCTGATAAGCCTTGAAGCCAGGCTCCAGCGCTTCCTTGAAGCACACCGCTTTACCGGCGATGACGTGCATCAGCGGGCCGCCCTGAGCGCCGGGGAATACGGCGGCGTTGAGCTTCTTCTCGATCTCTTCGTTGGACTTGGCCAGGATCAAGCCGCCACGTGGACCGCGCAGGGTTTTGTGCGTGGTGGTGGTGACCACGTCGGCGTACGGCAGCGGGTTCGGGTACAGACCGGCGGCGACCAGACCGGCGACGTGGGCCATGTCGACGAACAGCAGCGCGCCGACTTTGTCAGCGATCTGACGGAAGCGCGGGAAGTCGAGGGTCTTCGAGTAAGCGGAGAAACCGGCAACGATCATTTTCGGCTTGGATTCGACGGCTAGACGTTCGACTTCGTCGTAATCGATCAGCCCGGTGTCGGTGTTGATGCCGTACTGCACAGCGTTGTAAAGCTTGCCCGAGGACGACACTTTGGCGCCGTGGGTCAGGTGACCGCCGTGAGCGAGGCTCATGCCGAGGATGGTGTCGCCCGGTTGGATCAACGCCAGGTAAACAGCGCTATTGGCCGAGGAACCGGAGTGCGGCTGGACGTTGGCGTAATCGGCGCCGAACAGTTGCTTGGCGCGTTCGATGGCCAGTGCTTCGACTTTATCGACGTGCTCGCAGCCACCGTAGTAGCGCTTGCCCGGGTAGCCTTCGGCGTATTTGTTGGTCAGGCCGCTGCCTTGCGCTTCCATCACGCGTTTGCTGGTGTAGTTCTCTGACGCGATCAGCTCGATGTGATCTTCCTGACGTTGCTCCTCGGCATTCATCGCCGCCAGCAGTGCATCGTCGTAACCCTGGATCTGGTCTTGCTTGCTGAACATCGCGTCTCTCCCAGCGGCATCTGTGCGCCATTCGTCTCGGTAAGGCACCGGCAATCACGGCAGTGCCCTTTGATGCCGATGGTATGACCGGCGCAGACAGCTCAAATGCCTGCGCGCGCCACGCAAAGGTGCGTTTACGACATGGCTGAAAATGACCCAAAGAATGCATCCCCCTGTAGGAGCTGCAGAAGGCTGCGATCTTTTGACTTTGATTTCCAAGATCAAAAGATCGCAGCCTTCGG
>NZ_AKJD01000205.1 GCF_000282515.1 Pseudomonas sp. GM80
CAGCTCCCACAGGTTCAGTTGGCATTCACATAAATGGCATTGCCATACCGCCGCTGTAGGAGCTGCGGCACGCTGCGATGTTTTGACCTTCAGGCACCAAAGGCGTCTTTAAGGAAACCGGGGGCGATGTAGCGCTGATAATGCGCTTCCGACAGCAGGAAGAATTCCCGATCAATGGCGTCACGCAATTCCGGCAAATTCCATTCACGAAACTCCGGCAGCAACACCATGCCGTACGCTTCCAGATTAATGATCACCCGCGCCCCCCGCGCAATCAGCTGATACGCCCAGCAATATTCCGACTGATGCGGTACGAAGCGGATCTTGCGCTGTTCGAGCTGCTCGCGCAGACGCGCCGAATCAAAAATCTCGACCTTGCCCGCCATCACTTGTGACAGCAATTGTTCCAGACGCAACCACACCGCGCGTTTTTCCTCCTCGTTGTAACCATTCCAATGGATCACTTCGTGATGGAAACGCTTGCAGCCACGGCACACCAGATCACCGTAAACAGTGGAGCAGAGGCCGACGCAGGGGGTCTTGATGGTCTGATTGGGCATAAGATAGGCAAAGGCACTGAAACGCGGAACAGGTCGGCATGTTAGCCCTTTGTCTAACATTCATCACCCCTCAAACTTCAGGGACGAACTTACGTTTAATTTTTTTTTGCCGTAGAATCAGCCAGCCTTTTAAGGCGCCAATGTCCGTTAGAAGCTGTTTTCAAAGCGTCACGAGCACAGTCGTTCCTTCAGAGCGGTGTTGGCGAGGGGTTTTTCCAGCGGGGAAAAGCCCAACGCCAACCCTCATCAGCTCCCCGTTCTGCAGGCGTAAAACTTTGAAAGCAGCTTCTGTAAGGAATTGCCGGTAATTCTGGCCGAACGACCCACAACGTCGTGAGGAGCATGAGTACGGCCATTTCGGGATGAGCGTCCCGGACACCCATTTGGGACCACTGATGAGGGTAATAACTGTGCTTGAAGCCTACCGCAAACATATCGAAGAGCGTGCAGCCCTGGGTATCGTTCCCCAGCCGCTTAACGCCGAACAAACAGCAGGCCTGGTCGAGCTGCTGAAAAACCCTCCGGCTGGCGAAGAAGAATTCCTCGTTGACCTGATCACCAATCGCATTCCACCAGGCGTGGACGAAGCGGCCTATGTAAAAGCCGGCTTCCTGTCTGCACTGGCCAAGGGCGAAGTTTCCTCCCCGCTGCTGGACAAAAAACGCGCTGTAGAACTGCTCGGCACCATGCAGGGCGGCTACAACATCGTGACTCTGGTTGACCTGCTGGACGACGCCGAACTGGCGCCAGTCGCTGCCGCGCAACTCAAGCACACCCTGCTGATGTTCGATGCGTTCCACGACGTCGCGGAAAAAGCCAAGAACGGTAACGTTCACGCTAAAGCCGTGCTGCAATCCTGGGCTGACGGCGAGTGGTTCAAAAACCGCCCGACTCTGGCCGACAAGATCAGCCTGCGCGTATTCAAGGTCACCGGCGAAACCAACACCGACGACCTGTCCCCTGCTCCTGATGCCTGGTCGCGTCCAGACATCCCGCTGCACGCCCTGGCCATGCTGAAAATGGCCCGCGACGGCATCGTTCCTGATCAGCAGGGCGCCATCGGCCCGATGAAGCAGATCGAAGAAATGCGCGGTCAAGGCTTCCCGATCGCCTACGTCGGTGACGTGGTCGGTACCGGTTCCTCGCGTAAATCCGCGACCAACTCGGTACTGTGGTTCTTCGGCGACGACGTTCCTTACGTGCCGAACAAGCGCGCTGGCGGTTTCTGCTTCGGCAGCAAAATCGCTCCGATCTTCTACAACACCATGGAAGATGCCGGCGCACTGCCAATCGAGTTCGACGTTTCCAACATGAACATGGGCGACGTGATCGACCTGTACCCGCATGCTGGCAAAGTCTGCAAACACGGCACCGACGAAGTCCTGACCACCTTCGAAATGAAGACCCCGGTACTGTTGGACGAAGTCCGTGCCGGCGGCCGTATCCCGCTGATCATCGGCCGCGGCCTGACCGAGAAGGCTCGCGCCGAACTGGGTCTGCCTGCGTTCGACCTGTTCAAGAAGCCTGATGCACCGATCGAAAGCACCAAGGGTTACACCCTGGCGCAGAAAATGGTCGGCAAGGCGTGCGGTCTGGCAGAAGGCAAAGGCATCCGTCCTGGCACCTACTGCGAACCGAAAATGACCACCGTGGGTTCTCAGGACACCACCGGTCCAATGACCCGTGACGAACTGAAAGACCTCGCGTGCCTGGGCTTCTCGGCTGACCTGGTGATGCAGTCCTTCTGCCACACCGCGGCCTATCCAAAGCCGATCGACGTGACCACCCACCACACCCTGCCTGACTTCATCATGACCCGCGGCGGCGTTTCCCTGCGTCCGGGCGACGGCATCATCCACTCGTGGCTGAACCGCATGCTGCTGCCAGACACCGTCGGTACCGGTGGTGACTCGCACACCCGTTTCCCGATGGGCATTTCGTTCCCGGCCGGTTCCGGTCTGGTTGCGTTTGCTGCGGCCACCGGCGTTATGCCGCTGGACATGCCGGAATCGATCCTGGTGCGCTTTAAAGGCAAAATGAAACCTGGCATCACCCTGCGTGACCTGGTTCATGCGATTCCTTACTTCGCCATCCAGAACGGTCTGCTGACCGTCGAGAAGAAAGGCAAGAAAAACGCCTTCTCCGGCCGCATCCTGGAAATCGAAGGTCTGGAAGGTCTGACCCTGGAGCAGGCGTTCGAACTGTCCGACGCCTCGGCCGAACGTTCGGCTGCCGGTTGCACCATCAAGCTGTCGAAAGAGTCGATCACCGAGTACCTGAACTCCAACATCACCCTGCTGCGCTGGATGATCGGCGAAGGCTACGGCGATGCACGTACTCTGGAACGTCGCGCTCAAGCGATGGAAGCCTGGGTGGCCAACCCGGAACTGATGGAAGCCGATGCCGACGCCGAATACGCCGAAATCATCGAAATCGATCTGGCCGACATCAGCGAGCCGGTACTGTGCGCGCCGAACGATCCGGACGACGCCCGTCTGCTGTCCAGCGTTGCTGGCGAGAAGATCGACGAAGTGTTCATCGGTTCGTGCATGACCAACATCGGTCACTTCCGCGCTGCCGGTAAACTGCTGGATCAGGTCAAGGGTCAGCTGCCAACTCGTCTGTGGCTGTCGCCGCCGACCAAGATGGACGCTCACCAACTGACCGAAGAAGGCTACTACGGCATCTACGGCAAGGCTGGCGCACGCATGGAAATGCCGGGCTGCTCGCTGTGCATGGGTAACCAGGCACGTGTAGAGCCGAACGCGACTGTTGTGTCGACTTCGACCCGTAACTTCCCGAACCGTCTGGGCGACGGCGCGAACGTCTACCTGGCTTCGGCCGAGCTGGCGTCCGTGGCTTCGATCCTGGGTCGCCTGCCGACCGTCGAGGAGTACATGGAATACGCTGGCAAGATCGACAGCATGGCGGCCGATATCTACCGCTACCTGTCCTTCGACCAGATCGCCGAGTTCCGTGAAGCTGCTGCGAACGCCAACATCCCGGTCGTTCAAGCCTAACGTTACAACGCAATGAAAAACGCCGCCCATCACAAGATGAGCGGCGTTTTTTTATGCCCGCACAACCCACCGATGCAGGAACAGAGCTTGCTCTCGATGGCGTCGTATCAGCCAACATATTCGTTTAATGGTTAACCGCTTTCGCGAGCAAGTTTTGCTCCAACAGATTCACAGGGGGTCAGAAGAGTTCGTTGAACGGGATAAAGCGCAGCGGTTCGCCGAGCGTGTGCGTGCTGTTCTCGGGAATCTCCACCAGACCATCAGCCCACGTGGCGCCAAGCAATACGCCCGAACTCTGATTCGGATAAAGCACCGCAGCCCCCGCTTCCAGGCGTGCTCGCAGGTATTCGCGGCGGCTGCCCGGTTTCGCCCAGTCGAAGCCCGCCTTCACCGTGAAGCTCAGCGGCATCACCTCTTCGACCCCTTGAATCCTCAGCAGATACGGCCTGGCCAGCAAACCGAACGTCACCAGCGCCGAGGTCGGATTACCCGGCAGACCGATCACCGGCACCGTGCCGAAATGCCCCACTGTCAGCGGCTTGCCGGGCTTGATCGCGAGTTTCCACAGCAGCGGTTTACCGTTGTCGCGCAGCACCTGACCCAGGCAATCGGCATCGCCGGCAGACACTCCGCCCGTGGTCAGAATCAGGTCAGCGCCAACTTGCAACTGCTCAAGCTTGAGCCGCGTCTGTGCCGGACGATCCGGCAGGATGCCGCCATCGATCACCTCGCAGCCCAGTTCACGCAGCCAGTGCGCGAGCAACACGCGATTGCTGTTGTAGATGCTCCCGGGACGCAGTGGCAGCCCCGGCTCGACCAGTTCGTCACCCGTCGACAACAACGCCACGCGAGGCCGACGCACCACGTGAACTTGCGCCACGCCCTGCCCCGCTGCCACTGCCAGTTCGAACGGCCCAAGACGTTTGCCGGCGCGCAGCAGAATGTCGCCAACGCGATTCTCCTGACCTTGCGCGCGAATATTCTGGCCAACCTTCAGCGGCTGCAAAAACCGCACACGGCCGTCTTCCAGCACCTCGACGTTTTCCTGCATTTCCACACAGTTGGCACCCGGCGGCAGCGGTGCCCCGGTGAAGATCCGCGCACAACTGCCCGGCAACAAGGCATCCGGCGCCAGACCGGCGTACACCCGTTGCGACACGGCCAACGGCTGACGGTGCAGATCCGCGAGGTTCAAGGCGTAACCGTCCATGGCACTGTTCGGCCAGGGCGGCAGGTCCAGCGTCGCCACCAGATCACTGGCCAGCACCCGACCGTGCGCGTCATCGAGCGAGCGCATTTCGCTGTCCACCAGCGGCTGCTCATTGGCCATGGCCAGCAGTTGATCGAGGGCTTCCTCGACCGGCATCAACGGTGCCCGGCTCATCCGCGGGTTCCGCAGGCTTGTACCGACTTGAGGTGCGGGACGAAGTTGCACGGGCGGTGACGGTTGTCGAGCTGCTCAGCCAGAATGCCTTCCCACGCCGTGCGGCAGGCGCCGGTCGAGCCCGGCAGGCAACACACCAGCGTGCCGTTGGACAGCCCGGCCAGGGCGCGGCTTTGCACGGTGGAGGTGCCGATATCGAGAATCGAAATCGCGCGGAACAGTTCGCCAAACCCGTCGATTTTCTTGTCCAGCAAACAGGCCACTGCTTCCGGCGTGCTGTCGCGTCCGGTGAAGCCGGTGCCACCCGTGATCAGCACCACCTGAATGCTGTCGTCGGCGATCCAGTGCGCGACCTGAGCGCGAATCTTGTACAGATCATCCTTGAGCAGATTGCGTTCGCTCAACGTGTGACCGGCTTCCAGCAAGCGGCTGACCAGCAACTGGCCCGAGGTGTCGCTGGCGTAATCGCGGGTATCGCTGACCGTCAGCACAGCAATGTTCAGGGGGACAAACAGGGCATCCGATTTCGCGCTCATGGGAATTCTCCGGCAGCAATTAATCCAATTGCCGACAAGCCTAAGTGCCTCTTCTTAGTACTGTCTAATCACTCTGGCCAACCGGACTATCGAGCGCCTCTATCGCCCGCCGCAACTGCGCTGAAAGCCACTAACGACGCGGCTGATAGAGCCGGTCGATAGTCCTTTCAATGCTTCCGATTGGACGAATAACCGCTTAAATGAGATCGTCGCCGCCTGCGTTTTTCGTGCGCTGCGCGCCGCTGCGTCAATACTCAATCAAAATTCCCATCGAGCAGGTGCCATCGTGGACATCAAACAACTCAAGTTCCTGATTGCGCTGGACGAAACCCGTCACTTCGGCCAGGCCGCCGCACGCTGCCATATCACTCAGCCGACCCTGTCGATGCGTCTGCGCAATCTGGAAGATGAGCTGGATCTGGTACTGGTCAACCGTGGCCAGCGCTTTGAAGGATTTACCCAGGCAGGCGAGCGCGTGCTGGCCTGGGCGCGGACCTTGCTGGCGGCGCACGACGGCTTGTTCGCCGAAGCGGCGGCGTGTCGCGGGCAACTGGTCGGCAGCTTGCGCCTGGGGTTGGTGCCACTGAGCAGCTTCAACCCGGTCAATTACATTCAGGGCTTGTCGGGCTCGTATCCGGAGCTGAAATTCAGCCTGTCATCGCTCAGTTCCGACGAAATCATCGCAGGGCTGGGCAACAACCAACTGGACCTGGGCGTGTGTTACCTCGATCACGTCAACCCGAACTATTTCGAGTTTTTCGAGATCGGCGAAACCCGCGTCGGGCTGCTCTATGACAACCGTCACTTCCATTTCGAAGGCACGGAAATGAGCTGGGAAGCTGCCGCCGAACTGCCGTTGGGCATGATCACCACCGGCATGCATTACCGCAAATCGATTGACTTGAGCTTTCGCAGCCGTGGGCTCAGTCCGCAGCCGATCATGGAGAGCGATTCGACGTATCAGCTATTGCAGGCGATTCACCAGGGATTCTGCTGCTCGATCATGCCGCTGGACAGCGGGCTTGAGGAGCCGATCGAGCATCTGTCGTTCGTGCAGTTACCGGATGCCAGCGTGCTTGCGCCATTGGGCCTGGTGATGCGCAAGACCGAACCGCGCTCGGCGATTGCCGAGAAGTGCTTTGCCGAGGCGCGCAAACTGTTTGGAGTTGAGGTGCCTGCCGAATAATTGACCAGTTCAACCCAGCCTGCGCAAAATCCAGAACCTGTAGGAGCTGCCGCAGGCAGCGATCTTTTGATCTTGTTTTTAACATTCAAAATCAAAAGATCGCAG
>NZ_AKJD01000206.1 GCF_000282515.1 Pseudomonas sp. GM80
CGTTGTCGACGTAATAGGTGTCGTTGCCGTCGCCGCCGGTCATGGTGTCGGCACCGAGGCCGCCATTGAGGATGTTGTTGCTGGCGTTGCCGACGATGATGTTGTTCAAGGCGTTACCAATCACCTTGAATTCGCCGACACCGGTCAGCAGCACGTTCTCGACGTTCTGCAGGTTGTTCTTGGTCAGGTCGACAAGTGTTTCCAAGCGATTAGGGTTGTAGGTGATGTTCAAAACATCCGTACCCTCGTTGGCATTTTCGACCAATAGGTCAAGCTCGTGGAGGTCGTCAATGTTGTAGACGTCATCGCCTGCACCGCCGATCATCGTATCGATACCAGCGCCGCCGACCAGGATGTTGTTGCCGGCATTGCCGATCAGCACGTTATCTTCAGCGTTGCCGACAGCGTTGATGTTGGCGAAGCCGGTGAGGGTCAGATTTTCGACACTATCGCTCAAGGTGTAGCTGATGGAGGATTGAACGGTATCAATGCCGTTGTTCTTGAACCCGGTCTCGATCACCAGGTCATTGATATTATCGACGATATAGGTGTCGTTGCCCGCACCACCGATCATGGTGTCGGCACCCGCCCCACCGTTGAGGGTATTATTGCCGCTGTTGCCAATCAGGGTGTTGTTGAACCAGTTGCCGGTGCCGTTGATATTGGCGGAGCCCAACAAGGTCAGGTTCTCCAGGTTGTCACCCAGGGTGTAATCGATCGTCGACATGACGGTATCGATTTCTGTCAGCGAAAAATTTTGCTCAATGACCTTGTCGCCGATGTTATCGACATAATAAATATCGTTGCCTGCACCGCCGATCATCGTATCGGCGCCTGTCCCACCATTGAGGATGTTGTTGCCGTTGTTGCCGGTCAGGGTGTTGTCCAGATCGTTGCCGGTCAGATTCAGTGAGGCGTTGCCCAAGAGCAGACCGTCTTCGACGTTGGCTGCCAGGGTATAGCTCGCGGAGGCCTTGACCAGATCATGACCTTCGCCAGTCGCCTCAACGATGATGTCGGCAGCGTTATCGACGGTGTAGATGTCGTCCCCGGTGCCTCCGACCAGTGTGTCGATACCTGCGCCGCCGTCCAGTTGATCATTGCCGGCGCCACCTTGAAGGGTGTTGTTGTAGGCGTTGCCGACCAGGATGTTGTCCAGGTCGTTGCCGACCACGGTGAAGGCACCAGCACCGGTCAACAGTACGTTTTCAACGTTCTGCAGGCTGGTCTGGTTGAGATCGATGACATTGGTCTGCGGTGTGGCGGCGTAGGTGATGTTCAGGACATCTGAACCCTCATTCGCGTTTTCAACCAGTAGCGCCAGTTCACCGGCCTGATCGATGTTGTACACGTCATTGCCGGCACCACCGATCATGGTGTCCAGGCCCGCTCCGCCGCTCAGCGAGTTGTTGCCGCTGTTGCCGATGAGGATGTTGTTCAGGTTGTTGCCAACCGCATTGATGTTGTCGGTACCGGTCAGGGTCAGGTTTTCAACGTTGGCCCCCAGCGCAAAACCGACAGAGGAGATGACATTGTCGATCTCGTTCGGCGCGGTGCTGGTCTCGATCACCGTATCCATGATGTTGTCGACGTAGTAGGTGTCGTTACCGGCGCCCCCGATCATCGTGTCTGCCCCCACGCCACCGTCGATGATGTTGTTGCCGGCATTGCCGGTGAGCACGTTATTCAGTCCGTTACCGGTCGCGTTCAGGTTGCCCCAGCCAGCCAGCGTGAGATTTTCGAGGTTGTTGCCCAAGGTGTAGCTGATCGACGAAATGACAGTGTCGATGCCTGAACCGGCCGTCGCGAGTTCAACGATGGTATCGCCGACGTTATCGACGTAGTAAGTGTCGTTACCGTTACCCCCGGTCATGGCATCGGCACCCGCCATACCGTTAAGGGTGTTATCCAGATCGTTACCGATCAACGTGTCGTTGAAGGCCGAGCCAACGGCATTTTCGATCTTGGCGCCCATCGCAATACCGAGCCCGTCATTGATGGCGGTATTGCTGTTGAGGTCCATGAATGTTTTGCCGATCTGGCTGTAGGCGCCTTCGTTCAGGTTGATCGAGACGGCAGCCAACTGATTGCTGCCATCGATGGTGTCATTGCCACCAGCATCCCAAATAGTCTCGAAGATCGACTGGTTGGCGTCCCATTTGTAGACGTTGTCACCGGTCTGCCACTGCATGTTGGCGCCATACAGACTCTGAATCGCGATGATGTCGAGGATCATCGGCGTTGTCGGCTGATAGGAATAGTTGCTGTTGTAACTCATCACCGTGAAGTGAACGTCGTCAAACTGCGGATTGAGCAGAGTCTTGTTGGTTGGGCTGGTATCGAATGGGTGTTTGAGACCCAGCGCATGGCCGATTTCATGCACGAAGGTCATGTAGTCGTAAGTGCCTTTGCCCGGATTCGGATCGTTGGTTTGTGGACCGATCCAGACATCGCCGGCAACCGGCGTGTCGTCAGGGAAATAAGCCCACGCTGCGGTCTTGTTATCCATCAGTCGGTAGCCGCCGAAACGCAGATCACCGACGTTGGTCAGCGCATCGCTGGTCAGCGTGAAATTGAGGTTGGCAACCGCACTCCACGAACCCAATGCAGTGATCACCGCATTTTTCTGACCCGACGTCAGTTCATAGAGCGCATTGTATTCATTGTCGGGGCTGTAATTGGTGACGAAGTACGAGGTACCCGGCGCCATGAAGCTATAGCTCAGGTTGGTTGGCCCAAACGGACTCCAGTTCGATCCCAGCCAGTAAGTGCCGGAAATGAGACTGTCGACAGTAGCATTGCCGGTCAGTGAGGAAGGGAAACTGAAGGAGTAAGTCTTGGGCGTCGGCATAGGGATTTCCTGAATACTATGCGGCCCTTCCTGAATGCGACCGCTACAAAAAAGAAGGCGATTTTGCACCAGAATTTATACATTTGACATCATAGGGCCACTATTTTCTGATTAGTGGCGTCAAATTACTGACCTGGCGTTCTGTATCGGCCTGTGCAGTAGAATCCTGAGCAAGCGCCCTTTGCCGTCTGTCGAGGATTTTCATGTCAGCTGTAACGCCTTCACTCATCCGCGAAACCTTCCCCGTCGGCCCGTTGCAGTGCAACTGCACGATCATCGGCGACCCGATCACCAAGAAAGCCATCGTCGTCGACCCGGGCGGCAATCCCGATCTGATCATGGCGCGCCTGGATGCGTTGGGTCTGAAAGTGGTGAGCATCATCCACACCCACGCACACCTCGATCACTTCCTCGCTTCCGGGCAGATGAAGGAGAAAACTGGCGCAACCCTGCATCTGCACAAGGAAGATCAATTCCTGTGGGACAACCTGGAGATGCAATGCCAGATGTTCGGCGTGCCTTACGTGCCGGTGCCATCGCCAGATCGCTGGTTGAGCGACGATGAGGAGTTGGCCTGTGGCTGCGGCGTGGCCCTGCATACACCGGGGCATACGCCAGGTTCCATGAGCTTTTGGTTTTCCGAGGCTAAGCTGTTGATTGCCGGCGACACGCTGTTTCGTCGCGGCGTAGGGCGCACGGATTTGTGGGGCGGCGATCAGGCGACCATCGTGCGCTCGATCAAGCAACGGCTGTACACCCTGGACGAAGACGCCACGGTTGTGACCGGCCATGGTCCGGATACGCGTCTGGGCGATGAAATGCGCGAGAACCCGTTTGTGCGTGCCTAAATATTTTGTCACGGGTTGTCGGCGGAATTTTTCGGCATTGTCATGATCCAACGCCCGCACAGGTCCATTGCCAAATGGCCACCATAGAATGCAAAAGTAGGAGCTTTCCATGTTCACCACGCGTCGTTTGATTATTGTCGCTACTGCCGTGGCCGTGCTGTCCGGCTGCGCCTCGCCCAACCCGTATGACAATCAGGGCCAGGCCGACGGTGGCTCGCAAGGCATGAGCAAAACCGCCAAGTACGGAGGCCTCGGTGCACTGGCCGGCGCACTGGCCGGTGCCGCCATCGGTCACGACAACCGTGGCAAGGGCGCGCTGATCGGTGCGGCCGTGGTGGGTGCCTCGGCAGCCGGCTACGGTTACTACGCCGACCAGCAAGAGAAAAAACTGCGCGCGAGCATGGCCAACACCGGTGTTGAAGTGCAGCGCCAGGGCGATCAGATCAAGCTGATCATGCCGGGCAATATCACTTTCGCCACCGACTCGGCGAACATCGCTTCCAGCTTCTACCAGCCGCTGAACAACCTCGCGGGCTCGCTGAAGGAATTCAGCCAGAACCAGATTGAAATCGTCGGCTACACCGACAGCACTGGCAGCCGCCAGCACAACATGGACCTGTCGCAGCGTCGTGCGCAGAGCGTGGCGACCTACCTGACCTCGCAAGGCGTCAGCGGTGCCAACCTGTCGGCCCGTGGCGCCGGCCCGGATAACCCGATTGCCAGCAACGGTGACGTCAATGGCCGGGCGCAGAACCGTCGGGTTGAAGTCAACCTGAAGGCGATCCCGGGCCAGCAGTATGGTGGTCAGCAGCAACAGCAGCCGGGTACGGTTCAGCAGTATCCGTAAGCGATTGCCTGAATGAAGAAATGCCCGATCCTGTGATCGGGCATTTTTTTGTCTGGCCGGTTATGGCCTCATCGCGAGCAGGCTCACTCCTACAGGGGAATGCATTTCAAAATGTAGGAGTGAGCCTGCTCGCGATGGCGATCAAATCGGCACCACAAAACTATCAGGCACAAAAAAGCCCCCGGACACTTCACTGTCCGGGGGCTTTTTGTTTGCAGCGAAGGCTGATTACTTCTTCAGACCATAATGCTCATCGAGCATTCCCGGTGCATTCGGGGTTTTCGGTGCGTAGTCGCGCGGCGGCTCTTGATCGCGCGGTGGCGTCAGGCGTTCGCGCGGGGTCTGTACCGCGTCGGCGTGCAGCGCGGCGATCAGGCGTTGACGGGTCTGCTCGTCCAGGGCCAGACGATTGGCGCCCTCGGCGAGATGATCCTGCACTTCCTGATAGCTCTGGGTCAGTTTCTTGACCAGCGTCGCGGTGCTGTTGAAGTGGGTGACCACCTCGTTCTGATAACTGTCGAAACGCTCCTGGATATCATCCAGTTGACGCTGCGTGCGGCTCGGCGCGGCGCTTGGCACAACGCGCGCGATCAGGAATCCAATGGCGACACCCACAACCAGGGCAAGAGTCGGTAACAACCAAACTAAGAGCGAGTGTTCCACGAGTCCTTCCTCTATAAACGGCTTTGCTTTACGTTAACGGCTCGAACCTGCGCTGTATACCGCGATTCACTCGCAATAGATTGGCACAGACAATTTGCTAGACGAGTCGACCCGATTCGAGGTCACGGAGTTCCTTCCTTGCTGATGCGTGAAACCCCTGTAGTGATTGCCGGCCCAGTCGGCCAAATCGAAGCCTTGTACCTCGACAATGAGCAGCCGCGCGGCATCGCGCTGATCTGCCACCCAAACCCGGTGCAGGGCGGCACCATGCTCAACAAGGTCGTCTCGACCCTGCAGCGCACCGCGCGCGACGCCGGCCTGATTACCTTGCGCTTCAACTATCGCGGCGTCGGCGCCAGCGAAGGTTCGCACGACATGGGCACCGGTGAAGTCGACGATGCCCAGGCGGCTGCGGCATGGCTGCGGGAAAAACACCCGGATCTGCCGCTGACCCTGTTCGGTTTTTCCTTCGGCGGATTTGTTGCTGCAAGTCTCGGCGGTCGTCTCGAAGCCCAGGGCGTGCAACTGAAACATCTGTTCATGGTCGCGCCAGCGGTCATGCGTCTGGGCGAGCAGGATCAACTGCCGCAGCAGGGCGAACTCACCGTGATCCAGCCGGAAACCGACGAAGTCATCGAGCCTCAGCTGGTTTACGACTGGTCGGAAAAACTCCAGCGCCCCCATGAGCTGTTGAAAATGGCAGAATGCGGACACTTTTTTCATGGCAAGCTGACCGATCTCAAGGATCTGATCCTGCCGCGTCTCTCGAATTGATTGCAGTCTGACAAGCGATTACCCATGACGAACCGTACCCGTATCCTCACCGGCATCACCACCACCGGCACCCCGCACCTGGGTAACTACGCCGGCGCCATCCGCCCGGCGATCCTTGCCAGCCGCGACAGCAATGCCGATTCGTTCTACTTCCTGGCCGACTACCACGCCCTGATCAAATGCGATGACCCGCTGCGCATCCAGCGCTCGCGTGTGGAAATCGCCGCGACCTGGCTGGCCGGTGGTCTCGATGTCGACCGCGTGACGTTCTATCGCCAGTCCGACATCCCGGAAATCCCTGAGCTGACCTGGCTGCTGACCTGCGTCGCCGCCAAGGGTTTGCTCAACCGTGCGCACGCCTACAAGGCCTCGGTGGACAAGAACGTCGAAACCGGTGAAGACCCGGACGCCGGCATCACCATGGGCCTCTACAGCTACCCGGTGCTGATGGCCGCAGACATCCTGATGTTCAACGCGCACAAGGTGCCGGTCGGTCGCGACCAGATCCAGCACGTGGAAATGGCTCGCGATATCGGTCAGCGCTTCAACCACTTGTTCGGTCAGGGCAAAGAATTCTTCACCATGCCCGAAGCGCTGATCGAAGAAAGCGTGGCGACATTGCCAGGCCTCGACGGTCGTAAGATGTCGAAGAGCTACGACAACACCATCCCGTTGTTCTCCAGCGCCAAAGAAATGAAGGACGCGATTTCGCGGATCGTCACCGACTCCAAAGCGCCGGGCGAAGCGAAAGATCCTGACAACTCGCACCTGTTCACCCTGTTCCAGGCGTTCGCCACGCCAGCGCAGGCTGACGAGTTCCGTAGCGAACTGCTCGGTGGTCTGGGTTGGGGCGAGGCGAAGAACCGTCTGTTCCAGTTGCTCGACAACGATCTCGGCGAAGCGCGCGACAAGTATCACCAGTTGATTGAGCGCCCGGCTGATCTGGAAGACATTCTGCAAATCGGCGCGAAAAAGGCCCGTGCTGTGGCTACTCCGTTCCTCAACGAACTGCGCGAAGCGGTTGGCCTGCGTTCGTTCGTCAATCAGGTTCAGGTTGCCGCAACCACCAAGAAGAAAGCCGCAAAAGCCGCACGCTTCGTCAGCTTCCGCGAAGACGACGGCAGCTTCCGCTTCCGTCTGCTGGCGGCCGATGGCGAGCAATTGCTGCTGTCGCGTAACTTCGCTGACGGTAAAACCGCTGGTCAGGTGACCAAGCAACTGCAATCGGGTCAGGCGCTGGACGTGCGCAGCGAAGACCTGAGTTTCAGCGTCTGGCTGGAAGGCGAGTGTGTCGGCGACAGCCCGGCGTTCGCCGACGCTGCTGCGCGGGACGCGGCCATCGAGGCGTTGCGCATTGCGCTGACCCCGGTTCAGGACTAATCGGCGGCACGGTCCGACCAAGGGCCGATTGCCATTCCCACGGGCCGTCGCTACAGTGACGGCCCGTTTTTGTTGCCTTGCTAACGAATTATGACGCCCCTAGAACGATACCAAGCTGATCTGAAACGCCCGGACTTCTTCCATGACGCCGCGCAGGAAACTGCTGTGCGTCATTTGCAGCGTCTGTACGACGATCTGATCGCCGCCGATCAAAACAAGCCGGGACTGCTGAGCAAGCTGTTCGGCAAGAAGGATCAGACGCCGGTCAAGGGCCTGTATTTCTGGGGCGGCGTAGGTCGCGGCAAAACTTACCTGGTCGACACCTTCTTCGAAGCGCTGCCGTTCAAGGAAAAGACCCGCACCCACTTCCACCGCTTCATGAAGCGCGTGCACGAAGAGATGAAGACCCTCGGCGGCGAGAAAAACCCGCTGACCATCATTGCCAAGCGTTTCTCCGACGAGTCGCGGGTGATCTGCTTCGATGAGTTCTTCGTCTCCGACATCACCGACGCGATGATTCTCGGCACGTTGATGGAAGAACTCTTCAAAAATGGCGTGACCCTGGTCGCGACCTCGAACATCGTCCCGGACGGTCTGTACAAGGACGGCCTGCAACGCGCGCGCTTCTTGCCAGCCATCGCGCTGATCAAGCAGAACACCGAGATCGTCAACGTCGACAGCGGCGTCGACTACCGTCTGCGTCACCTCGAACAAGCGGAGCTGTTCCACTTCCCGCTCGACGAAGCGTCCCACGAAAGCCTGCGCAAAAGCTTCCGCGCGCTGACACCGGAATGCACTGCAGCGGTCGAAAACGATGTGCTGATCATCGAAAACCGCGAGATCCGCGCGTTGCGTACGTGCGACGACGTGGCCTGGTTCGACTTCCGCGAACTGTGCGACGGCCCGCGTAGCCAGAACGACTACATCGAACTCGGCAAGATCTTCCACGCCGTGTTGCTCAGCGGTGTCGAGCAGATGAGCGTCACCACTGACGACATCGCTCGCCGCTTCATCAACATGGTCGACGAGTTCTACGACCGTAACGTCAAGCTGATCATTTCTGCTGAAGTCGAGCTGAAGGATCTGTACACCGGCGGCCGCTTGAATTTCGAATTCCAGCGCACGCTGAGCCGTCTGCTGGAGATGCAATCGCACGAATTCCTGTCGCGGGCGCACAAGCCTTAAGCGGATTTCGGCAAATAAAAAGGGCCTGCAATTGCAGGCCCTTTTTTATGCGCTGAAGATCAAAAGATCGCAGGCTTCGCCAGCTCCTATGTATGGACTCGCCCCATCATTCAACC
>NZ_AKJD01000207.1 GCF_000282515.1 Pseudomonas sp. GM80
CCTTCGGCAGCTCCTACAGAATTCGCATTCCATGTAGGAGCTGTCGAGTGAAACGAGGCTGCGATCTTTTGATCTTCAAATACTCAAGCCCGCAACAACATATACCCCGCCACCACCAGACACACACTGGCAAACCCCACCTGTAACGCCCGCGCCGGCACTCGTGCGCACAGCTTGCGCCCGATGATCATGCCAACAACGCTGGCGACGATAAACGCCGCGCCCTGCCCGTCAATCCGCACACCGGCGTGAAACGAGCCGATCACCCCGATCGCCGAAATCAGGCTGATCACCATCAACGATGTCGCGACAATCCCGCGCATCTGCACATCAGTCAGTTGCTTGAACGCCGGCACAATCAAAAACCCGCCGCCGACCCCGAGCAACCCGGAAACCACTCCGGTAATCGCGCCCAATGCGGCGAGGGTCGCGGTGCATTTGGCCGTCCAGTCAAAGCGCCCGGTTTCTTCATTGAGCATGCAGTTCTTCTGGCCCCAACTGGCGTGACCGTGATCGCTCGGCCCTTGCTGCTGGCGCTCGCGGCGCAGCATGCGCCAGGCCACCATGACCATCAGCAGGCTGAACAGAATCATCAGGATCTTCTCCGGCAACTGATGCGCGAAGTAGATCCCCAACGGCGAAAACACCGCACCCAACGCCGCAATCAACAGCGCCGCGCGATAGCGCACCAGGCCATGACGCAAGCCGTCGATAGCGCCAACCGCCGCCGCACTGCCGACAGCAAACAAGGCCACCGGCGCCGCTTGCGTCATCGTCCAGCCAAGCCCCAGCACCAACGCCGGCACCGCGAGAATGCCGCCACCGGCCCCGGTCAAGCCGAGGACCAACCCCATCACCACGCCAAACAGACTTGCCAGCAACATAGGGTTTTCTCAGTCGACCTTGGACACACGTGTCAGCCACTCACGGCCCTTGAGCATGCCGTTCCAGTAGAACCACGGCAGCAAGGTTGCCTTGAGCAACCACGCCGAACGCCGCGCCACGGTCGGGTCCAGTGGAAAGGTCGGCAGCAACTTACCGGCATAACCGAACTCGGCGAGGATCACTTTGCCCTTCTCGACCGTCAGCGGGCAGGAACCGTAACCGTCGTACTTCAGCGGCAACGGTTGTTGCTTGCGCAGGGCCAAGAGGTTTTCCGCCACCACCACGACTTGCTTGCGCACCGCCGCCGCGGTTTTCGCGTTGCTGGTGCCGCAGACATCGCCGAGGGCGAACACTTCGGGATAACGCGGATGCTGCAAGCTGTGCTGATTGACTTCGCACCAGCCGGCGGCGTCGGCCAACGGACTTTGTGCGATGAAATCCGGCGAAACCTGCGGCGGCACAACGTGGAGCAAATCGAAGGTTTTCGCCCCGCGGGTGACGTTGCCCTCGGCGTCCTTGATCTCGAACCAAGCGGTTTTTGCCGGGCCATCGACCTTGACCAGGTTCGAGTTGAAGGCCAGTTGTGCGTGGTACTTTTCGATGTACTTCATCAGTGGCGGGACGAACGTCGCCACGCCGAACAGCGCGGCGCCGGCGAGATTGAATTCGACGTTGATGTTGTTCAGTACGCCGCTTTTGAGCCAGTGATCGCAGGACAGGTACAGGGCTTTTTGCGGCGCCCCGGCGCATTTGATCGGCATGGCCGGCTGAGTGAACAGCGCTTTGCCGCCGCGCAGTTTCTGCACCTGATCCCAGGTGTATTGCGCGTGCTGGTAGCTGTAGTTGGAGGTGACGCCGTGCTGACCGAGGCTTTCCTGCAAGCCCTCGATTTTCTCCCAGGCCAGGCGCAGGCCGGGGCAGACGATCAGGTTCTGGTAGCTGACTGTGCGTTGATCGTTGAGGGTGAGTTGGCGTTTGTCGGGATCAATGCCGGTGACGGCGGCTTGCAGCCAGTTGACCTGACGCGGCATCACTTTGGCCATCGGTCTTGCGGTGTCTTTCACGTCGTAGGCGCCGCCGCCGACCAGCGTCCACGCCGGTTGGTAGTAATGGTGGGTGCTTGGCTCGATGACCATGATGTTCAGGTGCGGATCACGCTTGAGCAGACTGGCGACGAAGCCGATGCCGGCCGTACCGCCGCCGATGACCACGATGTCTGCACTGATGGATGGGCCCCAGTGTTGATCGTTCATTGCTTGTTCCTTTTGCTGCACGCAAGGATTTTTCCGAGTCAACCACTAAACCTGTGGGAGCTGGCTTGCCAGCGATGGCGGCCTGTCCTTCACCATAGATGTCGGATGTGCCGGCCTCATCGCTGGCAAGCCAGCTCCCACAGGGTACGTGGTGTTCTGGCTGGCATTTATGGCTGTTCCCAGCTTTTGAGGACGGCACCGCAGTAAAGCCCCGACAGGGTCTTCATCACTTGAATCACTTCGTGACTGGCGAGGCCGTAGAAAATGTACTTGCCTTCACGGCGGGTCGCGACCAGCCCCTCATCCCTCAGGATGCCCAGTTGCTGGGACAGCGTTGGCTGACGCACGCCGGTCATGGTTTCCAGTTCGCCAACGTTGCGTTCGCCCTGAGTCAGCTGACACAAAATCAACAGGCGATCTTCATTGGCCAACGCCTTGAGCAACGCACAAGCCTTGGAGGCCGAGGCACGCAATTGGGCGACTTCACATTCGGTCAGACTGGATTGCATTTGCACGAGGCCTTCAACGTCACTTAAGCTGCGAACATTATGTTTTTAGATAAAGTGTTGCAACCCATTTCCCTTATTCAGGTTGGTGTCCATGCCCGCGCAGATTGAATCGTTCCTCGACCCCGCCTCCTCGACCTACAGCTACGTGGTCTACGAGGCTGACGGCGGGCAATGCGCGATCGTCGACCCAGTGCTCGATTACGACGGTGCCGCCGGGCGCACCTGCACCGCCCAGGCCGACAAGATCATCGCCTTCGTCCGCGCGCACAACCTGCAAGTGCAATGGCTGCTGGAAACCCACGCCCACGCCGACCACCTGTCTGCCGCGCCGTATCTGCGCCGCGAACTGGGCGGCAAGATCGCCATTGGTGAATCGATCAGTAAAGTGCAGAACGTGTTCAAGGCGCTGTTCAATCTGGAGCCGGAGTTCTGTGTCGACGGCTCGCAGTTCGATCACCTGTTTGCACCGAACGAGTCGTTCAAGATCGGCAACCTCAAGGCCACTGCCCTGCACGTGCCCGGACACACGCCGGCGGACATGGCTTATTTGATCGACGGTGAGCAGATTCTGGTCGGCGATACGCTATTCATGCCGGATGTCGGCACGGCGCGCTGCGACTTCCCGGGTGGCAACGCCCATCAGTTGTTCAATTCGATCCACAAATTGTTGGCCTTCCCGGCGAGCGTGAAGCTTTACGTTTGCCACGATTACCCGCCAGAAGGCCGCGAGTCGCAGTGCCAGACCACGGTTGGCGAGCAGCGCAAAAGCAACATTCATGTGCATGACGGGGTTGATGAGGCGGCGTTTGTCGAGATGCGCACGCAGCGTGACGCCGGGCTGGGCATGCCGACGCTGTTGCTGCCGGCGATTCAGGTGAATGTGCGGGCGGGAAATTTGCCGGCGGCTGAAGACAATGGCGTGGTGTATCTGAAGATCCCGATCAATAAGCTTTAACGTCAAAAGATCGCAGCCTGCGGCAGCTCCTACAGGAGAAATTGATCGTTCCCACGCTCTGCGTGGGAATGCCCCCGGGGACGCTCCGCGTTCCGCTTCGGGAAGTGACGCAGAGCGTCACGGGCTGCATTACCACGCGGAGCGTGGGAACGATCAGCATGTAGGAGCTGCCGAAGGCTGCGATCTTTTGATCTTCACGCCCCCAACGTCAACCCATTCGCCGGCAGCGGCAGCGCCGTCTTATACCGCACCTGCTTCAACGCAAAACTCGAGCGGATATTCGCCACCCCCGGCACTTTGGTCAGAAAGTCCATCATGAAGCGCTCCAACGACTGAATCGTCGGCACCAGCACCCGGATCAGATAATCCGGATCGCCCGCCATCAGATAGCACTCCATCACCTCGGGGCGATCGGAAATCGCCTCCTCGAAATGCTGCAACGCCAACTCCACCTGTTTCTCTAGGCTGACGTGAATAAACACGTTCACGTGCAGCCCCAGCAGGTCGGCATCCAGTAGCGTCACCTGCTCGCGAATCAGGCCTAATTCTTCCATCGCTTTGACCCGGTTGAAGCACGGCGTCGGCGACAGGTTGACCGAGCGTGCGAGGTCGGCGTTGGTGATGCGCGCGTTCTCCTGAAGGCTGTTGAGAATGCCGATGTCAGTACGATCCAGTTTGCGCATGAGACAAAACCACCTGTTTTTTATGTTTATGCAGAATTTCTATCTGCAAATCGTCTCCAGCGCAACGAAACAGAGATAAATATTCTTCTTGGCCCGGCCTATGATTGTTGTAGGACAAGATTTCTTCTACCGAAGAATGACTGCCAGCTCACTACAAGAAATTCACAAGATCGAGCGTAGAAGCCATGACCCAAGCGTATGAACCGCTGCGTCTGCACGTCCCTGAACCCTCGGGCCGTCCAGGCTGCAAAACCGATTTTTCCTACCTGCATCTGACCGATGCCGGTACGGTGCGCAAACCTTCCATCGACGTCGAACCTGCCGACACCGCCGACCTGGCGCGTGGGCTGATTCGTGTGCTCGACGATCAGGGCAACGCCCTCGGCCCTTGGGCTGAAAACGTGCCGGTCGAGATCCTGCGCAAAGGCATGCGCGCCATGCTCAAGACGCGTATCTACGACAACCGCATGGTCGTCGCCCAGCGTCAGAAAAAAATGTCGTTCTACATGCAGAGCCTTGGCGAAGAAGCCATCGGTAGCGCTCAGGCTTTGGCGCTGAACATCGACGACATGTGCTTTCCGACCTACCGTCAGCAAAGCATCCTGATGGCCCGCGAAGTGCCGCTGGTCGACCTGATCTGCCAACTGCTGTCCAACGAGCGCGATCCGCTCAAGGGCCGCCAGTTGCCGATCATGTACTCGGTTAAAGAGGCGGGTTTCTTCACCATTTCCGGCAACCTCGCGACCCAGTTCATTCAAGCGGTCGGCTGGGGCATGGCTTCGGCGATCAAGGGCGACACCAAAATCGCCTCGGCGTGGATCGGTGATGGCGCCACCGCCGAATCGGACTTCCACACCGCCCTCACCTTCGCTCACGTTTACCGCGCGCCGGTGATCCTCAACGTGGTCAACAACCAGTGGGCAATCTCGACCTTCCAGGCGATCGCCGGTGGTGAAGCCACCACCTTCGCCGGACGCGGCGTCGGTTGCGGCATCGCTTCTCTGCGCGTCGATGGCAACGACTTCTACGCGGTTTACGCGGCCTCTGCCTGGGCTGCCGAACGCGCCCGCCGCAACCTCGGCCCGACCATGATCGAATGGGTCACCTACCGCGCCGGCCCGCACTCGACCTCCGACGATCCGTCGAAATACCGCCCGGCCGATGACTGGAGCCACTTCCCGCTCGGCGACCCGATTGCCCGCCTGAAACAGCACCTGATCAAGGTCGGCCACTGGTCAGACGAAGAGCACGCGGCGGTCAGCGCCGAACTCGAAGCCGAAGTGATTGCTGCGCAGAAACAGGCCGAACAGTACGGCACCCTCGCCGGCGGCCAGATTCCAAGCGCCGCGACCATGTTCGAAGACGTCTACAAAGAGATGCCGGAGCACTTGAAGCGCCAGCGTCAGCAGTTGGGGATCTGACATGAACGATCACAACAACAATATTCAGTTGGAAACCGCCATGACCACGACCACCATGACCATGATCCAGGCCCTGCGCTCGGCCATGGATGTGATGCTTGAGCGTGACGACAACGTGGTGGTGTTCGGTCAGGACGTCGGCTATTTCGGCGGCGTGTTCCGTTGCACCGAAGGCCTGCAAACCAAGTACGGCGCCTCGCGTGTGTTCGATGCGCCGATCTCGGAAAGCGGCATCGTCGGCGTGGCCGTGGGCATGGGCGCTTACGGTTTGCGTCCGGTTGCCGAGATTCAGTTCGCTGACTACGTTTACCCGGCGTCCGACCAGATTATTTCCGAAGCGGCGCGCCTGCGTTATCGCTCGGCTGGCGAATTCACCGCGCCGATGACCCTGCGCATGCCCTGCGGCGGCGGCATCTACGGCGGCCAGACGCACAGCCAGAGCATCGAGGCGATGTTCACTCAGGTCTGCGGTTTGCGCACCGTGATGCCATCCAACCCGTATGACGCCAAAGGCCTGCTGATCGCCTCCATCGAAAACGATGATCCGGTGATCTTCCTCGAGCCGAAACGCCTGTACAACGGCCCGTTCGACGGCCACCACGACCGCCCGGTAACGCCGTGGTCGAAACACCCGCAAGCGCAGGTTCCGGACGGCTACTACACCGTACCGCTGGACGTTGCCGCGATCACCCGTCCGGGCAAGGACGTGACCGTGCTGACTTACGGCACCACCGTGTATGTCTCGCAAGTCGCTGCCGAAGAATCCGGTGTCGACGCTGAAGTCATCGACCTGCGCAGCCTGTGGCCGCTGGACCTGGAAACTATCGTCAAGTCGGTGAAGAAAACCGGCCGTTGCGTGGTGGTTCACGAAGCCACGCGCACCTGCGGTTTCGGCGCCGAACTGGTGTCGCTGGTGCAAGAGCATTGCTTCCATCACCTGGAAGCGCCGATCGAACGCGTCACCGGTTGGGACACCCCCTACCCGCACGCGCAGGAGTGGGCGTATTTCCCAGGGCCGTCCCGAGTAGGCGCGGCGTTGAAACGGGTCATGGAGGTCTGAATGGGCACGCACGTTATCAAGATGCCGGACATCGGCGAAGGCATCGCAGAAGTAGAACTGTCGCAGTGGCACGTCAAGGTTGGCGATATGGTCGTTGAAGATCAGGTGCTGGCGGATGTGATGACCGACAAGGCGATGGTTGATATTCCATCGCCGGTACACGGCAAGGTGATTGCACTTGGTGGTCAGCCGGGTGAAGTGATGGCGGTTGGCAGTGTGCTGATCAGCATTGAAGTTGAGGGTGCCGGTAACCTTAAAGAGTCCGCCGCTCCTGCTGTGACGAAAGAGCCTGTTGCGCCGAAAGTTGAGGCCGTTGTTGAGAGCAAAGCTGCTCCTGCCGCCGTGCCACGTCCGGCAGCTGTTTGTCAGGACCCGATGGTCGCTCGCGAAGCAGACGAACGTCCTCTCGCCTCGCCGGCCGTGCGCAAACATGCGCTGGATCTGGGCATTCAATTGCGTCTGGTGCGCGGTTCCGGCCCGGCCGGTCGGGTGTTGCACGAAGACCTTGAAGCCTACTTGGCGCAAGGTCAGTCGAACGCTTCGGCGCCCGTGGCTGCCGCTTACGCCCAACGCGACGACGAAGAACAGATTCAAGTGATCGGCATGCGCCGCAAGATCGCCCAGCGCATGCAGGACGCGACTCAACGTGCCGCACACTTCAGTTATGTCGAAGAAATCGACGTCACCGCAATCGAAGAACTGCGTGCGCACCTGAATGAAAAACACGGGGCCAGCCGTGGCAAGTTGACCTTGCTGCCGTTCCTCGTCCGTGCTCTGGTCGTTGCTCTGCGCGACTTCCCGCAGATGAATGCCCGTTACGACGACGAAGCTCAGGTCATCACCCGCCTCGGCGCGGTGCACGTCGGCGTCGCCACGCAAAGCGATGTCGGCCTGATGGTGCCGGTGGTGCGTCACGCCGAGGCGCGCAGCCTGTGGGACAGCGCCACGGAAATCTCGCGTTTGGCCAATGCCGCGCGCAATGGCAAGGCCAGCCGCGACGAATTGTCCGGCTCGACCATCACCCTGACCAGCCTCGGTGCGCTGGGCGGCATCGTCAGCACCCCAGTGCTGAACCTGCCGGAAGTGGCGATCGTCGGCGTCAACAAAATCGTCGAACGGCCGATGGTCGTCAAAGGCCAAGTGGTGATCCGCAAGATGATGAACCTCTCCAGCTCGTTCGATCACCGCGTGGTCGACGGCATGGACGCGGCACTCTTCATCCAGGCCATTCGCGGCTTGATCGAACAACCTGCCACTTTGTTTGTGGAGTAAGGCTCGCATGCAATCTCTGATCACTACGCTGCTGATCATCGGCGGCGGCCCTGGCGGCTATGTAACGGCGATTCGCGCCGGGCAACTGGGCATTGCGACGATTCTGGTCGAAGGCCAATCGCTGGGCGGTACGTGCCTGAACATCGGCTGCATCCCGTCGAAAGCGCTGATCCATGTCGCTGAGCAGTTTCACCAGACCCGGCATCACAGTCAGCATTCGGCGCTCGGCATCAGCGTTTCCGCGCCGACGCTCGACATCACTAAAAGTGTCGAGTGGAAGGATGGCATCGTTGATCGCCTGACCACTGGCGTGGCTGCCCTGCTGAAGAAGAACAAGGTTCAGGTCATCAATGGCTGGGCCAAAGTCATCGACGGCAAGACTGTCGAAGTCGGCGACACGCGTATTCAGTGCGAGCACCTGGTGCTGGCGACCGGTTCGACCAGCGTCAATCTGCCGATCCTGCCGATTGGCGGGCCGATCATCTCCTCCACCGAAGCGCTGGCGCCGACATCCGTGCCGAACCGTCTGGTGGTGGTCGGCGGTGGTTACATCGGCCTGGAGTTGGGCATCGCTTATCGCAAGCTCGGTGCTGACGTGAGCGTGGTCGAGGCGCAGGATCGCATCCTGCCGGCCTACGACGCCGAACTGACGCAGCCGGTGCACGAGGCGTTGAAGCAACTGGGTGTGAAGCTGTACCTGAAACACAGCGTGCTGGGTTTCGACGGCACGTTGCAGGTGCGCGACCCTGAAGGCGAAACGCTGAACCTGGAAACCGATCAGGTGCTGGTCGCCGTGGGTCGTAAGCCGAATACCCAGGGCTGGAACCTCGAAGCACTGAATCTGGACATGAACGGTTCGGCGATCAAAATCGACAGCCGCTGCCAGACCAGCATGCGCAACGTTTACGCCATCGGTGATTTGAGCGGCGAGCCGATGCTCGCTCACCGCGCCATGGCGCAGGGCGAGATGGTTGCCGAGTTGATCAGCGGCAAAACCCGCGAATTCAGCCCTACGGCGATTGCTGCGGTGTGCTTTACCGATCCGGAACTGGTGGTGGTCGGCAAGACCCCGGACGAGGCCAAGGCTGCCGGTCTGGACTGCATCGTTTCCAGTTTCCCGTTCGCGGCGAATGGCCGGGCGATGACGCTAGAGTCGAAAAGCGGCTTTGTGCGCGTGGTCGCTCGTCGGGACAATCATCTGATTGTCGGTTGGCAGGCGGTGGGCGTGGGGGTTTCCGAGTTGTCGACCGCGTTCGCGCAAAGCCTGGAAATGGGCGCGCGACTGGAAGACATCGGCGGCACCATTCATGCGCATCCGACGCTGGGTGAAGCGGTGCAGGAAGCGGCGTTGCGTGCTCTCGGGCATGCGTTGCACCTGTAAAGATCAAAAGATCGTCCGATCGCGGCCCGAGCCTTCGGCAGCTCCTACAGGGGTTCGCCGATTCTGTAGGAGCTGCCGCAGGCTGCGATCTTTTCAGCGATGAACGAGGATTTTTCATAAGCAGGCTAATAAATCTGCTCATCCCTCCATCGTCCGGGCTGCGAAACCGCTCAAGAATGAAGTATTGTTGTGCCCATCCAAAAAACGTCAGAAGCCTTGAACCGTTTCGACGGTTGTTCAGTGATAGAGGGTGTCATGGGTAACGAAAGCATCAATTGGGACAAGCTGGGTTTTGACTACATCAAGACCGACAAGCGCTATCTGTCGTACTTTCGCGATGGCGAGTGGGACAAAGGCACCCTGACCGAAGACAACGTGCTGCACATCAGCGAAGGCTCGACTGCCCTTCACTATGGCCAGCAGTGCTTCGAAGGCATGAAGGCCTATCGTTGCAAGGACGGCTCGATCAACCTGTTCCGCCCGGACCAGAACGCCCTGCGTATGCAACGCAGCTGCGCGCGCCTGCTGATGCCGACAGTCGACACCGAGCAGTTCATCGAAGCCTGTAAAGCCGTGGTGCGTGCCAACGAGCGCTTCATCCCGCCATACGGCACTGGCGGCGCGCTGTACCTGCGTCCGTTCGTGATCGGCGTCGGTGACAACATCGGCGTGCGCACTGCACCTGAGTTCATCTTCTCGATCTTCTGCATTCCAGTCGGCGCCTACTTCAAGGGCGGCCTGACCCCACACAACTTCCAGATCTCCAGCTACGACCGCGCGGCCCCACAAGGCACCGGCGCAGCCAAAGTCGGCGGCAACTACGCGGCCAGCCTGATGCCGGGCTCGAAAGCCAAGAAAGCCAACTTCGCCGACGCGATCTACCTGGACCCGATGACCCACACCAAGATCGAAGAAGTCGGTTCGGCCAACTTCTTCGGGATCACCCACGACAACAAGTTCATCACCCCGAACTCGCCGTCCGTTCTGCCAGGCATCACCCGCCTGTCGCTGATCGAACTGGCGAAATCGCGTCTGGGCCTGGAAGTGGTTGAAGGCGACGTGCTGATCGACAAACTGTCGGACTTCAAGGAAGCCGGTGCCTGCGGTACCGCTGCGGTGATCACGCCGATCGGTGGCATTAGCTACAACGATCATCTGCATGTTTTCCACAGCGAGACAGAAGTCGGCCCTGTGACCCAGAAGCTTTATAAAGAGCTGACGGGTGTGCAGACCGGCGACATCGAAGCGCCAGCGGGCTGGATCGTCAAGGTTTGATTTGACGGCTTCGGATGTGCGAAAGCCCCCCACCGAGTGATCGGTGGGGGGCTTTTTGTTGTGAAGATGTCCCGTCCTGAATAAGGTTTACACCTTCTGACCCATTCTCAGGAGGACGTAATGAACACGGGAAAAAGGCGCAGTCAGCGTGATTACACGCTGACCT
>NZ_AKJD01000208.1 GCF_000282515.1 Pseudomonas sp. GM80
AAGCGGCTGCCGCCGCTGACGGCGAAGCCCGTGAAGGCGACAAAGTGGTCAACGAAGCCATCGCGCAGATCGAACGTCTGGCCAGCGAAGTGGTGCGTTCGACCGAAGCCATGAGCGTACTGCAACAGGAAAGCGACAAGATCGGCAGCGTCATGGACGTGATCAAGGCCGTTGCCGAACAGACCAACCTGCTCGCCCTTAACGCTGCGATCGAAGCCGCACGTGCCGGTGAAGCCGGTCGCGGTTTTGCCGTGGTTGCCGACGAAGTACGTGGCCTGGCCCAGCGCACGCAGAAATCCACCGAAGAAATCGAAGGCCTGGTCGCCGGTCTGCAGAACGGCACCCAGCAGGTTTCGGCGGTGATGAGCAACAGCCGCGCGCTGACCGACAGCAGCGTCGCCCTGACCCGCAAGGCCGGTGCATCGCTGGAAAACATCACCCGCACGGTGTCGAATATTCAGTCGATGAACCAGCAGATCGCTGCGGCGGCTGAACAGCAAAGTGCAGTGGCTGAAGAGATCAGCCGCAGCATCATCAACGTGCGCGACGTGTCGGAACAGACCGCAGCGGCGAGTGATGAGACGGCGGCGTCGAGTGTTGAACTGGCACGCTTGGGTGGTCAGTTGCAGCAGATGGTCAGCCACTTCCGCGTTTGATCTTCGTACAGCGCTGAAGCAAAAAACCAATCGCGGGCAAGCCCGCTCCCACAGGTTTTTCAGTCGTTCACAGATGTTGTGTGCGACTCATAACCTGTGGGAGCGGGCTTGCCCGCGATTGCGTCAGGCCTGTCACCCCTTCACGTCAAACCACACCGTGCATAAAAAACTCGACCGGCACTTTAAAGAACTCGGCGAATCCCTTTATCTGGGCAACGGTCATTTTTCGCTTGTTATTCAATATCTCTGAAACAGCACTCTGAGTTGCGATCTCAGACAAGTCCTTCTGTTTGACGCCTCTTTCCGACAGCAGAAACGCCAGCGCTTCAGATTGGGACGAATAAGCAATCAACACCGTTTCACTCTCGTACTCATAAACCCGATCAGCCACAAACTCCGCAAACCGTGCAGCAGCATGATCCTCGGTGTTTGCGTGGGAATAAAGCTCATCAATCAGGGCCATTCGCACTTGCAGATCGTCATCATTTTTTATCGGATCATGGCAGGCAGACAACAACTTGGACAAAGTCGCTAGCTGATCGCCCAGTCCCTCAAGCATGGGTGAAATATCGGCTATGAAGGAATCCAGTCCTGTCGCTTCGACTTTATTACGCTTCATTGAGATCACCTGTATTTTCGTTAAACATAAATAGCGTATTTCATTCTGGCCAACTACTTGACATCACCCTTCCACCATTTGTCATATCCGGCATGGGGAAGAATGTCCTTGATATAGATAGTGCCAGTCTTCGTATTGATCCACGTAATGACACGGCACTCGTTTTTCTTGATATCAAAAACGTAAATATCAAGCGGGCCTTTCTTGCTCGTCAGCCTCAGCTTCGAGTGAGGGATACGATCGACGTTCCAACCTGAGGCGCTGGTCCAGTCTTGACGAAGCTTCTCAAATGACTCGAAACGCAGCGATGCTCTGTCGAAGATGGTTAGCCACAAGGTGAGAGGATCTCTCCACTGGCCATGAATCTCAATGGCCCGCGCAATCGCCGCTTTTGTGATCACTCTCATACAATTTTCGGTTCTGGTATCCCTACATGCGGAAAAATTATCTCAAATACAGATATCTGTAAAGCAGATATTTTTAGCTCAACAGAACAAACCCGAAGCCAAATGTATCAGTGGCTTCGGGCTTTTTCTGTCAGCGGTGGACTTAGACTTCAGTCATTACCGCGTCCCACGCTGCCGCAATGCCGACGGCATGAAATACGCATCCTCCGGCACCGGTTGTGCAAAATCGACAGTCTCCGCTTCCTCGTTATCAAGATTCTGCACATAGTAACGACGCGCCTGCAGATCATGGAAAACGTCCAGCGCACTCCACGTGGTCGGCAGGTCGTAGAAGTTTTTCAGGTAGGCCATCGACACGCGCCACAACTCCCCTCGCCCGTCGTATTGATCGACCAGTGCCGCGCCCCAGCTGTCTTCATCGAGGAACAACACGCGTTTCGAGTAGATATGCCGCGAGCCCGGTTTCAGGTTGCCTTCCACCACCCAGACCCGGTGCAGTTCGTAGCGGGTGTATTGCGGGTTGAGGTGGCCGGGGGTGAGCAGTTGCGCGTATTTCACGTCGGGGCTGCCGACTTTGTAATTGTTGTAGGGGATGTAGATTTCCTGTTTGCCCTTGAGCTTCCACTCGTAGCGATCCGGCGAGCCGTTGAACAGGTCGGTGTCGTCGGCGGTGCGCAGGCCATCGGAGGAGGCGATCGGCGTGTCGTACGCAAGGTTCGGTGCGCGGCGCACGCGGCGTTGGCCGGCGTCGTAGATCCAGGCCTGGCGTGCGTCCTTGAGCTGGTCGAGGGTTTCGTGCACGAGGGCAGCGCCACCGGCCAGTCGCGCCGGGCTTTTCACGAAGGCGAGGTAGTAGAACAGGATGTTTTTCAGATCGGCGAACTGGCCGTTCGGGCGGTAGTAGTTGAACAGCGCTTCCTGCTGTGACGTCACCAGCGCGAAGCTGCCGTTACGCTGCACCGGCGCTTCGGAAGCGCGGCGCACGACGTAGATGCCGCGATAGCGGGTGATGTGGTTCCACAGCACTTCAACGCCGTCCTTGGGGACTGGAAACGGTACGCCGCCGTAGGCATCAGAGAAACCGCTGCCGCCTTCGAGCAGCTTGGCCGAGGTGGCGTTTTTCAGGGTGTTGTCGTACAGCCATTGCGGTGCCGAACCGGAGCGACGGGACGGATAGATCGGCATCTGGAAGGTGTCGGGGTAGCTGTTGAACAGGGCAATCTGGCCGGGGCTGAGGTGCGCTTTGTACTGGTCGAGATTGGCTTTGGTGATGGTGAACAGCGGTTTGTCGGCCGCGTATGGATCGGGGTGGTGCTGGCCGGGTTTGTAGCCGGCGGGGGCCTGGGTGATGCCGCCAGTCCAGGCCGGGATGGTGCCGGCGGCGTTGCCGGCCCGCTCGGCGCCCATGGGGGTCAGGGTGGTTTTCAGTTGTTCGGCTTGTTGTGGGGTGATGGCGGCGAGAACGCTGCCGGCGGCCAGACCTAGAACAAGCCCGAGCGAAGCCTTAGTCAATCTTGAACTGTGAACCATGATCTTCTCCAAAATACAAAAACCTGTGGGAGCTGCGGTGCGACGACTCGACTTGCCAGCGATTGCGGTGGGTCAGCCACCATTGATGTCGAATGTGCTGCCGTCATCGCGGGCAAGCCCG
>NZ_AKJD01000209.1 GCF_000282515.1 Pseudomonas sp. GM80
CCTCAGCGAAGTGCCGTACGCCGGGGCAAAGCCTTTTGGTTCCTTTTTGCTGGGCCGGCATTCCGGCGTTTGAAAAAGGGACTCGCTGTAAGAGCGAAACCGCCAGCGGCAGCACCCGAGAAAACGGATATGCCCCCAAACCCTAAAAACGCAGACAAACAAAAACGCCCGGCATAAACCGGGCGTTCTGTATTGACTTGATTAACGAGCGCGGTAAGTAATGCGCCCTTTGCTCAAGTCATAGGGCGTCAGCTCGACGCGCACTTTGTCACCGGTAAGAATACGAATGTAGTTCTTGCGCATCTTGCCGGAAATATGCGCGGTTACGACGTGCCCATTTTCCAACTCCACACGAAACATGGTGTTGGGCAGGGTGTCGACGACAGTGCCTTCCATTTCGAAGCTGTCTTCTTTCGACATGCAGTAAAGCCCTCGGTATCCAATGAATGGCCCGGTGCAACTGCGCCAGGCAAAAGCGGCGTGCATTGTGCCCGAAAAATGGGGTTTACGCCAAGGGGTTTAGGGCTCGGGTTTAGTTGAGGACGACCCAGCGCTGATTAATCAGCAATTCGATAGGGCGATATTGGGTCTTGTAGTTCATCTTTTTGCAGTTCTTGATCCAGTAACCGAGGTACACCGCCTCAAGCCCCAGGCGCTGGCTTTCGCCGATCTGCCAGAGGATGGCAAAACGGCCAAGACTGCGGCGCTCTTCATCCGGTTCGTAAAAGGTGTACACCGCTGACAGGCCGTTAGGCAGCAAATCGGTCACCGCCACGGCCAGCAACCGTCCGTCGAGTCGGAACTCGTAGAAGCGCGAGAAGGGCAGATCACGTACCAGAAACGTCGAGAATTGATCACGGCTCGGCGGGTACATGTCGCCGTCGGCGTGGCGTTGTTCGATGTAGCGCTGGTAGAGATCGAAATATTCTTCGCTGAATTGCGGCTTGGCCGGGCGCACCTGCAAATCGGCGTTGCGCTTGAAAATGCGCTTCTGCTGACGATTGGGGGTGAACTGCGCCACCGGAATGCGCGCAGGCACGCACGCATTGCAGTTCTGGCAATGAGGTCGATACAGATGGTCGCCGCTGCGACGAAAACCCATTTCCGACAGGTCTGCGTAGACATGCACATCCATGGGCTGACTCGGATCGAGAAACAGGGTCGTGGCCTGCTCCTCCGGCAGATAGCTGCAAGAGTGAGGCTGAGTGGCATAGAACTTCAAACGCGCCAACTCGGTCATGATCAACCCTCGGGATAAGCTGGTGAATTAAGTGTAAGCCACGCGCGCAAAAGTCGCTCAGCAAACCCAGGTGGCACGATTGGGTTGATCCAGGTGTCGGGCCAGATAATCGGCGAATTGTTGGCGAGGGATTGCCCGGGCGCCGAGGCTGTGCAGATGATCGGTCGGCATCTGGCAGTCGATCAGTACGAACCCCGAGTCTTTCAGATGCCGCACCAGGGTGGCAAAGCCGAATTTCGAGGCGTTGTCGGCGCGGCTGAACATCGACTCGCCGAAAAACAGTTGGCCCATCGCCAAGCCGTACAGGCCGCCGACCAGTTCGCCTTGATCCCAGACTTCCACTGAATGGGCGAAGCCACGACGATGCAGTTCGACGTAGGCGTCTTGCATGGCCTCGGTGATCCAGGTGCCGTCGGCGTAGTCGCGGGGCGCGGCGCAGGCGCGGATCACCGCGTCGAAGTCCTGATCGAAGGTCACTTGATAGCGCTGCTGGCGCAGCAGTTTGCCGAGGCTGCGTGAAACATGCAGTTCGTCGGGAAACAGCACGGTGCGTGGATCCGGCGACCACCAGAGAATTGGCTGGCCCTCGGAAAACCACGGAAAGCAGCCATGGCGATACGCCTGGACCAAACGATCGGCAGACAAATCGCCGCCAGCGGCAAGCAATCCGTTGGGCTCGCGCATGGCCTTTTCCAAAGGAGGAAAAGTCAGGGAATTACGTTGTAACCAAGTCAGCATGGCATCCAGGCTTGCAGAAGGGGAGGGCAGAGCTGGCCATTTGGCCCGCGATAAAGTGTGCCGTCAAATGACCGGAATGTCGTCCAGATACTTCTCGGCATCGAGTGCGGCCATGCAGCCGGCGCCGGCGGAGGTGACCGCTTGACGGTAAACATGGTCGGCAACGTCGCCGGCAGCAAACACCCCGGGGATCTCGGTGGACGTGGCGTCACCGTCGCTGCCACCCTTGACCCGCAAATAACCGTCATGCATCGACAACTGGCCCTGAAACAGGTCGGTATTGGGCTTGTGGCCGATCGCGATGAACACCCCGGCCAACGGTAGTTCGCGGGTTTCGCCGGTATGACTGTGACGCAGACGGGCGCCCGTGACGCCGCTGGCATCGCCCAACACTTCGTCGAGATTCTGGTTCCAATGCAAGCGCACATTGCCGTTGGCGGCTTTCTCAAAGAGCTTGTCCTGGAGGATTTTCTCCGAGCGCAGTTTGTCGCGACGATGGATCAAGTGTACTTCCTTGGCGATGTTGGACAGGTACAGTGCTTCCTCGACGGCGGTGTTGCCACCGCCGACGACCGCGACCACCTGATTGCGGTAAAAGAAGCCATCACAGGTGGCGCAGGCGGAAACACCTTTGCCGGCGAAGGCTTCTTCCGAGGGCAGGCCCAGATACTGCGCCGAGGCGCCGGTGGCGATGATCAGCGCGTCGCAGGTGTAAGTGCCGTTGTCGCCGATGAGTTCGAACGGGCGCTGTTGCAACTTGGCGGTGTGGATGTGGTCGTAAACGATCTCTGTGGCAAAGCGTTCGGCGTGTTTCTGCATGCGTTCCATCAGCACCGGCCCGGTCAGGCCTTCGACGTCACCGGGCCAGTTGTCGACTTCGACGGTGGTGGTGAGTTGACCGCCGGCCTGCAGGCCGGTAATCACCACGGGTTTGAGGTTGGCACGGGCGGCATACACGGCTGCGCTGTAACCGGCGGGGCCGGAGCCAAGAATGATCAAGCGTGAATGCTTCGCTACGTTCATCAAATACACCTCATAAGCCTTTGTCACAAAAGGTAATGCATGCTCAAATTGGCCCACAGGTTTTGTGTGCTTGACTATGCTTTAGCCTCGGGTTTGAAGCATGGCATCGCACGTACAAACCCGTACAATGCCGGGCTGTTACAGAATGTTCGCGCTGTGCCGTGTTTTTAAAAGCCTCGGCGCAGTTTTAAAAGTAGTCTCAGTTGCGCTCGTTCACTTTGTTACCTGCCTGGATTGGGCAGTTTTTTATCGTCATTCAATAGATGGACGCGCCATTGGCGCAGGAAAAGTAGCGTTTTGAAGAAATCCACCGCAGCACCTAAAACAGTCGTTCCGCTCTGGCGCCAACAGTTGCACTACCGGCTCAAGGAAGGTGCATTGATCGCCATTGGCGCCTTGTGCCTGTTCCTGATGATGGCCTTGTTGACCTACGGCAAGGACGATCCGGGCTGGAGCCACAACAGCAAGATCGACGATGTGCAGAATTTCGGCGGCCCGGCCGGCTCCTACAGCGCCGACATCCTGTTCATGGTGCTCGGTTACTTCGCCTATATCTTCCCGTTGCTGCTGGCGATCAAGGCGTATCAGATCTTCCGCCAGCGCCACGAACCGTGGCAGTGGAGCGGCTGGCTGTTCTCCTGGCGCCTGATCGGTCTGGTGTTTCTGGTGCTGTCGGGCGCTGCGCTGGCGCATATCCATTTTCATGCCGCGACGGGCTTGCCGGCCGGTGCCGGTGGCGCTTTGGGTGAAAGCCTCGGCGATCTGGCGAAGAACGCGCTGAATATCCAGGGCAGCACGCTGCTGTTCATCGCGCTGTTCCTGTTCGGCCTGACCGTGTTCACCGACCTGTCGTGGTTCAAGGTGATGGACATCACCGGCAAAATCACCCTCGACCTGTTCGAACTGTTTCAGGGCGCGCTGAATCGCTGGTGGTCGGCACGTACCGAACGCAAACAATTGGTCGCGCAACTGCGTGAAGTCGATGTCCGTGTGCATGACGTGGTCGCGCCGACGGTCACCGACAAGCGCGAGCAGGCCAAGGTCAAGGAACGCCTGATCGAGCGTGAACAAGCCCTGAGCAAGCACATGTCCGACCGCGAGAAGCAGGTGCCGCCGGTCATCGCCCCAGCCCCGGTCAAGGCGCCGGAGCCGAGCAAGCGTGTGCAGAAAGAGAAACAGGCGCCGTTGTTCGTCGACAGCGCCGTCGAAGGCACCTTGCCGCCGATCTCGATCCTCGACCCTGCGGAAAAGAAACAACTCAATTATTCGCCGGAATCCCTGGCAGCGGTCGGCCACTTGCTGGAGATCAAGCTCAAGGAGTTCGGTGTCGAGGTCACGGTGGACTCGATCCATCCGGGCCCGGTGATTACCCGTTACGAAATTCAGCCTGCCGCCGGCGTCAAAGTCAGCCGCATTGCCAACCTGGCGAAAGACCTCGCGCGTTCGCTGGCGGTGACCAGCGTGCGGGTGGTCGAGGTGATTCCGGGCAAGACCACGGTCGGTATCGAGATTCCCAACGAAGACCGGCAGATCGTGCGCTTCTCCGAAGTGCTGTCGACGCCTGAGTACGACAACTTCAAATCGCCGGTCACCCTGGCGCTCGGTCATGACATCGGCGGCAAACCGGTCATCACCGACCTGGCGAAGATGCCGCACTTGCTGGTGGCCGGTACCACCGGTTCCGGTAAGTCGGTGGGCGTGAACGCGATGATCCTGTCGATCCTGTTCAAGTCCGGCCCGGAAGACGCCAAGCTGATCATGATCGACCCGAAGATGTTGGAACTGTCGATCTACGAAGGCATTCCGCACCTGCTGTGCCCGGTCGTCACCGACATGAAAGACGCCGCCAACGCCCTGCGCTGGAGCGTTGCCGAGATGGAGCGCCGCTACAAGCTGATGGCGAAAATGGGCGTGCGTAACCTGTCCGGCTTCAACGCCAAGGTCAAGGAAGCGCAGGACGCCGGCGAGCCGTTGAGCGACCCGCTGTACAAGCGCGAAAGCATTCACGACGAAGCGCCGCTGTTGCAGAAGCTGCCGACCATCGTGGTAGTCGTCGACGAATTCGCCGACATGATGATGATCGTCGGCAAGAAGGTTGAAGAGCTGATCGCCCGTATTGCGCAGAAGGCGCGTGCGGCGGGTATTCACTTGATCCTCGCCACTCAGCGACCCTCGGTGGACGTGATCACCGGTCTGATCAAAGCGAACATCCCGACGCGTATGGCGTTCCAGGTGTCGAGCAAGATCGACTCGCGGACCATCATCGATCAGGGCGGCGCCGAACAACTGCTTGGCCACGGTGACATGCTCTACATGCCGCCGGGCACCAGTCTGCCGATCCGGGTTCACGGCGCGTTCGTTTCCGACGAAGAGGTTCACCGTGTGGTTGAAGCGTGGAAACTGCGCGGCGCCCCGGAATACAACGACGACATCCTCAATGGTGTCGAAGAAGCCGGCAGCGGCTTTGAAGGCAGCAGCGGTGGCGGCGATGGCGATGATCCGGAAACGGATGCGCTGTACGACGAAGCCGTACAGTTCGTGCTGGAAAGCCGTCGTGCCTCGATTTCTGCCGTTCAGCGCAAGCTGAAGATCGGCTACAACCGCGCCGCACGGATGATCGAAGCCATGGAAATGGCCGGGGTCGTCACGTCGATGAACACCAACGGTTCGCGTGAAGTGCTGGCCCCGGGCCCGGTACGCGACTGATCCAAAAAGCAAGAGGCGGGACAATGATGTGCCGCCGCTCTCCCAACGAGTATTCAAGAGGACTCCCATGCGTCTTATCCGCATGCTGCTGCCAGTACTGGCTTTGACCACACTCACGGCCCACGCCGATGACAAGGACGTGGCTCGTTTGACCCAATTGCTGGAAACTTCCAAGACCCTGAGCGCGAACTTCTCGCAGCTGACCCTCGACGGCAGCGGTACGCAGTTGCAGGAAACCACCGGCGACATGACCCTGCAGCGTCCGGGCCTGTTCTACTGGCACACCAACGCGCCGGCCGAGCAGACCATGGTGTCTGATGGCAAGAAGGTCACCCTGTGGGACCCGGATCTGGAACAGGCGACCATCAAGAAGCTCGACGAGCGTCTAACCCAGACCCCGGCGCTGCTGCTGTCCGGTGATGTGTCGAAGATCAGCCAGAGCTTTGATATTTCCGCGAAAGAGGCGGGCGGCGTGATCGACTTCACCCTCAAGCCGAAAACCAAGGACACCCTGTTCGACAACCTGCGTCTGTCGTTCCGCAATGGTCTGCTCAATGACATGCAACTGATCGACAGCGTCGGCCAGCGCACCAACATCCTGTTCACCGGGGTGAAGGCCAACGAGCCGGTACCGGCGTCCAAGTTCAAGTTCGACATCCCCAAGGGTGCGGACGTGATCCAGGAATAAACCCAGGCCCCTTGTACCGGGGCCCTCGTGGAGAGGACCTGGTATTAAGGGGCTCTTTGTGGCGAGGGGATTTATCCCCGTTCGGCTGCGCAGCAGTCGTCGCTTTTGGCGCCGCTTCGCAGCCCAACGGGG
>NZ_AKJD01000210.1 GCF_000282515.1 Pseudomonas sp. GM80
AGAGTAGGTCATCGTCAAGATTCAATTCCGAAACCCCTGACTGCGTAAGCAGACAGGGGTTTTGTCATTTCAGGTTCACTAAAACCCACGGTCAAATGGCTTTACGAGCCTTGCTGATGCGTCGAGCCTGCCACTTGCGCCACCAGATGTAGACCCCAGTCCCTGACAACCCCGCAATCAAAATGCCTAGCAGCGCGATCATTATTTGCCCGGTGATACCAATGATCCGTCCACCGTGTATCGGCAACTGCAACCGGTAAAACTGTTCCCCCAACGTTCCCTGCCCTGCAATCTCCTGCCCTAACAATCGCCCGTCCGTACCGTGAAAGAACAACCAGGATTTGCCATGTGCCTCAGTGTCGTGCTGTCCGAATCCTGCCCCGTAGAAGTTGTACTCAAAGCTGTAATACAACTCCCCGATCGCCGCTGTCAGCCCTAACCTTTCTCCCTCCTGTAATGCCCTCTCGTACGCCTGTTGATAACTCAGTTGGGTCACCCCAACCTCACTGGCAGGTATTCGCCCTCGGGCTTCATAGACGCTCGGTTCAATGGGTGAAAACAGCGACACCACAGGTTTGAACACTTGGCTCGGCAAGTTCATCGCCACACTGCTGACCGCGATCGGCAACAACAACAGCCATAACCACAATCCGCCAGCCCGATGCAGATCGAAGTTAAGCCGATAGGCGTGTCCGCCCTTGACCTTCCACGCCGTCGACCACTTCTTCCAGAACGGTTTGCCGCGCGGCAAGGTCAGCCACAACGCCACAAAGCAATCGATCACCCAGGCGATTGCAACCAGGCCCATCAACAGCAATCCCCAGTTGCCTGGCAACGTCAGGTTGTAATGAAATTCCAGAATGAACGGGACAAAGTTCTCCCGCTGAAAACAGCACTCACCCCAATATCGCTGGCCCTTCTGTTCAGCCGTCAGCGGATCGAGATAGAACACCTGATTGCGCTCATCGAACGGCTTGCCGGTCGCTGGGTCATTGCGCGGCACCGCCGCCAGCAGCGCCGTGTGGCCAGCCTCATGCGGATACTCCATGTACCAGACCTGCAACTTCGGATGCGCAGACTGCACCGCGTCGACCAACTCGCCCGGAGGCAATCGTGAACCCTGCGCAGACGCTGAGTAGAACTGTGGATTGAGCCACTCATCCAGTTCATGATTGAACGCCAGAATGCTTCCGGTAATCCCGGCCAACAGCAAAAACACCGCCGTGGCCAAGCCGATATAGCGATGCAACAACACCAGAAATGCGCGCATTAAAATTTCCCCACTGAGACGACAAAGCCAGCCCCTGACATTTCAGGGGCTGGCTTTTTTATGCACAGGACAAAGGTTTAGAACTGATAGCTGACCGTCGCCGCGACGTTGCGCTCTTCGCCCATGTAGCAGAAGTTCAGGCTGGCACAGGAAGCCACGTAGGACTCGTTGGTCAGGTTGTTCGCATTCAGCCGTACATCGACGCCCTTCAGGCCAACCTTGCCCAGGTCATACCCGATCGATGCATCGAACAGCGTGTAAGACGGCACCTTCAAAGTGTTTTCCGCATCCGCCCAGCTATAGCCGACATAACGCACACCCCCGCCCAGACGCAGGCCATCCAGCGCCGCGCTGTCGAACTTATAGTCGGCCCACAGCGACGCCATGTGCCGCGGTGCCTGAGTCGGCGAGTTGCCTTTGTTCTCGATCACATCGGTCGGGGTGCTCAGCGTGCTGACCATCGACTTCGAATATTCGATGTCGGTGAAGGTGTAGCTGCCGAGCACTTTCAGGTTGTCGGTCAGTTGCATGTGCGCTTCCAGTTCCAGGCCTTGGGAGCGGACAGCACCGACAGCGCGATAGAAGTTTTCCTGCGGCAGTTTGGTCGCCAGGTTTTCCTGATCGATGCGGAACAGCGACGCGGTGAACAGGTTGTCGGTGCCCGGCGGCTGATACTTCAAGCCCATTTCCCACTGCGTGCCATCGGTAGGCGCCAATGGATTGCCGGCGCTGTCGGCATAGGAGTTCGGGTTGAACGATTCGGAATAGCTGACGTAGGGCGCCAGACCGTTATCAAACAGATACAGGGCGCCAGCGCGGCCGGTCAATTTGGTGCGACGGTCATTGATTTCGGTGCCCAGCGGACGCCCCGCTTCGGCGATGCGGTTTTCATCCGACGTCTCGACCCAGTCCTGGCGCAGACCCAGCGAGAAACGCCATTTGTCCATCTCGATCAGGTCTTGCAGGTAGACGCCGGTCTGCTCCAGGCGGCGCAGGTAACTGGTCTCGCCGTACATATCGATTGCCGAGTTGCCGTACACCGGGTTGAACGCGTTGATCGGCGCGAGGCCGCCGCTGGTCCAGTCGACCACGGTTTTGCGCCGCTGATAATCCGCGCCCATCAGCATCGTGTGTTTGGTCGCACCGGTGAAAAATTCCGCCTGCAGCATGTTGTCGACGATAAACGCATGCAGACGCTCATCACCGCCGGTGTAATAGCGGTTCAGTTCGTTACTGGTCGGCGTGGTCCAGCCATAGGCGTAGACCTGGTCCATGTTCACCTTGGAGTCGAGGTAGCGGAAATTTTGCCGCGCCGTGAAGACATCGTTGAAGCGATGCTCGAACTGATAACCGAACGACTGTTGATCACGTGAATAACCATCGATGCCCGGCTCGCCCTCGAAGAAGTGCGGCGAGATCCGGTTGCCATTGCGCTGATGGATCGTGCCGTCGGCCGGGACGCCGCCGTGATAACCGCCATCCGGGTCATGTTGCAGATACGCCTGCAGGGTCAGCGAGGTGTCTTCACTGAAGTCGATGCTGACGGTCGGCGCCAAGGCAAAGCGTTTTTCCTTGTTGTGGTCGAATTGCGTGTCGGACTGATCCGTTAACCCGGTCAGACGATAGGCAACGCGCTTGTCGTCATCGACCGGTCCGCTGAAGTCAAAACCGACCCCGCGCTGACCTTGCGTGCCGACCGTGGCTTGCACCTGATGGTAAGCCTCGTACAACGGTTTCTTGCTGGTCAGTGCGACGAGGCCGCCGGGCGAGCTGCGACCATACAGAACCGACGAAGGCCCTTTGAGAATGTCCACGCGCTCAAGGAAATACGGGTCGACCTGCATGGTGCTGTAAGTGCCGCTGTCGCCCATCGACTTGAGGCCATCGAGGTAGATGTTGTCCACCGAGCCGTCGTTGAAACCGCGCATTGCCACATAGTCGTAGCGATGCGTGGCGCCGTAAGGATTGGTCAGCACGCCGGGGGTGTAGCGCATCGCCTGGGAGACCGTTTGCGAGCCCTGGTCGTCCATTTGCTCACGGGTGACCACGGACACACTTTGCGAAGTCTCCAGCAGCGCGGTACTGGTTTTGGTGGCGATCTGGCTGTGCGTGGCGTTGTAGCCGTCCATGCTGCCCAGCGCGTTGCCGAGGGCAAAGCCTTTGATATCGGTGGTCGGCAAGGCCAGCGCTGCGGATTCAGCGAGCGGGCGCAGGGTATAGCTGTTGCCATCCTGGCTGACCGCTTCGAGGCCGGAACCGCCGAGCAGATGACTCAGCGCCTGATCAGTCGAATACTCGCCCTGTACGCCGGGCGACTGCTGACCCTGAGTTTGTTGCGGCGTCATCGACAAGGTGATGCCCGCCTGGCGCGCGAACTGATTCAGCGCCTCACCCAAAGGGCCGGCAGCGATGTTGTAACGATGGCTGACTTCACTGGCAGCGGTTGCGGCCGCCACACTCAGGTTGGGCAACACTGAGACGCCCAGCGCGGTGGACAACAACGCAGCGCGAACCGCGTGGCGCAACACGGCCGATTCGACAGTGAAATTCAGAGAGTTCTTACAGGTGGCGCGGACAGTCATTGTAGGTTTCCGTAGGAAGTCGCAAACGCTTGAATTGAAGTGCTTACTGACCAAGCCGGATTGACCGCGAAAACCCGCCAAAATATTTTCAGACCGCACGTTCCAGCGTCACCCACCAGCGTGTGCGATAGCGCAATTGCACCGGCAAGGTCTGCGGCAGAATCGCCAACAGCTTGTCGGTGTCCTCCAGTCGGAATACCCCGGAAAGACGCAAGTCCGCAGCATCCACCGCGCAGTTCAGAAAGCCCTGCCGATAGCGCCCGACTTCACTGAGGAAGTCGCCCAGACGCATATTGCGCGTGACGATCAGGCCGTCGACCCAGGCGCCGACATCCATATCCAGCGCCGGCGCTGGACGCACCTGATGGTGATCGATCAGATAGCTTTGTCCGGCCAGCGCTTCAATCGACGTACCGCCGGAATGAATGGCCACCCGGCCACTGGTGACACTGAGTTGCGTGCAATCGCTCTGCTGACGCAGGACGAACCGCGCGTCTTGTGGCGCATAAATACCGTGGCGACTTTGTACGCGCAGGGGCCGTTCAAAGGTCGCGCCTTCGTCAGCGCCGCCGCAGGTGACGACGATTTCACCGCGGGTCAGTTTGATCAGGCGCTGCTCTGCGGTGTAATCGAGATCCACTGCACTGGCGGTGTTGAGCTCGATTCGCGTGCCGTCTGGCAACTGAAAACCGCGCCGCTCGCCGGTCGCCGTGGCGTAATCGGCGCGCCACTGCTGCCAGGCAGCGGTGTCTTTCGCCAACCACGCGGCCGAGCCCATCAGTAATGCGCCGGACAACAGCTTCAAGGCCTGACGACGGCCCAGCCCCTGCGCACTGTTTTCCAATGTGTTGAACGCCACATGCGCACCGGGTACCGCGCGCAGGTTGTTGCTCAATTCGGCGTGTAATGACTGCACCCGTTGCCAGGCCAGTTCATGTTCATGATGCTCGGCACGCCACTGCTCGCACTGGCGGCTCAGCCGTACGTTGCCATGGTTGTTGCGCAGGCGCAGCAGCCAGTGAATGGCTTGCTTGACCACCTTCTGTTGCGGTTCGGCGCGCCGGCCCAATGAGAGGTTATCCACAGCCATCAGCTTTCGTACCGCAGCACGTAGCAGTGATACAGCGCGTCGGCGACATAGCGCTCGACCGAACGCAACGATACGTTCATCTGCTCGGCAATCTGTTTGTGGCTCAAACCTTCGCACTGCGCCAGCAGAAACGCCTGACGCACTTTTGGTTTCAGTCCTTCAAGCATGCGCGCGATGCTTTCCAGCAGTTCGATCACCAGTGCCCGGGATTCGGCACTCGGCGTTTCAGCCTCGGGCAAGTGAGCGATGGTTTCCAGATACGCCCGTTCGATCTCTTCACGGCGCCAGTGGTCGATGACCAGACCGCGCGCAATCGTGCGCAGAAACGCACGGGGTGCTTTCAGCTCCAGGCGTTCGGTGCGTTGCAGCAGACGCACGAACGTGTCCTGCGCCAGATCCGCCGCATCCGCAGCGTTGCCCAGCCGCGCACGCAGCCAGGCATTGAGCCAGCCGTGATGAGTACTGTAGAGCGCCTGTACTGCAAACTCAGGTGAGGACATGAACGCGACAGCCCGAACGTCACAAATGATAATTAGTCGCATTGTCAGCAAGGGTTGGCGAATTTGCAACTGCCACTCGAATATCGCTCGGAAAAAAATCATCAGCGGACGCTCTGGTACGCCGTTCGGCGGGAATTCGGCAGAAATGCCATCCATTTCCTACATAGCCCTAAGATTTCTCCCGCGCGTGCCGACAGACTGGTGAGACATGCGTGCACCAAAGTAGAGCGGCCAGAAGAACGCTGCCTGCGCTGTACATGGAATGTTGCATCCGGAACGCATCCCCACTTTTCGCATAAGAAGTCCCATGAAATGAATCTCAAGTTCAGCCATAAAATCCTGTTGGCCGCCTCGGGCGTCGTGGTCCTGGCGTTCGCGCTGTTCACCCTCTACAACGACTATCTGCAGCGAAACACCATTCGCCAGAACCTCCAATCCTCTGTGCAGCAGGCCGGCGATCTGACCGCCAGCAGCGTGCAGAACTGGATGAGCGGGCGAATTCTGGTACTGGAAAACCTCGCGCAGAACGTTGCCCATCAGGGCAAGGACGCCGATTTCCCGGGGCTGGTCGATCAACCGGCGTTTACCTCGAACTTCCAGTTCACCTACGTCGGCCAGGCCAACGGTGTCTTCACCCAGCGCCCGGACGCGAAGATGCCGGACGGCTACGATCCGCGTCAGCGCCCTTGGTACAAGCAAGCGGTGGTCGCCGACAAAACCATGCTGACGCCGCCGTACATGGCTGCCGTCGGTGGTCTGGTGGTGACGATTGCCATGCCGGTGAAAAAGAACGGCGAGCTGCTCGGTGTGGTTGGCGGTGACTTGAGCCTGGAAACCCTGGTGAAGATCATCAATTCCGTGGACTTCGGTGGTCTCGGCCATGCGTTCCTGGTCAGCGGTGACGGCCAGGTGATCGTCAGCCCGGACAAAGATCAGGTGATGAAGAACCTGAAAGACATCTACCCGAACTCCAGCGTACGCATCGAGAAGGGCAACCAGAACGTCGTGCTCAACGGTCAGGAACGTATTCTCTCGTTCACCCCGGTCACTGATTTGCCGAATGCCGAGTGGTACATCGGTCTGTCGATCGATCGCGACAAGGCCTACGCCGCACTCAGCCAATTCCGTACCTCGGCGCTGATCGCGATGTTCGTGGCCGTGGCCGCGATCGCATTGCTGCTGAGCCTGTTGATCAATGTGCTGATGCGTCCGCTGACCACCATGGGCCGTGCGATGCAGGACATCGCTCAGGGCGAGGGCGATCTGACCCGCCGTCTGGTGGTTGAGAGCAAGGATGAGTTTGGTGAGCTGGGCAGCGCGTTCAACCAGTTTGTTGAGCGAATTCACGCCTCGATTTCCGAAGTGTCCTCGGCCACTCGCCACGTACATGACTTGTCGCAGCGGGTAATGGCCTCGTCCAACGCTTCGATCGTCGGCTCCGACGAACAAAGTGCGCGCACCAACAGCGTCGCTGCGGCGATCAACGAGTTGGGCGCTGCCACGCAGGAAATCGCCCGTAACGCCGCCGATGCTTCGCAGCACGCCAGCGGCGCCAGCGAGCAGGCGGACGACGGTCGTCAGGTGGTGGAACAAACCATCCAGGCGATGACCGAGCTGTCGCAGAAAATCAGCCTGTCGTGCACGCAGATCGAAACCCTGAACGCCAGCACCGACAACATTGGCCACATCCTCGATGTGATCAAGGGCATCTCGCAACAGACCAACCTGCTGGCGCTCAACGCGGCGATCGAAGCGGCGCGTGCCGGTGAAGCCGGGCGTGGTTTTGCCGTGGTCGCGGACGAGGTGCGCAACCTCGCCCACCGTACTCAGGAATCGGCGGAAGAGATCCACAAGATGATCACTTCCCTGCAGATCGGTTCGCGTGAAGCGGTGACTACGATGAACGCCAGTCAGGCGTCGAGCGAGCAGAGCGTGGAAGTGGCCAATCAGGCCGGTCTGCGTCTGGTCAGCGTGACTCAGCGCATTGGCGAAATCGACGGCATGAACCAGTCGGTAGCCGCCGCGACGGAAGAGCAGACCGCCGTGGTCGAGACCCTCAACGTCGACGTCAACCAGATCAACCTGTTGAACCAGCAGAGCGTCGCCAACCTCAACGAGACGTTGAAGGATTGTGATGCGTTGTCGCAACAGGCCAATCGCCTGAAGCAATTGGTTGATAGCTTCAAGATCTGAGTGAAGGTCGGTTAGATCGCGTTATCGTTCATCGCGAGCAGGCTCACTCCTACACATTAATCGAGTTTCCGGTAGGAGTGAGTCGCGATCTTAGTCTGCGGCTTTGCGGGTTTGTCCGGCAGGGCTGGCCAGGAAGCGCGTGATCACTTCGACACCCCGGTTGAGGTGTTGCACCAGCAACGTCACCGAACCCTCGACATCCCCATCACTCGCCGCTTGCAGCAGGGCGCGGTGGTCATCCTGAGAAATCTTGCCCAGGCCCATGGCTTCGAGATTGAAGCGCAGGAATCGCTCCTCTTCATTAAGGCCGTCTTCGACCAGGCGCAACAGGCGCTTGTTCGGTGCCTTGCTGTACAACGCCATGTGGAACAAGCGATTGAGCCGACCGATTTCGCTGTAGTCCTGCTGGTTTTCCAGTTCATCGATCAGGTCGGCGGCGCGTTCGAGATCAGCCGCCACCAGCAGCGGAATCGACTGACGCAACGCTGCGGATTCCAGCAGGATCCGCAGCTCATAGGTTTGCGCGGCATCGCCTTGAATCAGCGCGGCTACCACCGCGCCTTTGTGCGCAGTGACATTCAGCAGCGCTTGCGCTTCGAGCTGGCGCAAGGCCTCGCGCACCGGCATACGGCTGACACCGAACAGGTCGGCCAGATCTTGTTGGCGCAGGGCCGTGCCGCACGGCAGGCGACCGTCGAGGATCGCCGCGCGCAAGGTTTCTTCTATGATCGAGCGGGCCAAATGCGCGGGAATGGGCCCGTCGACTTTGATGCTGTGCAGCGGTTTGGGCTTCTGTGTCACGACTACGCACCCTGTCTTTCGACTGAATTGGATCCAAATGACACTAGTGATTGCTCTACAGGTTGTCAAACCGTGTGGAGGAATACCGTATTCCACAAGTTTAGCGCGGCGTCGATGATCTCAGGGTGCCATTGTTTTTTACCCGGCTAAGCTTCACCATCAAACGCTTTCCTTCCTGCCCCCCGGAAATCTGCTGTGGCGGTACGTTTCGCGATCCCCCGGACTCTGCGCTGGCTAGGCTGCGCACTGCTGCTGGCCGGCGTCATGCTGGGCGGTCTGCATGCCGATTGGGATTTTTCCGCGATCAGCCGCAAGGCTACGGCGCTGTACGGCCCGCTGGGTGCCGGGCAGCAACGCATCGATGCCTGGCAAAATCTGTTGGCGACGCAGAAGCAAGTCAGCGAAATGGACAAGCTGAAAGTGGTGAACCTGTTCTTCAACAAACAGATGCGCTACGTCGAAGACATCGACCTGTGGCACGAAGTCGACTATTGGGAAACCCCGATCGAGGCGCTGTGGAAAGGCGCCGGCGATTGCGAAGACTACGCGATCGCCAAGTATTTCAGCCTGCGCCATCTCGGGGTATCCAGTGACAAGCTGCGCATCACTTACGTCAAGGCGTTGCGCCAGAACCGCGCGCACATGGTGCTGACTTACTATGCAACACCGGATGCCATGCCGCTGGTGCTCGACAGCTTGATCGACCCGATCCAGCCGGCGTCGCAGCGAACCGATTTGCTGCCGGTCTACTCTTTCAATGCTGAGGGCCTGTATCTGCCTGGGGCCAAGGGCAACAAGAAGGTCGGTGACACCAAACGTCTGTCACGCTGGCAGGATGTGTTGAAGAAAATGCAGGCCGAAGGTTTTCCGGTCGAAACGATTAACTAGGAGCACGCGCTCAGATGTCTTTGTTCAAACAGCTGTTGATCGCTATCTGTCTGTTCCTGGTGGTCGCCTTCACCGGCAGCTTCATGGTCAGCCTGGAGAGCTCGCGCACTCAGTACGTCAACCAGTTGCGCTCCCACGCTCAGGACGCCGCGACAGCGCTGGCGTTGTCGCTGACACCGAATATCGACGACCCGGCGATGGTTGAATTGCTGGTCAGTTCGATTTTCGACAGCGGTTATTACGCGAGCATTCGCGTGGTTGATCTGAAGACCGACCAGACCATTGTCGAGCGCAACGGCATCCCCGCCGTCAGCAATGTGCCGGACTGGTTCGTCAAACTGATTGGCCTGGAACCGGCTGGCGGCGATGCGCTGGTCAACCGTGGCTGGGAACAGGCGGCGCGGGTCGAGGTGGTCAGTCACCCGATGTTTGCCGTGGCCAAGTTGTGGCAAAGCGCGTTGGGCAGCCTCGGCTGGCTGCTGATCTGCGGTGCGGTGAGTGCGCTGCTCGGCGCGCTGCTGTTGCGCCGGCAATTGAAGCCGCTGGATTACATGGTCAAGCAATCCCACGCCATCGCCCGTCGCGAATTTCTCAGCTTGCCCGAATTGCCGCGCACGCCGGAATTGCGTCGCGTCGTGCAGGCGATGAACCAGATGGTCGAAAAGCTCAAGGCGCTGTTTCAGGAACAGGCTGAACGCAGTGAAAAACTGCGTGCCGAGTCTTATCAGGACAACCTCACCGGGCTGGCCAACCGGCGTTATTTCGAGATGCAACTGAACAATCGGGTGAGCAATCCGGAGCAGGCCAGTTCCGGTTATCTGCTGCTGTTGCGGGTCAAGGATCTGGCCGGGCTCAACCAGCGTCTGGGCGGGCAGCGCACCGATGAATTGTTGAAGGCCGTCGGTGAGCAACTGTCGCGCGAGTGCGCCAAATACCCGGAAACCCAGAACCTCGTCACGCGTATTCGCGGCGGTGAATTCGCCGTGCTGGCGCCTGGGCTGGTGCGTGAAGAAGCGCTGCAACTGGCGCAGAACCTCGACAGTGCGCTGAGCAGCTTGCACGCCACGGGGGCGACGGACGTGGCGGCGGTGGCCTCGATCGGTCTGGCACCGTTTGCTCACGGTGATTCGCCGCAGTCGGTGCTCAGTCTCGGTGATCAGGCGCTGGCGCAGGCTGAAGGGCAGGGTGAACAGAACTGGGCCTGCATCGATCAGAGCCTGACCGCAGACGTTGGCGACGATCACCACGGCTGGCATCGCTTGCTCGATCAGGCCTTGAGTCAGCAACGTTTCGAGCTGTATTTCCAGCCGGTGGTCGCCGCGCAGGACACGCAACTGGTGCTGCATTACAAAGTGCTTTCGCGCTTGCTCGACGAACAGGGCCAGACCATCCCGGCCGGACGTTTCCTGCCGTGGCTGGAGCGCTTCGGCTGGACCGCGCGGCTGGATCGCCTGATGCTCGAACGGGTGCTGGAACAAATGAAAGGCCATGAAGATTCGCTGGCGCTGAACCTGTCTTCGGCGACCCTTGCTGATTCGCAGGCGCTGAACAAAGTCTTCGAAATCCTCCGGGCGCATTCCAACCTCGGCGCGCGGCTGACCCTTGAGATTGGCGAAGAGCAATTGCCCGAGCAAGCGGTGCTGGAGCAGTTGACCCGGCGCCTGCGCGAACTCGGCTTCTCCCTCAGTCTGCAACGTTTTGGTGGCCGTTTCAGCATGATCGGCAACCTCGCGCGCTTGGGGCTGGCGTACCTGAAGATCGATGGCAGCTACATCCGGGCGATCGATCAGGAGAGTGACAAGCGCCTGTTTATCGAAGCGATTCAGCGCGCGGCGCACAGCATTGATCTGCCGCTGATTGCCGAGCGGGTCGAGACGGAAGGGGAGTTGTCGGTGATTCGCGAGATGGGCTTGTATGGGGTTCAGGGGCAGTTGTTGGGTGAACCCAAGCCTTGGCAGTAATCTTCAGATTTTAAAGGCGAAAAGATCGCAGCCTTCGGCAGCTCCTACATGGAATGCATTCACCTGTAGGAGCTGCCGAAGGCTGCGATCTTTGCTTTTAAATCAACCCGGTTTCTTCATCATCGATCAACTGACTCAACCCACCCAACGCTTCACGCGCCTGGGTCCGGTCCATCAGTTTGGCCTGAGCCGCCGGCGGCAGGTCGGTGACGCGGATCACGCCTTTCTGGGTCAACACCTGAATCAGGTCGTCGAGTACCCGAATCATTTCAAAGTCGCTCTGCTTGAGCTGTTTGAGGCTGGTTTCCACGACCTCGTTGGCGAACCAGGCCTGGATTTCATGGCTGTCGGCCGGCAGCGTTTCCGTGGCTTCGGCGTAGGCCGCGGCTTCCACGCGAATCAACAGACCTTGCGCATCGCGTTGCACGTAAAACATTGAGCATCCCTCAGAAATGAACCAGCGTCATGCTGTCAGCAGCATAGCCAACTGCGCGCAAGTATGCGGTGCGCCGATGCAATCGTCACCGTGGCGGTGACTGCAAACGTGACGGCCGCCCGAGAAGGGCGGCCGTTGTGTTCACGCATCAGCTGTTGTTGTGGTCGACCTTGATGGTCGGGTCGCTGCCGGCAATCAGGTTATGAATGTTGGCGCTCGACCAGTTGTTGCCTTCCAGTTTGATCGTCACGTCCGGGGTTGCCGCCGCAGCGTCGCCGGAGTTGAACTTGCCCGCCGAGCTGACTTGCAGCGACGACGTGCCGTCGACCGTGGTGATCTTCAGGAAGTTATCGATGGTGCTACCGGTTTCGCCCTGCAGCAAATCGCGCAGGTCGATGCGGTCACCTTCGCTGGCCTTGAAGTCCTTGATCACGTCGTTGCCGGTGTCGCCCGCCTTCCAGACGAAGGTGTCGGCACCCGAACCACCAATGAGGATGTCGTTGCCCTGACCGCCGATCAGCGTGTCGTTGCCGGTGCCGCCGAGCAGGATGTCATTGCCTTTGCCGCCATCGAGCCAGTCGTTGCCGCCCGAGCCGAAGAGGATGTCATTGCCCGCACCACCCAGCAGCGTGTCATTGCCGTCGTGCGCGCCGGACACATCGAACGCCTGATAGTGCTCGGTGATGTATTGGTGCACGTTGCTGGTGGTGACCTTGCTGACGTCGACGCCGGTTTCCTTGGCCACGAACGCCTGCATCGCCTGATAACCCTCACCGGCAATGCCGTTGAAGCTCACCAGATCGCCGAACAGGATGTCGTTACCGTCGCCACCGCTGACGGTGTCATTGCCCGGCAGCGTCGCTTCGGTGTGGCCGATGATCGAGTTGGCCAGATCCTTCGGATCGATGTTGGTCTGTGGCGTTTTATCCGAATCGTACGGCTTCAGATCGTTGAGGCTGACGCCGTTGTTGAGGCCGATGGCCTCGACGTTCGACAGACCGCTGAGCAAGGCAAAACTGCTGGTGGAGTTGTCAGTGGTGGTCGTGCTGGTGCTGCTGCCGCTGCCCGCCAGACTCGACAACTCGTAAGTGCCGTCGCCCTGCGCGTGGACGGTACCCAGATTGGTAGTGCTCCAGCCGTAGCGGTTGGTGTAGGTCTGCAACTGGGCGAAACCGCTGGCGTTGATGCTCAGGTAATGCGTGTTGTCGATGTAGGTGCTGAAGGTGTCGCCCAGCTTGTAGTTGCTGGTCGTCACCACGCTATCGAACTTCACGCTGCCGTACAGCGTCGGGTTGGTCTGCTCGCCGCTCTGGTAGTAGGTCGGCTGGCCATCGGTGATGAAGTACGTGAGGTTCTTCGCCCCGGTGTTGGCCACAGCTTCTGTGCTCTGGAACCAGTTGGCCGTGGTCTTGAAAACGTCCTCGTAGTTGGTGCCGCCGCCGGAACTCATCGAATCCAGAACTGCTTTGAGCAGGGTCAGCGCATTCGGGTCGTTGAGGTTCACCGACACCGATTTGTTGACCTGGGTATCGAAGTCCACCAGGAAGATATTCACCGTGCCCGAGTTGCTGCCGCCCAGGCTCTGCTTGAGGGTGTTGAACACCGCGGTCAGCGAGTCCTTCGCCGCGTTGATCGACGAACTGCTCATACTGCCGGAACTGTCGACCATGAACGCGATGTTGTAGTTGGTGCCTGGCACCACGGTCAGGCCACCGATGTCGGCGACGATGATGTCGTTGCCATCGGTACCGGTGACGGTGTCATCGGCCGAGGTGGCGACAATGGCGTTGTAGACCGCCGGCACCACGGTGACCGGAATGGTCGCCGTGCTGCTCGCCGAGCCGCCAACCTGTTCGGTGGAGGTCGAGGTCACGGTCAGGTTGAACTGGCCGTTGTAGTACGGCGGTGGCGTCACGGTCAGGCTGCCGAGGTTCCAGCCGGTGACGTTGGCGTCGCCGCTGCTGGCGGTGACGGTGAAGGTATGCCCTGCGCCATCGCTGAGTACCGAGCCGACCGGTGCACCGCTGATCTTCACGCTCAGGGTTTCCGAACCGTCGGTATCGGTCAGCGCGGTGCTGACGGCCGACAGTTTCACGGTGGTGCCTTCGGCGCCGGTGTTGAGCTTGTAGCCGTCGTAATAGCCTTCGCCGTTGGTGCCGTGCAGGTCGGAAACGGTCACGCCCGAGTTCACCAGATCCTGCACGCCGGTGTAGATCGGCACGCCGGCGCTGCTCAGGTCGATCGGCGTGCTGCCGTTGACCGACAGGTTGACGTCGTAGCTGCCCGGGCCGCTCTGGTTGTGGTGGTAGATGTCCAGGGTGTAATAGCCGCTGGTGGTCGGGGTGAATGAACCGTTGAGGTTGCCGCCCGCGCCCCACGTGGTCGATGCCACGCTCTTGCCGCCAATGGTCACCAGCAGGCTGTCATCGCCGATGCCGCTGAAGGTGTAGGTCTTGCCGGCTTCCAGATAAATCAGCCCCGAGGTTTTCGACGCGGTACCGGCGGTCACGCTGCCGTCGGACTGCACGTTGTTGACGTTGGTGCTGGTGTTCGGAGTGCCGGCACCGTCGATGACGTTTTTCAACGTGGTCGAATCCGCGCCGTTGCCGTTGGTGCCAAGGCCTGACAGACCAGTCCAGACTTCCTTGATCAGCCCGGTGGACTTCACGCTGTTGTCGGCCACGCTCACGGTCGGCGCATCCGCCACTGGCGTGATGTCGATCTTCACGGTGCCGGTGTTGCCCAGCAGTTGGCCGTCGGTTGGCTGGAACTTGAGCTGCGCGTAGTCAGCCTGATTGTTGCCCAGACCTGTGCCGCCGTAACCGTTGACGCCCGACTCGTTGGCATCCGGCATGAAGCGCAGCTTGCCAGCGTCGATGTCCGCTTTGCTGAAAGTCTGGTTGTTGGCGACGTCTTTCCAGGTCGAGCCATCCAGGTACTGCAGTTTGCCTTCACCCGGCAGCTGGGTGATTTTGATCCCGAGGCTGCTGGCCGGGCTGTCGACGTCAGTCACACCGAAGGTCGACCAGCCGAGGATCAGCGGCGTGTCTTCCGTGCCGGTAACGTTGACTGGTGCTGCAACCGGCGCATCGTTGACTGCCACGACGTTGACCGTAGTGGTCGCCACGTTGGAGTAGTTGCCACCATCGGTCACGGTCACCGTGATGATGCGTGGCACGGTGCTCGGGTCTTCACTGCTGTTGGTGAAGCTGATGTTCTTGATGGCCTGCATGTAGTCGGCCAGCGTCGCGTTGCCCGACAAGGTCAGGGTCACGGTGCCGTTGGTGCTGTTGGCATTGATGGTGATGCCGTTGACGCTGTTGCCCAGGTTCAGCGCATCGCCGTCCTGACGGTTGGTCAGCACCACGGTCGCGCCGGTCAGCATGGTGCTGTCCGGGTCGGTGATCTTGATATCGGTGTCGGCAATCGACACGCCCGCGCCCGGGGTGTTTTCGGTGAACGTCACCTTGTAGTCGGCACCGGTGGCGCCGCTGGAATTGTTGGCGTCCAGATCGATGACTGGCGGCGCATCGTTGTCGATGATCGAGGTGCTGACGCTGCCGTTGGTGGCGCTGACCGCGAGGTTCTCGAAGTTGCCACCGGTGGCCGAATCAATTTTGACCACGAAGTTCTCGGTGCCTTCGGTGATCTTGTCATCGATGGTGGCGACGTTGAACTGCGCGCTGCTCGCACCTGCCGGGATCTTCACGGTGTACACGCCGGTGAAGTCCGAACCGTCGGCGGCGGTACCGCTGTAGACGATTTTCAGGGTCACTTCGGTTTGCGCCGGGTGGTTCAGGCTGACGGTGTAGCTGGCAGTCTGGCCTTCGGTCACCGAGGTGCTGCCGGTGATGCTGACGGTGGTGGTGTCGATGGTGTCGGTGACGTTGGTCACGGCTGG
>NZ_AKJD01000211.1 GCF_000282515.1 Pseudomonas sp. GM80
TGGCGTGGTAGTAACTGCCGATGTCGACTGGCTTGCCCTGAACGGCGTTGAGCTCGGCAACGATGGTCGCTTCGTTCTCGGTCAGGGTTTTTGCCAGGGTCGCGAACTGCGCTTGCAGTGCCGCGTCTTCAGTCTGGGCGGCCAGGGCCTGAGCCCAGTACATCGCCAGGTAGAAGTGGCTGCCGCGGTTGTCGATGTTGCCGACTTTGCGCGAAGGCGACTTGTTGTTGTCGAGGAACTGGCCAGTCGCCTGGTCCAGGGTTTTCGACAGCACCAGCGCTTTCGGGTTGTTGTAGTTCACACCCAGATGCTCAAGGGACGCTGCCAGTGCGAGGAACTCGCCCAGCGAATCCCAGCGCAGGAAGTTCTCTTCAACCAGTTGCTGCACGTGCTTCGGCGCCGAACCGCCAGCGCCGGTTTCGAACAGGCCACCGCCGTTCATCAGCGGCACGATCGACAGCATCTTGGCGCTGGTGCCCAGTTCCATGATCGGGAACAGGTCAGTCAGGTAGTCGCGCAGTACGTTGCCGGTCACCGAAATGGTGTCCTTGCCTTCGCGGGTGCGCTGCAGGGTGAACTTCATGGCGTCGACCGGCGCCATGATCTGGATGTCCAGACCGGCCGTGTCGTGATCCTTCAAGTAAGCCTGAACTTTCTCGATCACTACGCCGTCGTGAGCGCGCATTGGGTCGAGCCAGAAGATCGCTGGCGTGCTGCTGGCGCGAGCACGGTTGACGGCCAGTTTGACCCAGTCCTGGATCGGCGCGTCTTTGGTCTGGCACATGCGGAAGATGTCGCCGGCTTCAACAGCCTGTTCCATCAGCAGAGTGCCTTTGCTGTCGGTTACGCGAACAACGCCGTCAGCCTTGATCTGGAAGGTCTTGTCGTGCGAGCCGTACTCTTCGGCTTTCTTCGCCATCAGACCAACGTTTGGCACGCTGCCCATGGTGGTCGGGTCGAAAGCGCCATTGGCTTTGCAATCTTCGATCACGGCCTGGTAGATGGTTGCGTAGCAACGATCCGGGATCACAGCCTTGGTGTCGTGCAGTTGACCGTCAGTGCCCCACATTTTGCCGGAGTCACGGATCATCGCTGGCATCGAGGCGTCGACGATAACGTCGCTCGGCACGTGCAGGTTGGTGATGCCTTTGTCGGAGTTGACCATCGCCAGCGACGGACGAGCGGCGTAGACCGCGGCCATGTCAGCTTCGATCTGTGCTTGCTGCTCGGCAGGCAAAGCCTTGATGCGCGCGTACAGATCGCCGATGCCGTTGTTCAGGTTGAAGCCGATCTCGGCCAGCACGGCAGCATGCTTGGTCAGCGCATCTTTATAGAACTCGGCAACGATCTGGCCGAACATGATCGGGTCGGAGACCTTCATCATGGTCGCTTTCAAGTGCACCGAGAGCAGTACACCCTGGGCCTTGGCGCTGTCGATTTCAGCAGCGATGAACGCACGCAGGGCGTTTTTGCTCATCACGGCGCAGTCGAGGATCTCGCCAGCCTGAACGGTGGTTTTTTCTTTCAGAACGGTCGCGGTGCCGTCTTTGGCGATCAGCTCGATCTTCACGGCGTCAGCGGCGTCGATCAGGGCAGCTTTTTCGCTGCCGTAGAAATCGCCGGTGCTCATGTGAGCGACGTGGGACTTGGAGTCTTTGGCCCAGGCGCCCATTTTGTGCGGGTGCTTGCGAGCGTAGTTCTTCACCGACAGCGGAGCGCGACGGTCGGAGTTGCCTTCACGCAGAACCGGGTTCACGGCGCTGCCCTTGACCTTGTCGTAACGCGCCTTGGCGTCTTTGTCGGCGTCGCTGATCACGGTTTCCGGGTAGTCCGGCAGGTTGTAACCCTGAGCTTGCAGCTCTTTGATCGCGGCTTGCAGCTGAGGCACCGAAGCGCTGATGTTCGGCAGCTTGATGATGTTGGCTTCAGGCGTAACGGCCAGGTCGCCCAGTTCGGCGAGGTGGTCGGCTACGGCTTTGTCGCCCAGTTGCTCGGGGAAGCAGGCCAGAATGCGCGCTGCAAGAGAGATATCGCGGGTTTCCACGGCGATATCGGCCGAAGCGGTGTACGCCTCGATGATCGGCAGCAGGGAATAGGTGGCGAGGGCTGGGGCTTCGTCGGTGAAGGTATAGATGATCTTCGAGCGGGTGGGCATATTCGGATTAACTCTCTCTTCTTTGCTAAAGCGTGCGCAGAAACTCGAGGGGCGCCGGGTAAGCGCGTTCGTTCAAAGTCATCCATGAACCGAATGTCGAGATTCTTCGCGGTGATGTTGGGTGCATCAGTAGAGCGTCAAGCAGTCAGGCTGCGATAACAACCCGACCAATCAGGCGGAAAGTCTCGTTCTAGAGAGGCCAGCCGTCGTGACCCTGTGGTCAGCGGCGGGCATTATACATAGGTAGCTGGCAATCTGCCGATGGTTCATATGCAACCAATCTCGTCCATTGGTCTAAAGGTCGCAGGGCAGGGGGCGGCGTAGAGTCGTCGCGAATGCTTGAGTTTGGCGCTTTTCCCTTTGCTTTCAGGCTTGTACGAAACGAGATGTGCCCGCGCCACGAACAGAGGGTTTGCGTGTTGATTTAACTGGGTTACGCTCGAACCAAGCCAGATGTTCAATCCAAACAATGGAGTTCAGCATGGGTTACAAGAAGATTCAGGTTCCAGCCGTCGGCGACAAAATCACCGTCAATGCAGACCATTCTCTCAATGTTCCTGATAACCCGATCATCCCCTTCATCGAAGGTGACGGCATTGGTGTCGACATCAGCCCGGTGATGATCAAGGTTGTCGATGCTGCAGTTCAAAAGGCATACGGCGGTAAACGCAAGATTTCCTGGATGGAAGTCTACGCCGGGGAAAAAGCCACCCAGGTTTACGATCAGGACACCTGGCTGCCTCAGGAAACCCTCGATGCAGTCAAGGATTACGTGGTTTCCATCAAAGGCCCGCTGACCACGCCGGTCGGTGGCGGCATCCGTTCGCTGAACGTGGCCCTGCGTCAGCAGCTCGACCTGTACGTCTGCCTGCGCCCGGTGCGCTGGTTCGAAGGCGTGCCGAGCCCGGTGAAAAAGCCTGGCGACGTCGACATGACCATCTTCCGCGAGAACTCCGAAGACATCTATGCGGGCATTGAGTGGAAGGCCGGTTCGCCGGAAGCCACCAAGGTCATCAAATTCCTTAAAGAAGAAATGGGCGTCACCAAGATCCGTTTCGACGAAAACTGCGGCATCGGCGTCAAGCCGGTTTCGCTGGAAGGTACCAAACGCCTGGCGCGCAAGGCTCTGCAATATGTGGTCGATAACGACCGCGATTCGCTGACCATCGTGCACAAAGGCAACATCATGAAGTTCACCGAAGGTGCCTTCAAAGAGTGGGCCTACGAAGTGGCCGCCGAAGAATTCGGCGCGACCCTGCTCGACGGCGGCCCGTGGATGCAGTTCAAAAACCCGAAAACCGGCAAGAACGTTGTGGTCAAGGACGCCATCGCCGACGCCATGCTCCAGCAGATCCTGCTGCGCCCGGCCGAATACGATGTGATCGCGACCCTCAACCTCAATGGCGACTACCTCTCCGATGCCCTGGCGGCAGAAGTGGGCGGCATCGGCATCGCGCCGGGTGCCAACTTGTCCGACACCGTGGCGATGTTCGAAGCGACTCACGGTACGGCGCCGAAGTATGCCGGCAAGGATCAGGTCAACCCGGGTTCGCTGATTCTCTCGGCGGAAATGATGCTGCGCCATATGGGTTGGACGGAAGCGGCAGATCTGATCATCAAGGGCACCAACGGCGCTATCTCGGCCAAGACTGTGACCTATGACTTCGAACGTTTGATGGAAGGCGCCAAGCTGGTTTCGTCGTCGGGCTTCGGTGATGCGTTGATTTCGCATATGTAAGAAACACGGGCACAGAAAAACCGCCTGACTCGATGAATTGAGTCAGGCGGTTTTTTTATGGCTGAATAAATATAGGGTGTCGGTCAGGCCGTGACAGTCTGCTGGGTGACCGCAGGTGTAAAAATTTCTTCTGCAGGCGCAGCAGGGCCAATTTTGACGGCGTGCAGTCCTTTTGGTCCCTGGATAATCTCGAATTTGACGGCTTGCCCTGCCTTCAGGGTTTTATAGCCTTCCATTTCGATGGCCGAGTAATGGGCAAACAAGTCCTCATCCTTGCCATCCTCGACGATAAAACCGTACCCCTTGGCATTGTTGAACCATTTCACCTTGCCGACAGCCATGCTCAAATCCCTCTGCAACAGACTCCAACGCTGGAGTATCATCCAAGTCATCCGCAATCTATTCCGTTAAAAGAATTGACTCCGCGGATCTTTTTTACCCACTGTGGGCTCTATTGGTTGTAACACCGTTTTCCCGATAGTCAAGGTGACCGGGCAGTCGGAGTTGAAAACGTGGACAACCGCCCCCACCACTGTATTTGCACAACTGACGAACCTTTCTTTCCCATGCATGCAATCAGCCAGATTCGACTAACATTCAATCAGGATCGCCCGCTTCTCCAAAAGGATCTTCCAGAGGAGCACGACGACGATTCGGCAGGCGTTGCTGTTCAGGAAGCAAAGCCTGCGTTACAGGCGCCGCCGATGTACAAGGTGGTTTTGTTCAACGATGACTACACACCGATGGATTTCGTCGTCGAAGTGCTCGAGGTGTTTTTTAACCTGAATCGCGAGCTGGCGACCAAGGTCATGCTGGCCGTCCACACAGAAGGGCGGGCAGTATGTGGAGTGTTTACCCGCGACATCGCCGAGACAAAGGCCATGCAGGTCAACCAGTACGCCAGGGAAAGCCAGCATCCGCTACTCTGTGAAATCGAGAAGGACGGTTAATCGCCGACCACTTGGGTATGAGGTGAAGCTATGTTAAACCGCGAGCTCGAAGTCACCCTCAATCTTGCCTTCAAGGAGGCTCGTTCGAAACGTCATGAATTCATGACCGTCGAACACCTGCTGCTGGCCCTATTGGACAATGAGGCTGCCGCCACCGTTTTGCGTGCCTGCGGCGCAAACCTCGACAAACTCAAGCATGACCTGCAGGAGTTCATCGACTCCACCACGCCTTTGATCCCCGTCCATGACGAAGATCGTGAAACCCAGCCAACCCTGGGCTTCCAGCGTGTACTGCAACGTGCTGTTTTCCACGTACAGAGCTCGGGCAAACGCGAAGTGACTGGCGCCAACGTGCTGGTTGCAATCTTCAGTGAGCAAGAGAGTCAGGCAGTGTTCCTGCTGAAACAGCAGAGCGTTGCGCGCATCGATGTCGTCAACTACATCGCCCATGGCATTTCCAAAGTGCCGGGGCATGGCGATCACTCTGAAGGTGAACAAGATATGCAGGACGACGAGGGCGGTGAGTCTTCTTCTTCAGGCAATCCTCTGGATGCTTATGCCAGCAACCTCAACGAACTCGCGCGCCAGGGTCGTATCGATCCGCTGGTCGGCCGTGAGTCGGAAGTCGAGCGTGTCGCGCAGATTCTCGCGCGTCGGCGCAAAAACAATCCGCTGCTGGTCGGCGAGGCAGGCGTGGGTAAAACCGCGATCGCCGAAGGCCTGGCCAAGCGTATTGTCGACAACCAGGTGCCGGATCTGCTGGCGGGTAGCGTCGTTTATTCGCTCGATCTCGGTGCTCTGCTCGCAGGCACCAAGTATCGCGGCGACTTCGAGAAGCGTTTCAAAGCGCTGCTCAATGAACTGAAAAAACGTCCGCAGGCCATTTTGTTCATCGACGAAATCCACACCATTATTGGTGCGGGCGCTGCGTCGGGCGGCGTCATGGACGCTTCGAATCTGCTCAAGCCGCTGCTGTCGTCTGGCGACATTCGCTGCATCGGTTCGACCACGTTCCAGGAATTCCGTGGCATCTTTGAGAAGGATCGTGCCTTGGCGCGTCGCTTCCAGAAGGTCGATGTTATCGAGCCGTCGGTGGAAGACACCATCGGTATCCTGCGCGGCCTGAAAGGGCGTTTCGAACAGCACCACAACATCGAGTACAGCGACGAAGCACTGCGTGCCGCTGCTGAACTGGCGTCGCGTTACATCAATGACCGGCACATGCCGGACAAAGCCATTGATGTGATCGACGAGGCGGGCGCCTATCAGCGCTTGCAACCGGTCGAGAAGCGCGCCAAGCGCATCGAAGTGCCGCACGTCGAAGACATTGTCGCGAAAATCGCGCGGATTCCGCCGAAGCACGTCACCAGCTCCGACAAAGAGTTGCTGCGTAACCTTGAGCGTGATTTGAAGCTGACAGTGTTTGGTCAGGACGCGGCGATCGATTCGCTGTCGACTGCGATCAAACTGTCCCGTGCCGGCCTCAAGTCGCCTAACAAACCAGTCGGTTCGTTCCTGTTCGCAGGCCCGACCGGTGTCGGTAAAACCGAGGCCGCGCGGCAATTGGCCAAGGCATTGGGCATTGAGCTGGTGCGTTTCGACATGTCCGAGTACATGGAGCGTCACACCGTATCGCGTCTGATCGGTGCGCCTCCAGGCTATGTCGGCTTCGACCAGGGCGGTCTGTTGACCGAAGCGATCACCAAGCAGCCGCACTGCGTATTGTTGCTCGACGAAATCGAGAAGGCGCATCCGGAAGTCTTCAACCTGCTGCTGCAGGTAATGGACCACGGTACGCTGACCGACAACAACGGGCGCAAGGCGGACTTCCGCAACGTGATTGTGATCATGACCACCAACGCCGGTGCCGAAACGGCGGCGCGTGCTTCGATCGGTTTCACCCATCAGGACCACTCGTCTGATGCGATGGAAGTGATCAAGAAGAGCTTCACGCCGGAATTCCGTAACCGTCTGGATACCATTATTCAGTTTGGTCGCCTCAGTCATGAGGTCATCAAAAGTGTGGTGGACAAGTTCCTTACCGAGCTTCAGGCGCAGTTGGAAGACAAGCGTGTGTTGCTGGAAGTGACCGACGCGGCGCGCAGTTGGCTGGCGGCCGGTGGTTATGATGCGGCGATGGGGGCGCGTCCGATGGCTCGTCTGATTCAGGACAAGATCAAGCGTCCGCTGGCGGAGGAGATCTTGTTTGGTGAGTTGGCTGAGCATGGAGGGGTTGTGCATATCGATATCAAGGATGGTGAGTTGACCTTTGATTTCGAGACCACTGCTGAGATGGCTTGATGGTTGTTGTTGGATGAAAGGGCGCCTTCGGGCGCCTTTTTGTTGTCTGCTGTTTGGGGTGTTTGGGGTGTTTGGGGTGTTTGGGGTGTTTGGGGTATTTGGGTGTATATCCGTTGCTGCGGTAACGGCTGCTTAGGGTTCCGCCCTTACGGCGGGTCACTTTTGACAAGCGCCTCAAAAGTAACCAAAAAGGCTTGCTCCTACGTGCGGCCCGCTCGCTGGGGCTCGGGATTCCTTCGCTGCGGGATCGATCCGGGCGCAGCGCCTACGGTTTGCTTCGCTGCACCTCCTCTCGCTGTGTTTGGCTGCGCCAAACGGTCGCTGCGCTCCCACGCCCGGATCAATCCCTCCACTCAGCCTTCCGACGTCGCCTTACAGATCAAAAGCGCAGCCGAGCTAACGCTCATCCTGTTGAGTGGTGAGGAGCACAGGGTGCTCGGCTTTTGATTTTCGTAGGAGCAAAGCTTGCTCGCGAAGGCGGCCTGACAGCCGACCCACTTCTCCAGCCATACCATTCCCTGTAGGAGCTGCCGAAGGCTGCGATCTTTTTAAGAGCAAGATCAAAAGATCGCAGACT
>NZ_AKJD01000212.1 GCF_000282515.1 Pseudomonas sp. GM80
CGCTGGCCGATGCGGCTGCCACGCCATGCCGACCTGATCGCCGAGATGCTCGAGCAACTGGGATTGGCTCAGGTCGATGTCTTCGGCGTGAGCTGGGGCGGGGCACTGGCGCAAGAGTTCGCCCTGCGTCATCCAGAAAGGGTGCGCCGGCTGATCCTCGCCGCTACCTCCGCCGGCCCGGTGATGCTGGTGAAGCCCGCCGACATCATGGAGTTTTTTGCTCGAAGCAAAACCGCCAGGCCGCGCAAGAGCGAAGGGAACCGCCATTCGATCCAGACGCTGCTGCGCTTTGGTGTGGTGAAAGGCATGCTCTCGGTTAATCCGCGGACTTACTATTATCAGCTCGCGGCGTTGGTCGGATGGACGAGTCTGCTGCGCCTGTTTCGTCTGCGCCAGCGCACGCTGATCCTCACGGGTGATCGCGACACGTTGGTGCAGATGTACAACGCACATATCCTGCGCCGTTCTCTGCGCCATGCCGAAGTGAATGTATTGAAGGGGGAAGGGCATTTTTTCGTGGTCACCAGCGCCAGGCGAACAGCAGAACTGATACGCGAATTCCTCTGCCGCCCATACGCTGATGAAGAGCCGGCACCCAGGCTCGCCAACCGCCGGTTAACGCCACGCCTGCTCTAATCCGAACGATTGAGCGCCGTGATGGCTTCAACCTAAGCTCTCTATACGCCGGGCACGTCCATGTTGATCTTGCGCCAGAAAGCTTCAGAGAAGCTGTAAACCGAGAAAGCAATCAGCCCCAAGGCCATCACCATCAAAATCAGCCATCCAGCAGGCAAGTTCTGCAAGGCGTCGAGGGCTTCCTTCATACCGGGTGGGTCCATCGCTTGATAAGCGGAACCGCTGAGTGCCAGTAGCAAGGCAATCTCTATAAACACCACGCCACGGGCTATCAGGCCGAACCGCGACACCGGCCGGACGTAGCGCATGACGTCCTCGTCGGCTTCAAAATACTTTTCGAACGACGCCTTCCATCCCTTGATCAGGTGGGCAATCCCTACACCCAGCGGAACGAGGGCGATCAGGTACACCAACACGTTCGAGTATTCCCAGGATAGAAGATGGGCCAGCCAGTCTTTGGTTTGCCCCGCCGAATTGCCCGAGCTTTTGATGCCGCTGATCAGCAGGCCCAATGCAAAAAACGCCAGAGCGCTGTTGACGACACCTCCCGCCAACAGGCCGGCACGGATCACCAGGCCTTTGAAATTTTTACCGTGATGATCGACATCACGCGTGGCTTGCAAAACACGCCAGGCGCCAAAAGCGAGCAGCCCCACCACCACAAGTCCCACTAAAAAATAGCCGAACGGCTGGGCCAGCAGTGCTTCGAGGCTCCGGTGGCTGTCCTTCGGTTTTGTCGAATCATGGGCTGCCAGCAAGGCGAAAATGCCGATGATCAGATAGAGCACGCCTCGAGCGGCATAGCCTCCCCGAGCGAGTATTACAAGGCTGCGTTGCGCGGACATTGGATCTATTCCCGAGAGTGATACTAGAGCAGACCTTTCTCATCGGGAGGGGTTCTGTTGCCTGATCGACTCTGGACTGCCCTGGTGTTCGCAGAATATTCTGCCGCGTTCAAACACCGTAACGCTTGTTGCCACCTGAAGTAATGCAGTACCGGCCGCCTCTTGGTCCGATGCACACGCTTGCTGAAGAACAAAGACATGAGGAACCGTATTCCGGAGTCTGTCTTCGCGTTGGTTGTAATGGCACAGGCGATGGTTTCGGTTTAGAGACAATGAAGCAATTCGTTCCACTACAAAGACTTTTGGAAGAAAGCCATTTCGCTGGTTGGCCATCAGTGCTTATGCGCACCCACTCAGCGCGTTGTTCGAAAACCTGAATGGTGTCGCCGCGGCTTAACTTGGAAATGATTTTTCCGTCGGGCTGATCCCGGACGTTGAGCTTGTCTGCGTTTACATATTGATCTACCGACGGGGCAGGTGTTGGTAGTGAAACTGTTGGGGGTGAGACCAGCGTATTGGCTGCACTCGGGGGCTTGGGTTGCACCTGCGCAGGAGGCGGGTCTTTTTTGCCTATCACCCAAAGCACAGCGAAAAGAATCAGGAGTGGAACAAACCATGACTGAGATTTTTTGCGCATTTCCATTGCTCCCGCTCAGCAAGCAGTGCCCAGCTTGTCTTATTGACCAATCTGGCTTCATAAACCTAATGCGAGCTTAGCCAAACTTCGATTTTCTGCAGCTTGTATACGTCAGGTTTGATGCCGGGAATCAGGCTGCGATCCGAACATCAATACCCATCATCCGCGTCCAAGGAGCGACGTTTTGAAAAAACTTGGAATATTTTCATTTCTGTTTTGTACCAGTGTTTTAGCCGAACCGTCGCGTTACGACCAATACGCCGCTGGTAACGGAGAGCTTGGCGCCCGCATTGCTCAGCTTGATAGCGAAAAAATTCTGGCAGAGGAAGCACGGCTCGCCCCCATGGCCAGTGACCTTTTGCTCAAGGTCAAACCGCTGATGCGCGAGGGCGGTAGTGGTATGGCGATTCAGGACTTCTTGTTGAAGCAGTTTTCGCAATACGGCTGGCGGCCGATGTTGGTGGGTTACAAAGGGTACCCGGAAGCGGTACCGGTTTCGGTCAATAACCAGGTGGGTAATGCGCCCCCCCACTGACACACCGTTCCCGCAGGCGGCACTGGTGACAGTGGAGTTGGTCGCCGCATCGCCTCAGGCCCATGTCGCCCAGGCCTGGACATTCGCCACCCCCGATGCCACGCAACAGCAGCGGCAACTGTTGATGACGGCGCGCCGCGCGCTGCAAAATGGTATCGCCCAGATTCGGGCGGGCGAGCCTTTATCGAATGTGGGCAGCGCGATTCAACATGAGCTTGATGCCGGCAACGCGGTAGCCGTGCATGAGCTGGTGGGTTACGCCATGGGTCAGATGCGGGTTCAAACACCTGACGTGCTCGGTTACAAGTACACCCACGGTGATGCAACCCTGATGGAGGCCGGGCAGGTGCTAAACGTTTATGTGGTGGCGAAGTCCGGTACGTTTGGGGTGCGGTTTCTGCCACCGAAACTCTGGACCGTGCTTACCCGGGACGGTGCGGACAGCGTGATGCTTTCCGCTATGGTCGAGGTGACGGATGATGGGCATCGAGTCCTGAGCAAGTTGATCGACTGAGTGTGACGGGGCTACAGGTAATTCCCGCTCAACTCAACCGCTTGCGCAGCGCCTTCAGCACCACTTCGATGTGCCAGGTTTCGACGCCGATGACGATGGCTTCACCGACATCAGGCACTAACTCTATTTGCGTGATGATGCCTTGTTCGCCAAGCAGTCGCTGCGCGTCTTCCAGGAGCCTGCGTGTGCCCGTGAGCCATAACCGTTGCGGGCCTTTCAGCAACGCGAGGGTTTGCGGGTAAGTGCACTGCAGTTTTTGGCGCAGATTGATCAGCGCCGGTTTATCAGCAGGGTCCAATGCCGGGGTCAGCACATACTGTTTGCCCGCCGCTGCATCCAGGTCGTATTTGTCCTGCAGATACTCCTCGACACTGATGCAACTGGCGACCGCCTCGTGCTCGCCGGTCACCACGTTGATCAGGTGGGCATTCACACCGACGTAGCAGAACTGCGTCATGCCGTGGACGACGTAATCCTCGCTGTTGCAGCGGATGACCCAGTAATCGCTGTGGGCGGACAGCTCACAATTCTGAATGACAAAGCGCTCGGGTTTGCCATCTCGCATGACACCGTCAAACAAGGCGAGCACGATGGCGCACGCCTGATCTGCGGTTATCGCGGCATTGCGCTCACTCATGCGTTGCCAAAGCCAAACAATGAACGCAGCCAGCCTGCCGATTTGCGTTCATAGAAGGGCACGGTTTGCTTGAGGAAGTAATCGCTCAGGCCTGTTTCGCCTTGGCTGACGCGGTACAGATCAACGGGCTCGCCATCCGGCGCGGTGTCGCCGGCCACGTTACCGGCTTCGCGCATGATCAGTTCAATGTCGCCGTCCACCTCGATGCCGACGATCAAGTGAGGCTTTTGATCCGTCGAGGCGTCGTGCATCAACGCCAGAAACGCACGTTTTACGTTGCGGTGTTTGGCGAGCAGTTGCTTGAGCGAGTTGATCATCTGTGTCGGGCACTCCGACGGCTGGCCGAGCAGCACTTGGGTGTCTTTTTCGACGGTGCGTTGTGTCGGCTTTTGGCCGATCGCATCGGAGAGCAGGTTACGCACTTCTTCCGGGAAAAACTCTTTGCCATACGGCGATTTAGGGTTGAGGAAAAGCTGCGCACCGAGGGTGATTTCAAACAGGGCTCTGGCCGGGATTTCGATGTAGGACTGTTCGCTGTCGATCGACTTTTGCAGGGTTTGCAGTGAAGAGAAAAACGGGATGACCGCAGAACCATCCGGTTTTTGCCAATGCGCGATGCTGATGTTGCTGCCCACCTCAAGATGGGCCGGGCCTTCGCCGGTACCGGTGGTGCCGAGCACGTAGATGGTTGAACTCAACAGGGTTTTGAAAAAATCCGGTCGGTGCGCGGGCTCGTCTGCCGCCAGGCGCAGTGATTGTTCGAGGGTGTTTTCTTCCTGGGTATTGGTGATGTCCATCGATCGTTCCATAAAAACAGACAGTAAGTGAATGGCAAAGAGCAGGTCAGTCGCTGCTGCACCCTAGCAGAGTCCAGCGTTTGCCTTGAGCGTGTATGTCGAGATCGGCAGTCGAATAAAGCGCAAACGGGTTGAACCCTTGGAACCGGGATTGTTTTTGATTGGCGGCATGGTCAAGTTGCAAGCGAAACAAGCGTGTCGAGGATGTTGATGGGCACGTAGAGCAGGGTAATGGTCGCATAGGCTTTGCGCGAGCGCGCCACAAATGCGCAGATCGGCAAGGCAATCATGATCACGTCGAGCAGACCCCACAGTGCGAGCGGGTTGGCCTGGAACAGCGTGACATTGACGATCAACCCGAGGCACAGATAGGTCGACAGTGACAGCAAGGCGTAACGGCCATCCTGTTCGAAGTAGACACGCAAACCGTGCTGTTCGTCCTCGCTGCGGCTGGGCAGCAACAGGGCGGCCGTGACGAATAGCGAAAGCGTCAGCATCACCAGCAGTAGAAATTCGAGGAAGCTGAAGGTTTGTTTGACCGTCGACAGTGCATTGACCGCCCACCAGAATTCCAACTGTGTGGTGAACAACATCACTGCCCAAACCAGCGCTACCCAATCCGGCGCCGCCAAACGGCGGATACGGAATACCGTCAATACACCGAGCAGCAGACGAGTGACGGAGAGCCCGAGGATCATCGAGAGAACGGTGGCGACGATGGCGAAGTTGTTCATCCGGCCTTCCGTGAACGCTGAAAAGGTGCCTTGGGCAGACTAGGTGGGGCCGGGAGGGCCGTCAAACACGGCGGTGCGGTTGGGTTGGCAGAATTCGGCCGCAAATCCTGCTGCGCGGAGGTGACGGTTGGCTGGGGCTAATGGGTAGTCTAGTTATGTTGAGGTGGTTGCGTAACACTCAAGGCTTGCTCTGCATTGATCGGCGCGTGTTTTTTGCATTCCCCGATCATTCGGCCGTATCGGTGGTTTTGGACATGTTGAGCGCAAACCGTCGATATGTTCCATCAATCCATCCGGGATACTTTGCCACATTGGGTCGAGTATGAAATCAACGCCTTCACGTCTCGCCATTTTCGCCGCGGGAACAAAATCAGCGTCTCCTGCTATCAATACAATCTGATCAACCTGTTGCTTGAATGACAAGGACGCGACATCTACACCGATTCTCATATCGACACCTTTTTGTCTGGTCTCGATGCTGACGTCATGCTCTGTAAGGTCGCTGATCTGGATTTTCCCTTTCAATAACTCTGCAATTTTCAGAGGTTTGATCGTCCATTTCACATCTTTTGACAAATGTCCGAGTCGCAATGCCAATTTGCGTTTATTGCGTAATCTGGCGTGCAGCTCCTTACGAAATACCGCTTCTTTCGATTTTGAAAGATCCACTGCTTTTTTGGTGATGGGGTTGTGTTGCTTGGTGTCTAGAGGAGGGCAATCGTAGAAAAAAATTCTATACAACTCTTTTCTATACCGCTGTTCAAGGCTCGGAAGCCGGCCGTTGGAGCGCGATGGGATTTTGCTGAAGAGGTGAGCAATGGCCCACCGATGGACAAGATCTGCAGCACGCTCAGCATTGAACGCGTTTTGGGGTTCAATCCTTCGAAAGCGCTTGATGAAAAAGGCGCCATCGACCAATACCGCTGTGGGCATGTTTTCTTCCTGATAACAAAACGCCCAAGGGTTTGGCACGTCCTGGATGGTTAGGACGGCGTACTGCCTTGGGCGGGATGGGAGCAGATTAGGTGGGGTCGATAGAGGCGTCAACCACTCCTTTTCAGTTTGATCAAGCTTTGTATAGGACCTTGTTTACCCAACGCTTTCGATGATGGGCAGTGACGAGGAAACGATAAAACTGAAAGGAAAAGCAGGCAAGTCAGCCGCGTCTGTAAGATTTGTAGGCAAAAGCGTGTTGTGTTGTAGCCCTGATGCGGCGGTACGGAGTCGGCCCGATTCAGGTATCAGGCATATGGATCTATTCCACTGACGCGCCGTCGATTGAGGCAGGCCATTCACTCACTGCAATTCACTGACAGCTCACTGGTCGCGGCGAAATCCCACGCCCGCATGACTTGGGTGATCGCCGCATCAACGCGATCAAGCGGCGTGTCGTCCCGGGCGAGGATGGAGATGCCTTGGAGGAAGCTGTCGAACGCCGTTGCAATGGCGCGGGACTCAGGTTGGTCGGGTAATTGGCCGGCAGCGATACCACGCTCGACACACGCCAGAATCCCCGCACGCGTGCGGGCGCGGGACTGGGTGAGGGCTTCGACGACGCGGGCGTTTTCCGGGCCGGGCGCGCTCATCACGCCGAGGGTGACCATGCAGCCCTTGGGATGGCCGTCGTCACATTGCATGCGCGCCGACTGGCGCAGTGCGGTTTCGATGGCCTGGCGCGGCGGCAGGGTTGCGTCCCACAGACATTCGGTGACTTGGGCGAAGGTCGCCAGGTAACGCTGCACGCATTCATCGAACAGGGCTTCTTTGGAACCGAATGCGGCATAGAAACTCGGCGCGGATATGCCGCCACCCAGTTCTGCCTTCAACAGGGCGAGGGAGGTCGAGTCGTAGCCGTGTTGCCAAAACAGTTGCATGGCCTGGTCGACGGCGTCGTCGCGATCGAATGCGCGGGGGCGACCGGTTCTCGCCATATCAAACACTCCTCGGAAAGTGATTTGGATACTAGTCGATACATAAGTCGTTGACAACGACCGGCGCCTGCCGCCAGTATTTTATATCGATCGGTATTTAAGTCTGAATTTCTCTTCTCAAGGAGTACCCCCAGTGACACCCTCACTCACTTTATCGGCCGCGCCGAAAAGCCTGCCCATCGGCGCGTTGCTCGCGCTGGCCATGACGGGCTTCATCTGCATCGTCACCGAAACTCTGCCGGCCGGCCTGTTGCCGCTGATCAGCGAAGGGTTGGCGATTTCCCCTTCGATGGCCGGCCAGATGGTGACCGCTTATGCGCTGGGTTCGGTGCTCGCGGTGATCCCAATGACCATCGCCACGCGTGGCTGGCGGCGGCGCAATGTGCTGTTGCTGACGATTGTCGGTTTCCTGCTGTTCAACTCCATCACGGCGCTGTCGTCCAACTACAGCGTGACGCTGGTGGCGCGCTTTTTTGCCGGTGTTTCGGCGGGGCTCGCGTGGAGTCTGTTGGCCGGTTACGCGCGGCGAATGGTCGAGCCCGAGCAACAGGGCAAAGCGTTGGCACTGGCCATGGTCGGTACGCCGATCGCGCTGTCACTCGGCGTGCCGCTCGGCACATGGCTGGGAGGGCTGGTGGGCTGGCGCACCGCGTTCGGGATCATGTCGGCACTGACGTTGATGCTGATCGTCTGGGTGCTGGTGAAAGTGCCCGACTACCCACCGCAACCCGCGCATCAACGCATTTCGCTGCGCAACGTACTGGCCACGCCGGGTGTGCGGCCGGTGCTGGCGGTGGTGATCAGCTGGATGCTGGCGCACAACATTCTCTACACCTACATCGCACCGTTCGTGGCGCCGGCAGGGCTGGCGGATCGCGTGGATCTGGTCTTGCTGGTGTTTGGAATCGCCGCACTGGTGGGCATCTGGCTGACGGCGAAACTGGTCGAGCCGCTGCTGCGCACCACCACGTTGGTGAGCCTGGCGACCTTTGCGCTGGTGTGCGTGGCGCTGGGTTTTCTAGGCCGTCTGCCGGAGGTGATCTACCTTGGTGTGGCGGTGTGGGGATTGAGTTTTGGCGGCGCGGCGACCTTGCTGCAAACGGCTTTGGCCGACGCGGCGGGTGACGGCGCGGACGTAGCGTTGTCGCTGAATGTGGTGGCCTGGAACGGCGCAATTGCCGGCAGCGGTGTGCTCGGCGGCGTGTTGCTCGACCGCTGGGGCGTCGCCTCGTTTCCATGGGCGATGGTGGTGTTGGTGGGCGTAGGGTTTGTGATTGCCTGGCGGGCGCGCGGGCATGGGTTCAAGTCCGGACCGCGCGGGGACGGGCGACCTGCAGTGGCGGGGCACTGACGTATTCGAGATGGCCTTTGCCGCGAAACGATCGGGTAGGATGCTTGCACACTGGAATAGCCTCTCCCGACCAAGGACGTGACATTTATGGAAACCCTCTTTTCTCAAGTAGGCGAGCGTTTGCACGATCGTCGATTCGCGGTGGCAGATAACTCGCAAGGGCTGTCGGGTAGTGGGACGGTGTTTCACTACCTTGTTGATGGCGTGGGTATTTCGAGTACTTATCAGGGCGGTCGCATTCGCGCGGGGCACCAGGTGGGGCGTGTGACGGGGCCTGACACGATTGAGTTGTTGTTTCATTGCCTGACGACTGAGGACGAGATTCTGTCGGGTTGGTCGCGGGGCATTGTTGGCGTGGATGGCGCAGGACGAACCACGTTGAGTTTTGTCTGGGGGTGGTTGTCGGGGGCGAGTGGGGGTGGGGAGTCGAGTTATGTTGAGGTGGTTGCGTGAACAGGAGAAGGGCATTTGATAAGTAAATTGTCAGCGATGATCGCGCAAGCACGTGCGGGACTTTCCGTGCAGCAGCGTATTTCGGATGAAAAATGGGCGGCAATTGCGCGGCAGTGTGGGGACGCAGAGGTGGCTGAAATACGCGATCGAATTGACGCGCTGAGGGCAGAGTTGGCGACGGTTGAGGATTGGGATGGCGATAGTCAGGATGAGATCCACTTGGCGATTAGTCGATTCACCAGGATGCTCGAGCTTGCGTCTAATTCTGCATAGCGGTTGGATGGGCTGACGCCATCGCTGGCAAGCCAGCTCCCACAATTTCGGCGGTGTGCTCAAAAAATGTGCGCTGGGCGCAAAATTCTGTAGGAGTGAGCCTGCTCGCGATGGCAGTGGTTCAGTCAATATTGATGTTGCCGGGACGGACGCTATCGCGAGCAGGCTCACTCCTACAGGGGGGGGCGGACACGAAAACGTGTGGGAGCTGCTGGCTTGCTCGCGATGGCGGTGGGGCAGTCAATATTAATGTTGCCGGGACGGACGCTATCGCGAGCAGGCTCACTCCTACAGGGGGTTGTGGTTCGGGCACAAAAAATGTGGGAGCTGGCTTGCCAGCGATGGCGGTGGGGCAGTCGACGTGGTGTTGGATGTGCTGGCCTCATCGCTGGCGAGCCAGCTCCCACAGTTTTGGCGGTGTGCTCAAAAAACTGTGCTGGGCGCAAAATCCTGTAGGAGTGAGCCTGCTCGCGATGGCGGTGGGGCAGTCAATATTGATGTTGCCGGGACGAACGCTATCGCGAGCAGGC
>NZ_AKJD01000213.1 GCF_000282515.1 Pseudomonas sp. GM80
CGGCGGCCTGCCACTGCCGGCGCCAGACTTGGGAATGTTGATCGGGGTGATCTGCGGATACGGTGTCGGCGTTGCAGTACCGGGCGAGCCGGGTTGCGGCGCCGGGCTGAGCGGAATCGTCTGTTGCGCCTGCGCTGCAGTAATCGTGAGCGCGGCCAGGGCAATGACCGTTAGAATGGTGCGCTTCATCAAGGGCTCCGTTTGGCCTCTAGTCTGCGCTCAGGCTACTCCCAACGGGCCTGCTTGCCTTCCCCCTTGTAGAGATTTCCATGAAACGTTTCGTTCTGCTCGACACCACCCCGATCCCTGAAAGCGGCGGTGCCCTGTGCCTGTTCGAGTATGGCGAGGATTTCGTCATCAAGATCCAGGGCGGCGACGGCGGGCAATTGATGAACACGCGCATGCACGGTTCCGAAGATGCGCTGGCCGAGATTCCGTGCCGCAAGGTCGCTGGGCGGCCGGATTCGCGGGTGCTGATCGGCGGCTTGGGCATGGGTTTCACCCTCGCCTCGGCGCTCAAGCATCTGGGCAAGACCGCTGAGGTGGTGGTCGCTGAACTGGTGCCCGGCGTGGTCGAGTGGAACCGTGGCCCGCTCGGCGAGAAGTCCGGCCGGCCGTTGCTCGATCCGCGCACCGTCATCCGTCAGGAAGATGTGGCCAAGGTACTGCAAAGCGAACCGAACGGCTTCGACGCAATCATGCTCGACGTCGACAACGGCCCCGAAGGCCTGACCCAGAAGGCCAACAGCTGGCTGTACTCCGCCGCTGGCCTGAATGCCTGCGCCAAGGCATTGCGTCCGAAAGGCGTACTGGCGGTGTGGTCGGCCAGCGCTGATCGGCTGTTTTCCGACAAATTGAAGAAGGCCGGTTTCAAGGCCGAAGAGGTCCAGGTCTTCGCCCACGGCAACAAGGGCACGCGGCACACAATCTGGATTGCCGAGAAGCTCAAGGGCTGAGCTAAACTCTGCGCATAACCGTCATTAGTCTTTTACAAAGGTGAACCCATGAGTTCGTCCACCCCAACCAATACGTCGAAGCTGGATCGCATCCTCGCCGACAACCAGCGCGACAAGGAAATGGGCTATCGCGACAAGGCCCTGAAGATGTACCCGCACGTCTGTGGCCGCTGCACCCGTGAATTTTCCGGCAAGCGCCTGAGCGAACTGACCGTGCACCACCGCGATCACAACCACGACAACAACCCGCAAGACGGCTCGAACTGGGAATTGTTGTGCCTGTATTGCCACGACAACGAACATTCGCGGTATACCGATCAGCAGTACTTCAGCGAAGGCTCGCTGAGCACGCCGAAGATTGCCAAGGCGACGCACAACCCGTTTGCCGCCCTCGCCGGGCTGATGAAAAAAGAAGATTAATGATCTTCATCGCCTGAACTGGCCCCATCGCTGGCAAGCCAGCTCCCACAGTGATCAGGCTCGTTCACAAATTTTGTGTGTATCCAGGAAACCTGTGGGAGCTGGCTTGCCAGCGATGAGGCCGGGCCAGACACCGCAGATCTCGAATCTGCCCGCACTCCCCCAATCCCCGTATAATCGCGCTCTTTTTTCCCGAAGGCACCCCGCTCGTGGCAGACAAACGGTACAGCTGCATTGGTTTGTATAACCCCAAATCACCGGAGAACGTCGGTTCGGTGATGCGCGCCGCAGGCTGCTATGGCGTGGCATCGGTGTTCTACACCGGCAAGCGTTATGAACGCGCCGCCGATTTCGTCACCGACACCAAGCGCGTGCACTACGACATCCCGCTGATCGGCATCGACGATCTGAAAAAGATCCTCCCGCTCAACTGCGTACCGGTTGCCGTAGAACTGGTCGAGGGCGCCCGCCCGCTGCCGGAATACACCCACCCGGATCGCGCGCTGTACATCTTCGGCCCGGAAGACGGCTCGCTGGATAAAGAAATCCGCGACTGGTGCGAAGACGTTGTGTACATCCCGACCACCGGCTGCATGAACCTCGCCGCCACGGTCAACGTCGTGCTCTACGACCGCATGGCCAAAGGCTTGAACACCCGCTCCGGGCCAAAATTCCGCTAAAGCGTCGAATATCCGATGGAACAAGCTGGCCGCTTGCGCAGTCAGCTTGTTTATCCATTATTCATTGCCTGGAGAAAGATCATGACCGAGCTCAAACGCGTCGAGCGTATCGAATCCACCCCGTTCCAAAGCCGTTCCGAGCAGAACGTCGAAGGCTGGGAGCGTATCGGCTCATTGGCCGGTGGCGTGATCATGGTCGGCAAGGGCCTGCGCCGTGGCGGTGTGTTCGGTCTGATTCAGGTGGCGATCGGAGGCGTGGCCATGGCCCGCGGGATTACCGGGCACAGTTCGGTGAAAAGCCTGATCGAGAAGAGTCGTCAGGACATGAACAACGTGCGGGCGAAGATCGAGCGTGCCGGGGAAGAATTGAGCAAGCTGAAGGCGAATGCCGAAGCAGCGACCAGCTCGGCGACGGTGACCGGCAATGATTCAGTGAAATCGCCGAAAGCCGGGGTTTAAAAGCACAAGATCGCAGCCTGCGGCAGCTCCTACAGGCAAACGCACTCCACATGTAGGAGCTGCCGAAGGCTGCGATCTTTTGCTCTTTATTGCAGTAACTCGGTATCAAGGACTTTCGAAGACTCGCCGAGCACACTCTCAGCCAGTCGCACAAACTCTTTAGTACTCACCGTCCCCAAATGCATCGCACCCCGCAACACATCATCCAGCGAGCGCTTGTTACGCGTTTGCAGACGAATCTCGCGATCTAGTTCCTGCAACAAAATCACCGCTTTTGACACCTGCGCCGTGCTGATCTGCGCGCCACGCAACGTCGTGACTTTCTGACTGTCCTTGGCCAGTTTCGCCTGCAAACTCTGATAGCGCTCATCACTCATGCCACCGGCGCGGCGCACCAGTTCGATCGCGTAATACTCGGCAAAGCCTTCGCTGATCCAGTCGCTGCGCTGCTCGTCATTGATCCGTCCGAACACCTGCGCCAGCTCCCGCACCAATGCACTGCTGCCGCTTTCACTGACCAGCGGCAATCGGCTATTCACGAAGATCGATTCATGCGCGCCAAGGCTGCCACGCCACATCGGGTCATTGGCGCCGACGATCAACAGTTTCGCCGGATGCCGTGGGTAAACCGCCTGCACCTGCGGCCAGACGAATGTCAGCAACGTCAGCACGTCCATGCGGCGCATGCCCTGCCCTTGCGGCGAAGCCACGGTGACTTCGGTTTCGCCCAGTCGCGTGCGGCGACTGCCGAGGTGGCCGGCGAGCATCCAGCCGGTCGGGCGGTCGAACAGCCGTGACGGGTTATCGATGCGGAATTTGTTTTTGCCGATACGTGGCCACGCGGTTTCGACGCTTTTCCAACCGTCGGGCAATTCGAATTGCAGGCGCGCGACCAGTTCGGTGCCGTCCTGTTGATCGAGTTTGGCCGGCGGCACCAAATCGTCGCCGCGCATCAACGCCCAACTCGGGGTCATGCGTGTGTCGAAGCTGCCGTTCTTGCGACCGTGGCTAATGCGTACGCGGTAGGTCAGGCTGGCCTTGTCACGGGTCGGCCGCCAGACGCCGCGAGCGTGTGTGCCCGGCGTCAGCAGCCATTGGCCGTCGGCCTTGAAGTCGCTGTAATGGCTGCCGTCGCCGAGGTCGAAATCGAGGCTGCGCACGGCTTCGCCTTTGGCCAGGGTCAGGCGCACTTCGGCCTGATCGCTTTGCGGCAACAGGCGCACGTGGTAATCGAGGTCGACTTTCTGCGCCGCCCATACCGGTGCGCTCAGCGCCAGCAGTACGACGAGCAGCGCCTGAGGCAATCCCACAGCCATACACACTCCTTGTGGCTAGCGAGCCTGCTCGCAGGCCCGAATGATCGGGAGCAAGCTCCCTCGCTACAGATTGTTCAGTTAACCCGCGCGGAAAATCAGGTGATCTTCCCAATCGTCTTCCGGCACGCTGCCCTCGGCGAGCATGCGCCCGGACTGGGAAATCCGCTCGCGGTGCACCGCGTCACGGTCGCCGCAGACCAAGTGATGCCACAGCGGCAGGTCCTTGCCCTCGCTGACCAGACGATACCCGCAGGTCGGCGGCAGCCATTTGAACTCTTCGGCCTGGCCCGGTGTGAGCTGAATGCAGTCGGGGACAAACTTGATGCGATTCGGGTAGTCGCTGCACTGGCAGGTGTTCAGGTCGAGCAGTTTGCAGGCGATGCGCGTGTAATAGACGCTGTTGTCTTCTTCATCTTCGAGTTTTTGCAGGCAGCACAGACCACAGCCGTCGCACAGCGATTCCCATTCCTGGTGATTCAACTGATCGAGGGATTTGTGTTTCCAGAACGGTTCGACTTCGGCGGCCATGGCTCAAGCATCAACATCAGGTGGTGAAAAGGCCGCCAGTCTAGTGCCCAAGGCCTTGTCGGCCAAGCGCTGGCGACTATCGGTTGCACAGGGCTTGTCAGCTTTTGCGCAGGCAAGTAGTTTTGCCTGTCGCAAGGAGCCCTGCCCCAGTGCCATTAACGCTCGACCGCGTTACACGCCGGTGAACCCTCAGGCTCGGAAAACCCTCATCGTTCAGCGCAACTGATCCCGCCGGGTTTTCGTTCGAATCTCTTATTCAACCGTAGCAAGGAATCTCTCGATGAGTGCCAACCCTCGTGTTGCCGAATACGCCATTCACCCGCAATTCACTGACCGCTGGTCGCCGCGCGCTTTCACCGGTGAAGCGATCCCGGAAGAAACCCTGCTGAGCTTCTTCGAAGCAGCGCGCTGGGCACCGTCGGCGTACAACTCGCAGCCATGGCGCTTCCTCTACGCCCGTCGCGACACGCCGAACTGGCAGCGTTACCTGGGCTTGCTCAATGAGTTCAACCGTAGCTGGGCGCAGCATGCCTCGGCACTGGTAATCGTGATTTCGAAAACCACCTTCACTGCTCCGGGCGCGACGGAAGAAACGCCAGCACTGTGGCACACCTTTGACACGGGTTCGGCGTGGGGCCATCTGGCGCTGCAAGCGAGTCTCAGCGGCTGGCACACCCACGGCATGGCCGGGTTCGATCAGGAGCTGACGCGCAAGGAACTGAATATTCCGCAAGGTTATGCGCTGCATGCGGCGGTTGCGGTGGGCAAGTTGGGTGACAAGGCAACGCTGGCCGAGTACCTGCAAGCGCGCGAAGAACCGAGCCCGCGCCGCCCGCTGAGCGAACTGGCAGCTGAAGGCGACTTCACCCTCTAAAAGCAAAAGATCGCAGCCTTCGGCAGCTCCTACAGGAGTTGATCGTTCCCACGCTCTGCGTGGGAATGCAGCCCGGGACGCTCTGCGTCCCATGGGAACGCGGAGCGTCCCTTGAGGCATTCCCACGCAGAGCGTGGGAATGATCTGAAGCGAGGGGATCAGTAGCCGCGATTGAAATCCACTTCCCCGCGCAACGCCTCGCTCGCCTGATACGCCTTCAGGTTGTCGACAAACAACTGCACCATCAACGACGGCGACGTCGGTGCCGAGCTGTGCCCGGTCAGCAGCAAGCCCCACGCGGTCCAGAACGGATGCCGTTGTGGCAATGGCTCCTGACGGCAAACGTCGATGACTGCACCGGCCAGATGCCCTTCCTTCAAGGCTTCGACCAGATCCGCATCCACCACCGCCACACCGCGCCCGGCGTTGATGAACAACCCGGTCGGCTTGAATTGCTTGAACAGCGCCGCGTCGTAGATATCGTGGGTGTGCTCAGTGTTCGGCAGCAGATTGACCACGTAATCAACTTCGCCGACCAGACGCGGCAGATCCGCCATCGAACCGACTTCGACAAACGGCGCCTGCTCGCGGGCACTGCTGGCGATGCCGTACAGCTCGACGCCGAACGGCAGCAGAAACTGCGCCACGCTCTGGCCGATGTCACCGGTGCCGACGATCAGGACTTTGCGCCCGACCAGACTCTGGCCGGTGCGGTTATCCCACTTGCGCTCGACTTGGCTGACCAGCCGCGCCAACACTTCGCGCTCGTGACCGAGCATGTAGGTCAGCACGTACTCGGCCATCACCTGACCGAAAATCCCCACCGCCCTGGTCAGGTGATAATCGCGGCGCAAGCCGTCGGCCAGCAGCGGCGTGATGCCCGCCCAGGTCGATTGCAGCCATTGCGGTTGATGGCCCTGCCGCAGCAGGGTTGCCAGCAGATCCGGTTGCCCCAGCCACACCGGGCAATCCGTCGCCAGCCGCGCCAGTTCGGCAGAGTCGCCGCTGGTCAGCACTTCAAGCTCGGGCGCTGCCTGACGCAGCAAGCGGGCGTATATCGCGTGGTCGTGTTCAGCAATCAGAACGCGCATCTTCAAACCTTTCGCAAACCGTGCAGACGGCCACCGGATTTCGGTCGGCCATCGCGGTAAAAACAGTTCCAGGGTTAACCGAGGCCCAGAATAGAGCCTCGCGGATCAGACCGGGTCGTTGCGTCGCAGCAACTCTTCGGGCAAGTGCTCGATGTACTCGTCCTCGGCCGGCGGCATTTGCAGGTGGTAGCCCTGCTTGTCGAGGTTTTCCAGCACCACAACGATGTCTTCACTGGCCAGTTTACGCTCGGGCGTCAACACCAGACTGAAGGTAAATATGGCTTTGCCGAAGGCCGCCATCAGGGCCTCGGGCACGCGTTCCAACTCATCGCTCTTGAGCACATAGAGATACATGCCCTTGCGCTTCGAGCTTTGGTAAATAGAGCAAATACGCTTCAAGGCTGTTCTCCGGCGGTGGCCAGGCTGTCGAGCAGCGTCTGGCCCATGAGTTCGCGGCGCCAGCCACGCAACGACTCAGGCAATTGGTAAGGACCCTCGGGATAGCCACTTTTGACCAGGGCTTCGAGGGTTTTCTTGCGCAGCATCAGTTCCGGCGCGATGTCCAGACGCTCGGCCTCAGCCTGACCCAATGCACGCAGCTGTTTGATCAGTGCAGCGGCTTCGACCGGCAACGGCTCCGGCACAGCGGGCGGCCATTGATCAGGCCCCACACTGCCAGAGCGCTTGATCAGATCAAGCAGAAACTGGCCGTCCTGACGCACGGTACGCGGGTGCATGTCTTCGATTTTGCCCAGCGCCGCGAGATTGTCCGGTTGCGTGCGGGCCAGCGGCCACAGCGAGTGCTCGCGGACAATGCGGTTGCGCGGCAGGTCACGGGCACGCGCCTCCGTTTCACGCCAGGCGCACAGCTCACGCAGTACCGCCAGTTGCGCGCGGGAGAGTTTCCACGCCAGTTTGGCGTCGCGGTAAACCTCGTATGGATCGGTTTCGCGGCGCAGGTTGGCGACCAGTTCGGCACCGTCCTCCAGCACCCAGGCGAATTTGTCGTCAGACAGTTTCGGTCGCAGTTGTACGAAAACTTCCGCCAGATGCACGGCGTCTTCGGCGGCGTAGCTGATTTGCGTGTCGGACAGCGGGCGCTGCAACCAGTCGGAACGGGTTTCGCCCTTGGGCAATTCAATGCCGAGGACTGCCTGCACCAGCCGCGAGTAGCCCATCGAGAAACCGAGGTTCAGGTAAGCGGCCGCCAGTTGTGTGTCGAACAGCGGCGCCGGCAGGCTGCCGGTCAGGCGCAACAGCACTTCAAGGTCTTCACTGCACGCGTGCAGGACTTTGAGCACCGCCGGGTTCTCCAGCAGCGCCGCCAGCGGTTGCCAGGCGTTGATGGTCAACGGATCGATCAGGTAGGCGCGTTTGCCGTCGCCGACCTGTAACAGACCGGCAATCGGGTAGAAGGTGTCGACCCGCATGAATTCGGTGTCGAGGGCAACGAACGGCAGCTGCTGCCACTCGGCGCAAAACTGCGCGAGGCTTTCGTTGTCGCGAATCCAGTGAATATCGATGGCCACACGGCTCTCCCTTGAAGAATGGCGCGCAGTATATATCGCCACTGGCGATTTACGCGCCTGCGAAGGGCAAGAGCTGTAACGAAATGTCCTGCCCAAGGGAAAGAATAGTCTTACACGCGTTGCAGGCAGAGCCATTACCAGTAGGAGCTGCCGCAGGCTGCGATCTTTTGATCCTGTTTTTAAGGGCAAGAGCAAAAGATCGCAGCCTTCGGCAGCTCCTACAGGGGGCGGGTTCAGTCCTTGGCTAGCACGCCGTCGATCACCGCGCCGCGGCACCCGGCGAACAGGTCCAGATCGGGCTGATAGACCGAGCTCTTCACTTCCAGCAGGCCAAGCATCGAGTGGAACAGGTTGTCCTGACTCAGCGGTTTGTCGCGGCTCATCTGCAGGCAATGGGTGTCGACCGAATAGGCCTTCTGATAACTGTCACTGAACCACGCCAGCATCGCGACATGCTTCTGTTGTTCCGGCGCCAGCATGTAAGGCGTGCCATGCAGGAACAAGTTGTACTCGCCCAACGATTCGCCGTGGTCCGACAGATACAACATCGCGGTATCGACTTTGTCCTGATTGCTGCGCAATACATCGATCAGGCTCGACAGCACATGGTCGGTATACACCAGGGTGTTGTCGTAGCCGTTGACGATACTTTCGCGGCTGCAATTGTTCAGTGCGTTACTTTCACAGACTGGGGTGAAGTGCTCGTACTCCTTCGGATAACGCTTGAAATATTCCGGGCCGTGGCTGCCCATCTGGTGCAGCACCAGCACGGTATCTTTGTCCAGATGGTCGATAAAGCTCTGCAAACCCTGCAACAGGATTTCGTCGCGGCATTCGCTGTTGGCGCACAACGCCGGGTCTTTCAAGTTGCTGACATCCTGCAGCGTGACCCGATCGCAAGTGCCTTTGCAGCCGGACTGGTTATCGCGCCAGATCACATCGATACCGGCACGCTGGAGCACATCGAGCAGGCCCTCTTCATTCTTCGCCTTGCTCGCGTCGTAGTCCTTGCGGCCCATGTTGGAGAACATGCACGGCACCGAAACCGCGGTTTCCGTACCGCAGGAATGCACATCGGTAAAGGCGATCAGCCCGGCTTCCTTGTCCAGTTTCGGCGTGGTGTCGCGGTCATACCCGAGAATACCGAAGTTCTCGGCACGAGCGCTTTCACCGACCACCAGCACGGTCAGGGATTTGCGCGGCTGAAGTTTCAGGTCGGGATTGCGCTGGGCGTCTTCGCCGATCTTGATGAACGGTTGCTGCGCCGATACCACTTGCTCACGCAGGTAACCGGCCGACGCGCCGATGTAGTTGCTCGGCACTAGCATCAAGCGAATTTCGTGGTGATTGCGAAACAGCGAAGACAAGCCCTGATAGTTGGCCAATGCCACCCCACCAATAACCGCTACCGAGGCCACACTGACAATAACTTTGCTGATCAATTCACGGTGCCAGCGACGATAATTGACCGGCACTTTCCACAATAACCACGACGGTAAAACACCGAGCAACAACATATAAAAAAACAACTTCAACGAGAGCAGATCACGCACTTCCGTTGCATTGGTCTCGGCAAAGTTACGGAACATCCCGGCATCGATCATGACGCCATATTGACTCATGAAATACGCCACGCCGGCGCTGATCAGAAAGATCAGGGTCAACAGCGGCTTGAGCAGCGGACGAAAGGCCAGAAAGGTCAGTACGATGTTGAACGCCGCCAGGATCATCAGCCCGAAAGCCACGCGCATGGCGATACCCTTGCCATCGGCGGCAGTGATCTCGAACAGATGCTGCCAAAGGACAAAGTTGCAGCCGATCAAAAGAAAGGCGCTGGCAATCAACGTCACCCATTCCGGGCGCACGGCTTTTAACTTCAACATAAAGGTGGGCTATTCCTGAAAAGACTGGCCACGGGTTAATTGTGAAAAATTCATTAACCAAGGCATGACAAACTTTAGGCAGGCAACCATCAATTTTTTGTGAAAAAGACGCCAACGATTAGTTGGCGCCGAATTATTCAGCAAAAACTTAACCGTGTAGGAGCTGCCGAAGGCTGCGATCTTTTGATTTTTGTTTTTTAACAGCAAGATCAAAAGATCGCAGCCTTCGGCAGCTCCTACAGGGGCGGGGTATTTGATTTTTAGGCACGGGCGTGGATTTTCTGGTTTGCCTGGCTCTGCGGGTCGCGCGCCTAATCCTCGACCTCAGGTATCAAAGGTTTGATGATGGAAAACGTGCGCACCACCTCCCGCTCCACCGTCTGGCTGATGCTCGCCATTGTGTTGGTCGCGGTGAATCTGCGGCCGTCGATGGCGGCCATCGGGCCATTGCTCTCGGCAATTCGCGGCGATATTCCATTGAGCTTCAGCCTCGCCTCGCTGCTGACCATGCTGCCGGTCATGGCGATGGGACTGGCGATGTTTTTCGCTATCGGCATCAGTCAGCGTCTGGGCGAACAGCGCACGGTGCTGCTGTCGCTGCTGATCATTGGTCTGGCAACGTTGGCGCGGTTGTTTGTCGACTCTGCTGCGCAATTGATTGCCAGCGCTGTGCTGGCAGGTGTGGGCATCGCGCTGATTCAGGCGTTGATGCCGGCGCTGATCAAATCGCGTTTCGCCGACAACGTGGCGCTGTGCATGGGCTTGTATGTCACCTCGATCATGGGCGGCGCAGCGATTGCGGCCTCGTTCGCACCCTTGGTGATGATGCAAACCGGCAGTTGGCGTGTGGGCCTGGCCATCTGGGCCGGACTGGCGCTGCTGGCCCTGGTGTTCGGCTGGACGCAGCGCGCCAACCTGCCGCCCGCCACGCCCCGGGTGACAAAAAAAGAATCCTTTTTCGGCAATTCCCGCGCCTGGTTACTCGCACTGTTCTTCGGTTTGGGGACGGCGTCCTACACCTGCGTGCTGGCATGGTTGGCGCCGTACTACGTGGAAAAAGGCTGGAGCGAACAAAACGCCGGCCTGCTGTTAGGTTTTCTGACGGCCATGGAGGTAATTTCCGGTTTGGTGGTGCCCGCCATCGCCAATCGCCGCCGCGACCGGCGCGGGGTGCTGATGGCCCTGCTCGGGCTAATCATTGCCGGCTTCTGTGGGTTGATCCTCAGCCCGCAGCACCTCAGCCTGCTTTGGCCGTGTCTGCTGGGCCTGGGCATCGGCGGGTTGTTCCCGATGAGCCTGATTGTCTCGCTCGATCACCTCGACAACCCGCAACGTGCGGGCGGCCTGACGGCGTTCGTGCAGGGCATTGGCTATCTGATTGCCGGCCTCTCGCCGCTGATGGCGGGTATGATCCGCGATCAACTGGGCAGCTTCGAGTGGGCGTGGTGGTCGTTGACTGCCGTCATGGTGGTGATGCTGCTGATGGTGTTGCGCTTCGATCCACGGCACTATGCGCGGCATTTTTCCTGATCGGGCTAAAGGCTTCTGGCCATCTTTTCGCGGTTTGAAGCATGACGTCGTGTTGCTAAAACTTTCTGTCCCACAACTGTCCGTGAAACGTCCTACAAGGCTTTGTCCTGGCACCATCGTTCCGCTAGGATCGTTCGCACACGTTTGCGCGGATTCAGCGCAAGGAGCACAGCGGGACGGAATGGATGCTGAACAGTAACTTGCTTCGAAAGCTCGACATGCAGGATCTCATGGTGTTTATCGCCGTTTATGAGCAGAGCAGCGTCACCGATGTGTCGGAAACGCTGTGTGTCAGTCAGTCCACGGTCAGTTACTGCCTGAAAAAACTGCGCACCAGTTTCGAAGACGAACTGTTCATCAATACCCGCACCGGCATGCGCCCGACCTACAAGGCCAGCAGCATGTACGGCCATGTGCAGAAGATCCTCGAAAGCATCAATTTGTGTCACGCCGGTGCCCCGGTGTTCGACCCGACCCAACAAGCGGTCACCTTCAATATCTGCGCCCCGGAATACTTCGAGCAATTGATCCTGCCGCGCCTGTTGAAGCGCTTCGACTTCGATGATTTGCCGGTGATGGTCAACATGCACAAGTTTGAAACCGATGTGCCGGCAGATGAGTTGCGCGACGGCACACTCGACTTGGTGATCAGTTTCGGTCCCAACTTCCACCGTCATCACACCGACTTGAAATCGCGGATGCTGCTTGAAGATGATCTGGTCTGCGTCTTCGACAAACGCGCCACGCCACTGGAGCCGCGTCTGAGTCTGCAAGCCTTTACCGAACGTCGGCATGTGTTCCCGACGCCGTGGACGTCGACCACCAACATGGTCGACGGCTGGCTGGCGCGACAGGCGCAGAAGCGCCAGATCGTGGCACGTTCGAACAGTTACAGCGCAGCGTTGAAGATGATCACCGGCACTGACTTCATCCTCACCCTGCCCCGGCGCATTCAGCGTTTGCTGACCAATGAGGCGGTGTTCAATCACTGCGAGGCGCCAAACGGTTTGCCGGGCTTCACCCTCGACATGCAGTGGAGCCAGAACGTCGACCAGGACAGCGCCAACGTCTGGCTGCGCGAGCAGGTGATCAAAGTGTGCAGCGAACTGGAGGCAGTCTGATTCCTACGCGCCGATGGCGGTTTTGCTGTAGGACTCGCGATCAATGTCGACCAGCTCGACACACAACTGCACTTCGACCCCGGCCGGCCATTCGCAGAGATCCTGCAGCACGGCCAACAGACTTTGCGACAGCTGCTTTTTGATCTCGGGCGAACGGCCGCTGAGCAGCGCCAGCTTCACGTAGACAAAAGCGCGCTCGCTCATGGCAGTGCCGACCTTGAAGGTCTCGACCTTCACCGCACGGCTCTTGATATCGAACTCCGCTGCAAACTGACCGGACCCCACCAGGGTGTTGTTGAGCCGGATCAACGCGACGTCAGCGTTCAATTGCGGCAGGTTGGCGGTGTATTCCATGTGCAGATGTGGCATTGCAAGTCCCCGGTCAGTTGGCAGAAAGGTCGTACATATAGCACATGCGCCCCATCACCACCCCCTGCAGGAGCTGTCGAGTGAAACGAGGCTGCGATCTTTTGATCTCGAGATTTGAAAATCAAAAGATCGCAGCGTGCCGCAGCTCCTACAGGGGGTTGAGTGGCCGTTCGCTCATGAATTGCTCCAGCCTGGAGCGCAACCAGCGCTCCGCCGGATCACTGTCGACATGGCTGAGCCAGACCATCGACAGATCGAGCGTCGGCGTCTTGAACGGGAACGGCTCCTTGAACAGCAACCCGGAGGTGGCCATGGCGGCGGCGGTGTAATCCGGCAGGCTGGCAATCAGGTCGGTGCCGGCGAGCAATGCCGGCAACGCACTGTATTGCGGCACCGACAACACCACTTGGCGCGTGCGGCCGAGTTCCGCCAGCCACTCGTCAGCGAAACCGCTGACGTTGGCCGTGTGTGAGACCAGCACGTGCGGCCGCGCGCAATATTCATCGAGGGTCAGCGGTGTGTCAGAAGCATCGGCACGCAGGATGCTCGGCTGAATGTGCCGCAACAGTTTGCGCTTGGCATTGGCCGGCAGGCCACGGGTCTGGCTGATGCCGACGGTAATGTCGCCCGCCGCCAGCAAGTCGGGGATGCGCCAGTAATCGACGTGTTGCACCACAAACACCACATTCGGCGCTTCCTGGCGCAGAGCACGCAACAGCGGCGGCAGCAGGCCGAACTCGACGTCATCGGACAGGCCGATGCGAAAAGTCATGGTGCTCACGGCCGGATCGAAATCGCGGGTCAGGCTCAGCGCCACCGACAGCGAATCGAGCGCCGGCTTGAGATGACGGAAGATATCTTCGGCGCGGGCGGTCGGCTCCATGCGGTGGCCGACGCGGATGAACAGCGGATCGTTGAGCATCGTGCGCAAGCGGTTGAGCGCCGAGCTGATGGTCGGCTGACCGAGAAACAACTTCTCGGCCGCCCGGGTCACGTTGCGTTCGAGCATCAAGGTCTCGAACACCACCATCAGGTTGATGTCGGCCTTGCGTAGTTCATTGCGGTTCATCCATTGCCCCCTGCCCCCGGAATACCGGCAGTGTAGAAACGCACGGGGCCCGGCGTCCATAAACCTTTGCGCCGCCGACAGAGGATTCAGCGAACGGTCAGTGACTTCAACCCCAAACCCATCAGCCGCGCATCATCGTTCAATCCCAGGTTTCTGGGGCTGGTAGCGTCGGGCAAATGCAACTGGATATTCAAAACCCGCCCCTCCACCAATGTTTCCCGGATCGCCGCGCTCAGCGGGATTTCCAGCAAATTGCCCTGAACCTGCGTCAGACGTGTCGACAAGGCTTCAACCCCATTGATACTGACGATGACCCGCTGAGTCAGCTTGGGGGGCATGACGAAAGCCAGAACGTCGATCACGATCGAGGTGGTGCCCGGCGCTACACGCAGCGCAATTTCCGCGTCCTGGCCCTCACTCCAGGTGCCCCAGGTTTCCGGAGCAGCCCAACCTTTGACCAACTGACGGCTCTTGCGATTGAACGCCTGCACCAACCCCGGCTGGCTCAGGGGCACCAGTGACATCGCATGCCCCTCATCGACCATCGCCAGGCATTGAGCGCAGCGCTTCCAGCCAGGCGCCAGTACGACGAAGTCGTCAACCCTGGTCAGCAGATCGGTATCGCTGTGAACATTTTTGATCGCCAGTTCCAGCGAATCATCGTCAAGAATGTACAGCGAGTCAGCTTCGTATCGCCCAGTGCTCAGCCGGCGTTGCGCATCACGCTGGGCGTTGTCGAGCGCCTTGGGACTCATGCGCCCCATATAAACTGCGTCGGTCTTCAAGCCATGAGTCGCGGCAAAATCGGCAATGACCTGCCACTGATCTGTCTGGTTTTTGGGGCTCAGCACACGAATATTCTTGTAGTAGGCGGCCGCGTTGTTCCAGAACGGATTTTGCATCGGGCTGGCCCAAACCGAAGTTTGCGGCACCATTTTTGCCGCTCTCAGACCCGCCCAAGCGATGTGGCTGTCGACGACTTGCGCCGTCAGCGCCACCGCCAGCAGCCCCATGGCGATCACCGGTCGATAGCCGCGCACCACCAGAAACAGAATCAGCAACACGATGGCATAGAACACCGGCCAGAACATGCGACCCGATGCCCGGAAAATGCTCGCCAGTCCCTCGATGGCTTTCGGTAACGGGTAGCTGAACGTTTGTGCCCCCAGGCCGATTTGATTGGACAGCGCAAATACGGTCAACCCGATCATCGCCAGCAATAACCATGGCCAACGGCTGAGCAACGCCTTGACGCCGATCTTGCTTCGGACAATGGCAATACCCGCCAATGGCACCAGCAGCAGAACACCGAGCCCCAAATAGTTGAAGCCTTCGTAGTCCCCGCCGCCCTTCACAAATCCAGGCAGTACGTAAGACCACCCATCAGCGTCGAACAGGGATACCAGATTCATCCGATACCAACCGAAACCTCCACCGCCCGCCCCATCGACAATGCTGAAATAACCCGCTTGCCAACAACACACACTGACCAGGGCGAACAGACTGACAAACTCGACCAATCCCCAGCGGCGCGTCAGTTTACCGATCATGATTTTCCCAAGCAGATCAGCCACCCAAATCAATGCCACCATGACCAACAGATAGGCGTGCACCAGCGCCGTCGCGGCGAGTAACACGCCCCATGCCAGTCGTCGCCGTGCTAGCGCCGGGTGCAGAGCCAGATAAAGGGCGGCGAGGATCAGGAAATGTCCGGCAAGGGAGAGATGTCCGCCCGTGCGCAAAAACATCGGCGGCGAAAACACCAATAAACCGGCGCCTAACAGCCGCAGCACGGGGTTGTTGGTGATGAGACCGAGCAGCTTCCAGGCGAACCAGGCTTGCAGAACAAAACAGAGCAGCAGCCAGAATCCGAAATACTGGAACGTCTCCGGCAGCCAGCCGTTGAACGGTTTGAACAGCAGTGCCAGCAGTGGATTGGAGTCAGAAAAAATGATCGCACTGCCCAGCTCCAGCCCATAAGACGGGTTGAGCCCGAGCGGAAACGTCCAAGGGGCATGCCGGAAATACAACCAGCCCAGGTAATGCGTCGCCGGGTCGCCGTCCTTCAACCAGGCAATGTTCTGCGGATCCAGCGCGCGCGGGCCGATCACCAGAAAAAAAGCGAGGACTCCCAGCAGCAATGGCAGCAGCGCGAGGGCCGGATGCTTGTTCAAATCCCTCATCGATACGTCCAGAAGTTATGCAGCACAAAAGTGAATGCCGGAATCGTCAACGCCACGGCGACGATGCCCAGCAAATAGTGGAGCCCGGCCATTTGCGCGGCCCAGGCGACGAACATCGCCAACAGAAACCCACAGACCGACACCAGCAGAAACCGCAGCAGGGTTCTGCCCTGCAATCGCGCCGAGAAACTCCAGGTGGTGTTGATCACATACGACACCACCGTCGCCACGGCGAATGCCACGCCATTGGCGAGGGGTGGTAACGGACTGATGAAATTGATGAACGCAATGGCTACCAGCGCATGCAACGCCGTCACGAACAATCCGGTCACGGCAAAGCGCAAACCGCGTTGGATCAACGCCGTTTTTTGCGCTGAGGTCACGGCTTCTGCGCCAATACAAAAACGCTCAAACCGGCCAGACGATTGATGCCCATCAACGGCAGCTCAAGGCGACAAAGGGTCTTCAGCACCGTGTTGACCAGCGGGTGATGACGCTTGAGTTGCGAGCGCGGCGGTTGGTCTTGCGCACCTTGCGGCAACAAGCGCAACGCCGCCGCAATCGGGAACACCGCGCCGAAATAATAGGCGCCACGCTGCACCGTCAAACCGGCATCGCGGGCCAGTGTCTCGAACTGTGCCAGGGTGTAGCGGCGCTTGTGTTCGAGAAAGTCATCGTGACCGCTCCACATGAACTGGAACGCCGGCACGGTCATCAGAAAGCGGCTGCCCGACGGTACTTTATCGACATACATCTTGAGCAGGCCGAGGTCGTCGTCGACATGCTCGAGCACGTCCATCAACAGCACCAGATCGGCATCGAGGGTGTCGACACCGCGACGGTAATGCACCGGTTTGCCGGCGGTGGTTGCGCTGGAGTCGGCGGCATAGCTGATGTCCACGCACCACGCTTCCCGGGCATCGGTATGCGTGAGCAAATGATGGGTAAAAAAACCTGACCCCGCGCCCACATCGAGGATCCGCTCAATCGGACGATCCCCCAGCAAACGCCTGGTGGCGGCGGCTTTGGCGCAGTAATACCAATGCTCGTTGATGCTATCGCCGAGGATGTCGGTTTCCTTCAGATCCATGGGTCAATCCTTGGGGTCGTAGACGCGACGCACCAGATAAACCGGCCGGCGTTTGGATTCGATATAGGTGCGGCCCAGGTATTCGCCGAGCACGCCGATGCCGATCAGTTGCAGGCCACCGAGGAAGGTCACGGCCACCATCAACGAGGCATAACCGGGCATGTCGATACCGTGGATCAATGTGCGCACAACGATGAAAATGGCGAAGGCAAATGACACCAGCGACACCAGCGCCCCGACGTAGGTCCAGATCCGCAGCGGTTCGGTGCTGAAACTGGTAATGCCTTCGAGGGCGAAGTTCCACAGCCGCCAGCCGTTGAACTTGCTCTGCCCGGCCACGCGCTCCGGGCGCTCGTAATCGACGTGAGTGGTGCGAAAACCGACCCAGGCGAACAGGCCTTTCATGAAGCGCCGGGATTCGGGCAACGTCAGCAAGGCATCGACCACACAGCGATCCATCAGGCGAAAATCGCCGACGTTCTCGGGTAACGGTTGCTCGGCAATTTTGTTATGCAGGCGATAGAACCAGTGCGCCGAGGTCTGCTTGGCCCAAGTGTCACTACGACGGCTGATGCGGTGACCGAGCACGACCTCATAGCCTTCGCGCCAGCGTTCGATCATCAGCAAAATGATTTCCGGCGGGTCCTGCAGGTCCGCATCAATCGGCACTACGATCTGCCCGGTCGCCATCTGCAACCCGGCGGACAACGCCGCCTCCTTACCGAAATTGCGACTCAGGTCGACGATGCGCAGACGGGGATCGTGCCGTTGCCGCTCAAGCAGACGCTCAAGCGTGGCATCCGTGCTGCCGTCGTTGATGAACACCAGCTCAAGATCGATCAACGCTTGCGTCTGAAAGACTTCATTGATGCGCTGCAGAAACGTGTCAAGGCTGTCCTCTTCGTTAAAAACGGGGACCACCAGCGATAACGTCACCTGCCCGGCCTGTTGCGTTCCGTGCTCAGTCAAAGGAGTGCTCTTTTTATAGTGTTTGTCGGTCGCCGACTGATTTTCGACGCCATGAGCCGTCCCGTATTAAGCAGTAGCGTCGTCGCTGTTGCAAGGGTCAGAGGGCGTCATATTGGCCAATCCAGAGGCCTATTCCTGCGCTCTGGCTCGCGGTTCTCGGAAACATTCGCGAACGATTGGAAACAAATCCTCGATAGCCAAAAAACCCGCCTGCGCTAGGCTTGCGTCGATGCGCCACACAGGCTGTCGCACACACCCATCGCATGGAGCGAACTGAATGTATTTCGAGATTTACAGGCAATCCAGAGGCACCTCGAGCACCGGCAAAGGGCAATGGCGCTGGAGACTGCGCGCAGGCAACCACGAGACCATCGCCAGCGGTGAATCGTACGTGAACAAAGCGGATTGTCTGCACGTGATCGAGCTGATCAAAGCGGTACAGGGCGAAACCCCGGTCAAGGAAATTTAACCGCGAAAGCGAATGATTGGACGCACAGGGTGATGTAACCCTGTGAAATGCAAAAGCCCCACAGCCGTATGGTCTGTGGGGCTTTTTTATCCTCGGTGCGAACTGAGAGCATCAGGGCGACGCGCAAGTTTCGGCTCGACCACATGCCAGATCATGCATGCGCTTCACGGTCAAGAACATCAGCCACCCACTGATTGATACTTTTGCTGGCCAACTGCGCTTTGATCGCAACGGTTGCATGAAGTGCGGGAGCTAAACGCAGGCTCAGGTTTCCGGAGTAAGGCTTCTGAGGGGCTCGACCGAGCTTGGTGCAGGTATCCAGATAATCAATAACCGCTTCTTCAAAAGCTGCCCGAAGCTCTCTGACTGACTCCCCATGAAAACCTACAACATCCTTGATGCCGGCGATGTGACCAACGAACAGGCCGTCTTCATCGCTATATTCGATTCGGGCCGCATACCCGTTGTAATTCATCACATTCATGGAAAGACTCCTGCTTGTTCAAGGAAAGCCCGAGCATCACGAACCTGATAGGGCTTTGCTTCTTTGTCTGGATGGGGACGGTGGAAAGTCGCAACCACACCGCTGAGTTCAAATCGTACCCGTGATCCATTGCCCTCTACAGCTTTGGCGCCCTGCAGTGGTCTAATTTCCCCGGACACCCCGATAGGTGGAAAATACATCTATCGAGGAGTTATTCATGACCAAAAAACGCAGAGCATTCGACGACAGCTTCAAGC